>DUEW01000162.1 GCA_011174845.1 Anaerolineae bacterium | reverse complement strand
GGCGGGTTCGACTCTCGGCTTGCTCACCTTAACCAGACCGCTGACCGCTCTTGGCGTGTTCCTTCCCTTTGGCATCCATGGGGCCTACCTCCTCCTGCGCGGTGAAGGTGCAGCACGTAGACGATTGTTGGCCGTGTGCGGGTTAGCCTTGATCTTGAGCGCCATTCTCCTCCTATGGCAGGCAGCCTTAACCGGAGATCCGTTTCTGAATCCGTATACCCTATGGTGGGAGTACGATCGGGTGGGTTTCGGACAAGGGGTAGGTGTCACGGAATCAGGCCACAACCTGCATTGGGCGTATGAAAACACGAACTTCAGCCTGCGCGTCGGTAGGCATGATCTTTTCGGGTGGCCATACCTTTCATGGCTGTTCCTGCCCTTCGGCGTCTATGCGCTTCGCCGCCGATTAGATGGGTGGATACTTGCTTTCATCCCCTTAAGCCTGATCCTCGTTTATGGTGCTTATTGGATCGGGTCCTGGCTCTTCGGACCGCGCTACTACTATGAGGCCCTCCCGGCTGCTGCGGTCGCGAGCGCGATCGGTGTAGCTTGGTTTGGGGGTTGGCTGGGGGAAGGTGGAGGCTATGTAAGAATTCGTCGATTGGCTACGACCGGGTTCGTCACGATTCTGATCGCGTTCAACTGCCTCTTCTACCTCCCCATCCGCCTCGGGGGGATGCACGGTCTGTATGGAATATCAGAAGCGTATTCACGGCCTTTTCAAGGAGTCGATCTAGAAGGGGCGCTTGTGTTCGTCCACGCTGACAGATGGCACAGGTACGGCAATTTGCTCATCCTCGCACCACCTTTCACCGAGAGCGACCTCTTGGTCGCCTGGAAGATCAACCCGGAGCAAGATGAAGCTGTGATGCATGAATTCTCAGATCGACGGATTTACCATTACTACCCTGACGAGCCTTACACCCTCTATAAGGAGAAGCGGTGAGGGAAAGGGATCAGGGATAAGGGAATAGGGATCAGGAAATGAAGCGAGGGGTTTGCTACTGAACTCTGATCCCAGATTCCTTTTCTCCATACCGATCGCCTCTGGACGAGGAGAACCCACACCCTTACAATCCTTGGCAATGGTGACAAACCGGGGCTCTCATCGAGCGAATTCACAGTACTTCCACTAAGGTTGTTCAGGAGACGATTTTGAAATTCGCCGTCATCTCAGATATTCATGCCAACCAGCACGCGTTGCAAGCCGTTTGGGAGGACATCGAAAATCAAAGCCCAGACTTGGTGTATTGTCTAGGCGATCTCGTCGGATATGGCGCGTTTCCGAACGAGGTTATCGAGTTCATCCGCGATCGTGACATTTCCACGGTGAGGGGCAACTATGATGAGGGCGTAGGTTTTGACATGGATGATTGTGGCTGTGCCTATAAGACCGTGGAGGAAGATCGATTGGGTAAGTTGTCGCTACTGTGGACTCGCCAGCGGACCACAGCCGAAAACAAAGCTTTCTTACAGGAGCTGCCGTTACAGATCAGACTCGAAGGAAGGCGTCCGTACATACTCCTCGTACACGGCAGCCCTCGCAAGATCAACGAATACCTCTATCAGGACCGTCCCAAGGCATCCTTCGAACGGATCGCCAAGCTCGCTGGCACCGATGTGCTGCTCTTCGGTCACACCCACTTGCCCTATACAAAAACAATCAATAGTACGCTTTTCGTCAACGCCGGTTCGGTGGGAAAATCCAAGGATGGCGACCCACGCGGGAGCTATGCTATATTGAATACGGGAGGACGAACGAAGGTTGAAATCCGCCGTGTGAGGTATGATGTGAGCGCGGCGGCGGATGCGATCCGGGAAACGGATCTTCCCGATCACTTTGCTGATTTAATAGAGACCGGTGGGGTTGCCCTGCTCGAGACTTAAGGGATGTCTCGGAAGGGAGTGGTGCGTGACGGATAAAGAAAAGGGCGTAGCAGTGAGGGCGATCCTGGATCGCGATCTCGCAATTCTGAAGGAAGATACCTTGAGAATGGGCAGTCTGCTTGAATCAGCCATCGTCCATTCCATGCAGGCGTTGCGTAATCGAGACGAGATCCTTGCCCAGGAGATTGTCGCCAACGATGCCCAAGTGAATGCCCTTCGGTTCAAGGTTGAAGAGGCTTCTTTAAATCTGATCGCGTCTCAACAGCCAGCGGCTGGAGATTTACGAGCGATTGTGGCGGCGTTGAACATGGTAACTGACCTGGAGCGGATGGGAGATCACGCAGCCGGTATCGCAAAGATTGTGTTACGCTTGCCAGATGATGGGGCTTTGGAGTTGCCTCCGAGCCTGAATCAGATGGCGGATCTTGCGTTGAGGATGTTGAGAAAAGCCTTAGAGGCTTACACGAAGGTCGACGAAAATATCGCCTATTCGGTGGCCACACAGGACGATGTCATCGATCTTCATTACAAAGCGCTCTTCCGCGAATTGGTTGAGATGATGAGCGAAGGCAAAGACATGACCAACGTGGGAATCTACTTGATGTTCGTCGGACATAAGCTAGAACGGATTGCCGATCGGGTTACGAACCTTGCTGAACGGGTGATTTTCATGACGAGCGGCTTGATGCAGGAATTGAATCCCGAGCCAGATGAGGCGGATATCAATTAGGCTAGTAGTCTGTAGTTTGGATCAAATGGAAGTGGGGATTAGGGATCAGGGATCAGGAGTGAGGCGTTGGATTTATTTGGACGATATCAATCAGCAAGGATCTAATCTGTCTATTTATCTCCACAGAGGAGAAAACCATGGTTGAACAATCCGAAAAAACCATTCGTTGCGAGGATTGTCCATTGCGGAAGAAAGCGGAAGCAAGACCGAAGTCGCTGTTGGGACGGTTCTGGTTCTGGCACACCACTTGGTGCCCCGGCTGGAAGGCTTACCAAGAACACCTGGCTCAACAGGGTGCGAAATCCGAGTAACTCAACAAGTCTAAGCTGGAGTAATCACCTAATCCCTGATCCCCAATCCCTAATCCCCAGCTGTCTCCTTATTTCATCTTATTGAACAAGTCCAAGTAGTCCCTCAAGTGACGGGTGATGAGGAAGTTCTTGCGCACGTGCTCATGTGCACCTTCACCCATGATCCGAGATTCGTCCGGGTGCTGCAAGAGGTAGAGCGTCTTTTCTGCGCAAGCTTCGATGGTGTCGACCAGGAATCCTGTCTTGCCGTCGATCACTTGCAGGGGGATCCCCCCGACGTTCCCGCCGATCACGGGTTTGCCCTTCCACAAACCCTCGGTAACCACCAGACCGAAACCCTCACGCGTCGATTTCTGAATCACGACATCCGATGCGGTTTGAAAACAACCCACCTCATAGCCACCTACGCCGTGGAAGTTGTGCAGGATGTGGATGTCATCATCTTCGCCAGCATGGCGTGAGGTCTTGTCCAAGAAGTACCAGCCCTCCGGGTCGTCAGATGCCATCGATCCGACGAGCGCCAATTGGACTTCCGAGATCTCGGCTTTAACTAAGCGATAGGCGTCGATCACGCCCATGGGATCCTTCCAGGGATCGAATCGGCTCACCTGGGTGATCAAGGGTCGCGCGAGGTCTATTCCGAAACCGCTCACGACCTCTTGTGCTTCTTCCGTGGGGATCGGAGCGTTCTTGGGCGACAAAGGGTCGATGGTTGGGGGGACGATCGCCAGGTGTTCAAACTCAACCCCTGGACCGACATACTGCTCCATCGTGAACACCGCCGCCTCATAAATGTCAATGTAAGGTGCGTAGAAGTCCCAATAGTCGGGGTTAGGATGCGAAGTGTCGATGTGGCAGCGCCATATCCAATGCTTTCCTCCCGAACGACCGTGGTAGTGGAGCAAGCCTGCTGGCTGGGGGTCGTGAACGATGATGTAATCGTATTCCCCTTCGAGGAGCTTGGCGTTGTGTTCGTTGTACCGGCGCCAGATAGCCTTCATCTCTTCTGTAAGGGGGATTTCCATACCCTGCAAACCATTGTGACTGGCCTTTGTCACATTGAAGAATTCATCACTTCCTTCAATGATCTGCCATTCCGCGTCGAGGCCGACATCGCGCATCAGGGGGATCAAGGTCATCAGGATCTCCGCCACACCGCCGCCGAAGGCGGTGGCGTTGATGTGGACGATGCGGGCATCCTTCAATCCACGGGCCAATCGTTGGATTTCTTCTAGGACCTCACCTCCGACGATCGGTCGATAGTCCTCCAGGTACTTCTCTTCGACAGCGACGCGTTGCAGCATTGTAGGTATCCTCCCGATGTTCATACCTAACGTACATGGATAGGAATATGAACTAGATCGACGTGACGTAAGCCTAAGGATAACCCATTCATCTCTCTAGTACCAATAAAGACAATCGGTTTACCCCATGATTCCAGGATACATTTCTAATGAGCGAACTTCAACAGGCTTTGTACTGCCTATAGCAAGTCTTCTCCTGAGCCAGTCGAAGGGCCAATCCTGAGTTTGTCGAAGAGCCAGTTCTGAGCCTACCGAAGGGCCAATCCTGTGCTTGTCGAAGGATTAGTCCTGAGCCAGCCGAAGGGCTCAGCATGCGCATCGGCTCGCATCGACCACGAGCGTGAAATGTACCCGATTCTCTTTACTGCTTGACAGTCGATGACGGCGATGCAATAATAATGCTAACACGTGTCAGCATACAAGGAGGAGAATGCAAAAACGTGTTACCGCGAGTGATGTCGCGGAATTGGCTGGGGTTTCCAGGACCACGGTCTCTTTTGTCCTCAACAATGTGCCAGGGATGAGGATCAGCGAGGATACGCGTCAAAAGGTGTTGGAAGCAGCCAAGCAGCTGGATTACCACCCGAACATTTCAGCTCAACGCCTGGTCACCGGCCAAACCCGAATCATCGCCTATGTAGAACGACAGACACCCGAACAAGCTTTCTCCGATGCGTTTCTTCCCCAGGTGTTGCGAGGCGTGCACGATGCGGCTTCGGCCTCGAATTTCGAAGTCCTTTTCGCGCCCGTCCCGGTGGAGAATGGCGCTGAGCGCTGTGAATATCTGCTTCGAGGCGGACATGTCGATGGGATTATCCTCTCAGGTCCTCGCTCCGATGACCTCGAATTACGTGAACTTTTAGAGAGAGGGGCGCCGTTGGTCATACAGGGTCATTGGCCCGGAGTAGCAACTGCCTCGGTAGATATTGATAACACGGAGGCTGCC
>DUEW01000161.1 GCA_011174845.1 Anaerolineae bacterium | reverse complement strand
GAGAAGGGGGGTACCCCGAGTAGTCTAACGACTTCGGGATCGACCGCCTCTACGGCTGTGGCGTAGCGCTCGGAGCTAACGATGGGGCAGTTGTAGCGTACTTCTAGCGTTTTATAGAGGCTATCCTGCACGAGGTCGCTCCCGACGATGCCCGGGAACCTCGTTTCGGAAAATCGGGAATCGCAGACCATGATCGGCTCGTCGAAAGCGTATCTCAGCCTTCTCATGTGAATGACCGGATCTCCCTCCTGCAACTGCAGGATCTTGGCCATCTTGCCCGTTGCCGGGATGTTTTGCATCGAGACGATCTCACTCCTTATGGGCACATCTTGGGGAAACTGGTCTGCAAAGCTCATTCCTTCCGTCAGGAAACCCAAACTAATGTAGGGCTTTTCCTTCACAAAGGTCCCCGATCGCTTGTCTTGCTTGTCGCGCGAAAGCCAACCTTCGTTGAGCAGGATCTGCACCGACTTGTTTGCTGTAGGCCGACTCACATGGTAATAAGTGGAGATAGCTTCCTCGGAAGGGAAACGAGTGCCGGGTTGAAAAACTTCGTCCTGGATCAGCTTGATAAAAAAGCGACTTAATTGGTAGTAAATCGGAACGGGCGAATCGGGATGCACTTCTAAGTTCGCCCTTAGAAATGTCTGTTGGAACTCGTCATTCAAGTCCATCGGGCTCCATTCCTATACAGTTTTTGGCAGTTTTGAATTCGTCCCATGGAATACCATTGGATGCATCGTACGTTCAAAAATCCTGCTCCATGGGTGGGGCGTCTATTAAAAAAATATTATCATGCGGCCCTATAAATGTCAAGTCATAATTTTGTATTAATGTAAATATGTATTGACGTATAAAATGTTATACGTTATACTGAGATAACCAACCAATAATTCCCCAAATCCATACTCGAGGAGTGAGATATGTTCATCGAACTCTCCTATTCGTTGATTCCACAGGAAATCGTCATGCCTGGCGCCATCGATAAGCCCAAGGTGATCAAACGGTCTCGGATGGCACCCATGCCTGAGGATAGCGACGAAACCGATGTCCGCTGGAGTTCGTACAACAACACCAGCATCGCACAATTTTTCGCTCACACAGGCACCCATATCGATGTTCCCTTCCATGTGGACCCTGATGGCTTCAAGCTTCATGAGTTATATCTAAGCTATTTCATCTTCGAGCACCCTCTACTGCTGGAGCTTCCCAAGGCGGAGAGGGAAAAGATCAGCGTGGATGAACTTCGACCCCATGAAAAGGAGTTGTCCAAGGCCGATGTGCTGCTGATTTACACAGGATGGTCAAAGATCCGCAATCAGGAGCCCGAGCGTTATGTGGCTGATCAACCCAGCTTCACCGTGGAGGCGGCCAACTACTTGGTCGACAACTTCAACATCCGCGCTTTCGGCATCGACACGATTGGGATCGAAAATATCCCGGAGGGGAAGGCCGCTTCTCCGATCCAGTTTCCGGTGCACAAGATCTTCTTGCTGAAAAAGAAGCAAAAAACATTCGTGATCGAAGACCTGAATTTAAAGCTTATTCTGGGCAAAAAAATACGCCGTTTTTACGCCATTCCTCTTCGCTTGTACGGGATCGAGGCCATGCCTGTGACCGCTTTTGCGGAAGTGGAAAGCTGAGATGAACGCCGAGCACATTGGAATATACGCCAGAGATCCGGTCGCCTTATCCCGGTGGTATCTCGATAAGCTGGGCTTCAAGGTGGTTCGCACGCTGGAGAAGGAAGGCAGACCGCCGATCTTTTTCTTAGAGGGAGAAAAGGGTCTGGTGATCGAGATCCTACCCACGACCTCGTCTCTTGTAGCCAGGGAGCTCTCTGACCCTGGTTATAGCCACATCGGGCTGATTGTGGAAGATTTCGATCAGGCGGCGTCCTCCCTGCAATCCAAAGGCGTGTCCTTGTACGATGTACGTGCGACCAGCAACGGATGGACCATCGGTTACTTTAACGATCCGGAAGGCAATCGGCTGGAGATCGTCTACCGGCCATCGTGAGGAAGGACCAGCGATGAGAATTGAAGGGATCGTAATCATCCCTAGCATGTGCCGCGGTTGCCGCAGCTGCCAGCTGGCCTGTTCCTATGTCAGGCACGGGGTCTTCAATCCGGCAAAGTCTGTCATCGTGATGGATCGAGAAGTAGAAACGGATCACACAGTGCCGGTAATTCTCCCCCTGAGTTGTGATCTGTGCGGTGGGAATCCCGCATGCCTGAGAGCTTGTCCCTACGGAGCCATCGTGGCGAATACGGAGCATACCAGCTATAAGATCCTGGTTCAAACCTGATAGCGAGTGTTTGAAAGGAGCCAGAGATGCCTCGACCGGGCTATTGGACGGTGTTTGTCGATCTTTCCAGCGGTGAAGTAACCAGAGAGCCAGTAGAGACGCAGGCAAACCAGGATCTGCTTGGAGGGTGCGGCGTCGGCTGGAAGCTTGCTGCAGACCATCTTCTCGCCCGGGCCGATCCACTTTCCCCAGACAATAAGATCATCATCAATCCCGGGCTATTGGTTGGTACACTGACACCAGGTACACCCAAGACCACGTCGATTACCAAGTACCCAACCTACGCCTCCGACGATGAGCGCTTCTATGTGGGAGCCAGCACAGTGGGTGGAAGATATTTCGGTGTCGCCCTCAATCGGGCGGGTTGCCAGCACCTGGTCATCTCGGGTAAGGCGCCTTCGCCGGTTTATCTGCGTATCCGTGACGAGAAGATCGAACTCGTCGATGCTGAGGATCTGTGGGGAAGAGGTATCGAAGAGGTGACCAATGAACTTGTGCGGGAGGAAGGACCAGAAACAGGTGTCATGGTCATTGGAACCGCTGGTGAAAACTTGGTCCGTAACGCCCTCTCCATTGTAGACAAGACGAACTCCTTAGGCCGTGGCGGTCTTGGCGCGGTCATGGGATCAAAGAATCTCAAGGCGATCGCGGTAAACGGCAGCGGTGATGTGGAGGTCGAAAATCCCGAAGCATTCTTCAACTTTTCACAGGAGCTGAGAGAACGCGTATACCAGTGGCCGAAGAGAGATCACTGGATCAAGCTGGGTTTGGCCGCAGGCTGGGATACCTTCAAGCACACTCAGTATCCGGGAATCTGGCCCAAATCGGAGTGGGACGAACTGTACGGAGAGAAGACTCGCCTGGCAACGGTGGAAGAGGTGATCGCCTGCAACTCCTGTATCCTGTCTTGTCGGTTAAAGTGGAAAATCAAGGGGGGTGAATACGACGGCGAGGTTGGGTATGGCTCACCGTTCAGCAAGAGCGCCACATCAGGGATGCTTCTGGGAGTAAAGGACTTCCGTAAGATGATCCACATCGTGGCGGATGCTAACTCGAACTCGGGCATGGATTTCTACACCACCACTCGGATCATCGACTTCGCCACCAAAATGTATGAGATGGGAAGGCTGGGGAAAGAGGACACGGGAGGCCTGAAGCTACGTCGAGACTATGATACCTACCTCAAGCTGTACCAGATGATGATCAAGCGGGAAGGATTCGGTGACGTCCTGGCTGATGGCTGGCATAGGCTCAAAAAAGAGTTTGGTCTCGATCCTCAGGAATACTGGTACGCAGGCATCTGCAAGGGGATGGATTTCATCTATGATGCCCGACCATCTAATTTTCACCCTCTCATGATGTCTTTCTTCACCCGGACAAGACCCCACCATGGTGGATCGCACACTCGTACGAACAGTCGCAACAAGACCATGGAGGAGATCCGGGAGCAAGTCGAGGCGTGGGGGCTGCCGCAGGAGGTCATCGATCGCATCTTTACCGAAGCTCCCTACTGCGGCAGCTTCAACGTCGGCCGTTACACGAAGCACATGGAAGATATGATGCGGGTCAAGAACTCTCTCGGGCTATGCTCCATCTACTCCTACCAGGGTCTGATCTTCGGTCATGACATGGCTAGGCTGTATAACGCTGCCACAGGAGAGAGCCTAACGGCCGACGAACTCATCAAATGTGGAGAAAGAATCAGCAACTTTGCCAAGCTGGTCAATGTACGGGAAGGGTTTAGCAGGGAAGATGACAAGGTTCCGGAGCTGTGGTTCAGGCCCATGGATACTCCAGAGGGCAGAATCGAAATGCATGACTACTTCAACACCAAAGTGATTACAAAAGAAGATGCGGGGAAGATGCTGGACGACTACTACCAAGAGCGGGGCTGGGACGTTCGCACTGGAACACCGACTCCGGAGAAGCTGAAAGAACTGGGGTTGGAGAAATATTCGAGCAAACAAAACCAAACTGCTTTAGCCTGACGGAGGATAGTGCTTATGTTCAAACTTCAGGGTGTCGTACCACCGATGATCACACCTTTTGACCGTGAAGGGGAACTGGATATCGCCAATCTGGAGCACTTGGTCGATTTCCTCAAGGAAAATGTGAACGGCCTGTATATCTGTGGATCGTATGGATCCGGTCCCTTGATGAACGTGGAAGAGAGAAAAAAAGTGGCAGAGGTCTGCGTGAAGGTCGCCAACGGCAAGATCCCTATCATCGCCCACACGGGAACGACCAACACCCGCGATACAGTGGAACTGACCCGCCACGCAGAAAAGACGGGTTGTGATGGTGCGGCAGCGGTAGGCCCCTACTACTTCCACCACAGCAAGGATGGCGTGCTTGCCTTTTACGAAGCAATGCTTGAGGCGGTCTCGCCCGGCTACCCGATCTACCTGTATCATAATCCGAAGTTCTCCGGCTACGAAATTTCTTTGGAGGTCATCAAACAACTAAAAGATCAGGGACTTCATGGGATCAAAGACGCGACCTTCGACATCCTGAAATTCGCCACCTACATGAGAGAGCTGGGTAGGGAAGGTTTTGACGTGGTGCTTGGCACGGAGTCGATGTGGCTGCCCTCTCGAGCTCTGGGAGCGGAGGCATACATCCCAGGATTAGGAAACGTTTTTCCCGAGATTT
>DUEW01000160.1 GCA_011174845.1 Anaerolineae bacterium | reverse complement strand
AGGTGCGCATAGAAACGCAGGCTACAGCTGTGGTCCTGCAATGAATCGGAACCGCACCCTTCAGGGCACGCATGGAAGCGCAGGCTAAAGCCTGCGGCTACAGTTAATGTCACGGAAATCTGACGCGTTCGACCCTCTTACTTCAACTTCACCGTGGCTTATGATCTATTCAGACCTGTATCCTATCAGTTCTAGGACCTCACTCCCGATTTCCAACCTCCAATGGGGAATCCATGCCACGCCAAAGAGTTCGAGGTGAATGTCTTTCTTGAAAGGCGTGATCACCGTCTCTTCGATCTTCTCAGTCGCCTCACCCCATCTCTCCTCGATCTCTTCAAGCTCTCCAACCAATTCCTTTTCGATCTCGGCTAAATCCTGCTTGAAGGCCTCGATCTGCGCCATCGATTCCTCGATATCTGCCTCCGCTTTCTTCGTCATTCGATGCTTGGACATCGTGGCAGAAATACTACGTTTTCTGCCAAAACCCAAAAAACCGGCAAGTGTCTCAGCTGTGCCGACATAACTTTCTATCTTCCGTGCTTGGGCCTCGGTCTGATCGTCGGATAACTCACGCTCTTCCCTGGTTAATTTATCCTCGATCCTTTTAATCTTCGTTTCGTACTTATCTCTCAGCTTATCTTCCTCGGCCTCCCTAGCTTCACGGGCGACCTCAGCGCATTGCTTTCCAAATTCCTCCTCCGTCATGCCCGGCTGGGCAACCAGCTTGAGCGCAGGATTAGAGGGCAAACGCAACCCAGCGCTGTAATAGATGTAGTCGAGGAAATCCTTCTCCAATTCCTTCAAGATCTTTGCATCGCTGAGGGGAGCTTCTAAGTCCGCGAATTGTGCCTCTGGAGCCGGAGCGCGGTCGAGGGATTCAGGCGCAACGCGTTCCTTCAAGATTTCTTCCCAACGGACCATTCCCCTGGGGGATACCTCAGCAGTTAGCGCCGTCACCGTCTTATCATGATCGAGACCGATCTTGCGGTCGAGATAACGCACCGCCGCCTGTGCCAGCAGGGCGGGTCGATAGACCAAACCCGCAACCTTCGCCCCGGGTGCTTCTCGACCCGCAACCTTCAGCGCCTCCGCCACGGTCAAGTTGTTGGGCAAGAAAAGCTCCTCCACCCTCTGGGGCACCGTAGGCCTGGTGGTAGACGTATCTACAACAGATGGTCGGACCGAGGGTGCCGGCTCCTCTGCCATCCCCGCTGCGGCTTCGACCTCCTCCCCCACCTGGGAAGTCACCACCTCGGCTCCAACAAACTCATTCAATTCACGCAATTTGGTACGGGTGATCGGGCCTCCTAGATAGGCCATCGCCCAGCGCGTTTGAAAGACCTGAGGTCCTTTCTCGTGTACGTTATGGAGCAAAAAAACGCGCTTTCCTAGCGCCGAGATCAACCTGTCAACCTGGGAGCGATTGAATTCACCTTTCTCGACAGCCACACCTTCCAAGCCATCTAATAACCGCGCTTTGTCCTGCTCGGTTTGCAGCTTACCAATGAACCAGGTGCCCGCGTTGCTCAAGGCCTTATAGTCCAGATCGACCGGGTTCTGTGTCGCAAGCAACAGTCCAAGGCCAAAGGCGCGCGCTTGTTTCAGTAGACGTAGCAGCGGTGGCTTCGATGGCGGGTTGGCAACTGGAGGTAAGAACCCATAGATATTATCAAAATACAACAACGCTCGCAAAGAAGGCGAGCCGGGTTGCGATCGCATCCACGCTTCGACCGCGGTCAACAACAACGTGACGAAAAACATCCGCTCGTTATCTGGCAGGTGAGCCAGGTAGAAAACGCTCTGACGTGGCTTCCCGTCGGGAGTCCAAAGCAGGGCATGGATGTCCAGCGCTGTACCCTCCGTCCATATCTCGAATGCCGGCGCAGCCAACAAGTTGTTGAGCGCCATCGATAACTCAAGACGATCGCCGGAGGGATAAAACTGATCCACGTCAAATGCACCAAGCTCATCAAAGGGTGGATTTTGGACCTGACGGATCAGTTCCCGCAGGTCCAGATCCTGTCCCGCTTCCCACGCATGTTCAAAGATGTTGGCGAGTAAGATATGCTCTCGGGACCTCACCGGGTCCGCCTCGACCCCCACCAAACCCAACACCGCGGTCACAGTGCCGGAGATCTTCTCGCGTAAAAGCTCTCGGTTTTCATCCCAAGGGATCGAAGGCGCTTCAAGCGAGGCCAGGATACTGACTGGGAAGCCTGCATCCGAGCCCGGGGTGTAAACAGCGTAATCGACCGCCCGCCTCACCCGGTCGATCCTCTCCGAGGTGATGTCCCACTCCTCCAGCCCCTTTGACCACTTCCCAGCGATCTCCGTCGCCAACTGTTCCACCGATTTGCCTTCCCGCCTTGCCTGGTCAGCGTCGACCCACGGGAGAAAGTCTTCCGGGGCGAGGTTTGGGAAATGGAGAAGCAGGTTGGTGAGATCCCCCTTAGGATCCACAAGCAGGGCCGGGATGCCATTAAGCGCAGCCTCCTCCAAGATGTCGATGCACAAGCCGGTCTTACCCGAACCCGTCATACCAACCACAACGCCATGGGTGGTCAGGTCACCAGGGTCATACAAAATGGGTTTCTGAAGAGCTTGCGTCTTCAGATCATAAGCTCGTCCAATATAGAATTTACCGTCGTATTCCACTTCGACCTCGCTTTCCTTGTATTCTCTTCCCCTATGGGCTGGCAATTTCGAAGATTCGTTTGAATTCTAACAGGTATTCTTGACTTACCCCAACATCATACAAGATAAGGATATTCTCATCATTATGCTCTTCCGCGCTGCGGCTAAAGTTGAAAGATCCGGTGATCACGATGGATCCATCGATGATGATCACCTTGTGATGCATGTTGCGGGGATTGCTATCCAAACGGACATCCAAACCAGCCTGGCGAAGACGCTCATAGTCACTACCAGGATTAGAAGCCTGATCCTTCTCGATGACCCCGCGCACATCCACCCCACCCTTTGCTCGCTCTAATATCACTTCTGCAAGGGCATCGGAGGTGAACGTATAGACCATGAAATCAATGCTTTCCTCCGCACCGCGTAAAACATCCACAATTCGATCCTCTACGCCGTCGTCAGGTGAGAAGTACACCTCTACTTGGATCCCATCGATGGTCAATACGGGATAAGGCGTATCGGTTTCCGATAATGCGCCGAAGCGATCCTCCAGGAACATCTCTTCAAACTCACGGGTGTAATCTTGCCCAACTCGACTCGAGCGAATTCGGATCAGGTTGTTGTTGTTCCGGTAGGCACCGCTAACGGTGTAATTCATCGACCCAGTCCAAACCTCGACCCCATCGATGACAATGAATTTATGGTGCATCAAGGGCTCTCGTTGGTCACCAATGACAAGAATCCCAACTCCTCTCAGATCCACGATCTCCGCTTCGTCCTCATGATCGCTGTCGGTGACCACCCGCACCCGAACCCCACGCATGTGGGCGCGGATCAAGGCATCTCGGATGCTCCACAAATCAAGCCGATAAATGGCCACATCGACGCTGTATCGCGCGGAGTCGATCGCCTCGGCTAGTGCTGCGTCCGGCCCACCGCGCAGGGAGGAAGCCGATGGACTTGTCGGATCGGTGAAGTAGATTGCATACCAACCTTCATTTGAGACCGTTTCAGATGGGTGCGGAGATGATTCATGTTGGGCCTGGAAATAAAAAATTAAGTAGAGCCCTATCAAAACGATCACAACCAGGATTGGGATGATCGAGGTGATCCAACGTCGATGAAAGCGAGTGAACATTAAAACCCCCTGAGTCTTTCCCACAAGCTGTCGAAAGCTTCGCTTAACGATTTGCCAGTGTCAACCTCGGTGGTGTATCGTCAGAGTTGATCCAAGCGAGGAGATCGCTAAAGGCGATTATAATAACTTCTAATAATATATCCGAAACTAGGAGAAATTAAGGAGGAGCACCAATGGTCATGGATGAAGGCATGAGAAAAGCAATGGAGGCCAGGAAACGACAGTTGGAGGAGGCCCGAAAGAAGGCCGAGCAGAAGATCAAGGCGGTGCACACCGTCGCCAAGGGTGAGACCCTGAGCGAGATCTCCTTGAAATACTACGGTTCGGCTGTCAAAGAGAAGTGGATGATCATCTACGAAGCCAACAAAGATGTCATCGGGGATAATCCCAATCTTATTGTGACGGGTCAAGTCCTGAAAATCCCAGAGGTGTAATCCTACCTCCTCAGGGAACATGATAGCCTCCCATGAATACGGGAGGCTTTTTGGTAAGCTTACAGCCTTTCTAAGATCTCACGTATCAAACCCGGGCCTCGGTAAACGAGCCCGGTATAGACCTGGATCAATGTCGCCCCAGCCTCCAATTTTTCACGAGCATCCTCAGGGGAGAAGATCCCACCCACGCCAATAATGGGTAGTTCACCGCCGGTGAGCTGATGGATTCTGCGCACGACCTCCGTTGCCCGCTCCCTGAGTGGAGAGCCGCTCAGCCCGCCGATCTCCTCACGGTGGGACGAGAGCAATCCTGATCGGTCGACGGTGGTGTTGGTGGCGATGATGCCGTCCATTCCAGTTCCTTGCACAACGCCAACGGCGTCCTCTAATTCGGCTTCGTTCAGATCCGGCGCAAGTTTGACCAAGATCGGGATCCGCCGTCCCACTGAAACCTCCAACTCGGACCTGGCAGAAGAAAGGGCTGCCAAGAGATCATCCAGATACTCTCTCGCCTGCAAACGACGGAGCCCGATCGTGTTTGGCGATGAGACGTTGACGGTCAGGAAGTCCGCAACAGCATAAAAAGTGTTCAACAGACTCAGATAGTCCTCCGTCGCCTTCTCGAGCGGCGTGTCAACGCCTTTACCGAGGTTAACGCCTAGAACTACAGCCGGAGGATGGCCGCGTCGCAATTTCCGCAGTAAAGCTTCGGATCCCTTGTTGGGAAAACCCATACGATTGATCAGAGCGCGGTCTTCGGGTAGACGGAAGACTCGTGGAGGTGGGCTCCCAACCTGTGGACGAGGGGTGACGGTGCCTAACTCCAGATGCCCAAAGCCCAAACATGCCAACCCATGGACAGCGCGACCGTCCTTGTCGTATCCGGCTGCCATGCCAACGGGATTCGGAAAATCCAATCCAAAGGCATGAACCTGTAAATCCGGTCTCTCTAAAGAAAAAATTCGACGCAGCCAAACTCGAACTGGTGGCAGAGCCCCCGCCAGCGCCAGGAGGCGCAACGTCAGCTGATGGACCTTTTCGGGGTCAAGTTTGAAAAGCAGAGGCCGGATGGTTTCGTAGCTAGGCATAGCGTTTAACAAGGGATTGGGGATTAGGGAAAAGGAAGGTGCTTGGGCACTTTGGCACTTCGGCACCTGGGTGTCTCCAGGAGCAGGAAATATCTACCCGGGTGCCCTGGTGCCAATGCGACTTGGTGCCCATTAGCCCCTAATCCCCGATCCCTGATCCCTTCTCCTCATCCCGACGCGCTAGTTGAACAATCACGGTGCCCAACCCTGCGACGACTAACCCTATGATTTCCTTCAAATTGATTCTTTCTCCAAGGAATATCATGGCCAAGAAAGGGATTTGAATCAACATCGTATTATTGACGATGCTCGACTCCATTGCTGAGAGCGTACGTAAGGTGTGGTTCCACAGCGTAAAGGCAAAAGCCGTGTTGACAAGTGCCAGCCACCCGACAATGGCCCAGTTTGTCGGCGTAAGTTGAGGAAGACCCTGAAAGCGTATCCCTATCACCAATAGAACAAAGGCTCCAACACCCATGCTTACCAGTGTCACCTGGATAGGTTCGAGGTCTCGTTGGCGATTGATCTCCCGTCCCAGGACTGAGGAAGCTGCGTTCGCAAGAAGACCAACCAATGCGGCAGTGAGACCAACAATCTGGCCAGCAGGGAAGGACACAGGATAGAAATAAACCATCGCCCCGAGTAAGGCGACCCAGATCCCCGCCCATTGAAGAGCCGTGGGACGCTCGCCAAGCGTGGGGATTCCTATGAGAGCAACGAAAATGGAAGTGAGGCTAAATAACAAATTCACAGAAACCGCAGGCAAGTATTTCAAAGCCAGAAAATTTCCACCCTGTGTCATTGTATAGAACATCAAACCGAGCAAGATCAAACGAAACCATGTATGACCACGGATGCCGCGTAAACCTCGGATATACCCACCTCGAGCAGCTACGACCAATAGAACGATAAACGCCAACCCGTAGCGTATACCTGCAAAAGTAAGCGCTGGTATCTCACGCAAGCCAATTTTGACCAATACATATGAGGTGGACCAGAGGAAGGTAACAAGTAACGCCTGTAGGACAGCCCGCATGTGTAAAGAAGATGATTTCATCAAGGCATTCACAGAGTATTGGGATCAGGGATTAGGGATAAGGCGTTGAACGCACACTGATCCCTAATCCCTGATCCCCATGAACCTTTTCACCTCATCTGCTTGTTGTGGAGACACCTTCCCCACTCCAACCCAATGCTCGATCAATTGGGACAATGTGTATACCGCGTGCAATCGGTAACCAGCTTCAGCGAGCTCCTGCGCAGCACCTCCTTCACGATCGATCAGCACTACCACGTCATGCACCTCCAGGCCGGCGGCTTCTAGGCGTTCGATCCCCTCGAACTTGCTTCCACCGGTAGTCACTAGATCATCGATCAAAACCACCTTCTCTCCCCGCTCATATCCACCCTCGACCGCGTAACCTGTGCCGTAATCCTTAATCTCCTTACGAGGGTAGACCATCGGTCGACCGGTCTGCAGAGAAATGGCGGTAGCGATGGGCAAGGCCGCATAGGGTAGAGCAGCCAGTCGATCATAGTGCAATCCCTGCAATATGGGGAGATAAGCACTTGCAGCATGGGTCAGCAGGTTGGGCTTAGAGGCCAAGAGTCGCAAATCGATGTAGATCGGCGACTTCGCCCCGGATTTGAGCTTGAACTCTCCAAAACGTACGCAACCAGCTTCCAGCAAGGCGTCGGCTAGCGCGGCCATGCTTGACGACAGAACAGGAGCAGCTTCTCGATCCATAGATTCACAAATGCTGTTGATCCTCTCTTTTAATCGAATGGCCTCGGCGCGTGGAGCTTCAGCCTGGGCAATCCCACGCGACACGGGGATGACCATCCCGAGCCCATCCTGTCGTAACCCCGCTCGACATACCCCTTCGAGGTTCCCGCCCTGAGCGCCTACGCCCGGTGCAAGAAGCCACATGTCAGGAACTACCCTCCGCACCTGCGCCAGCGTGATCGGGTCGGTCGCACCGACCACCAGCCCTAGGTTGTCCGCCGTATTCCAGCCAGAAGCCAGCCGAGCAAGGCGTAGATAAAGCGGTTCTATTCCTTCGATGTTCAGCGCTTGAAGGTCATCGGCTGAGGGGTTAGAGGTTTTACAAAGTAGAAAGACGCCTCGTTCCGGATCGGCAAGAAATGGTTCTAAACTATCGCTCCCCAAGTATGGGCTTAGGGTGACCGCATCCGCGCCTAACGTCTCGAACACAGCTCGACTGTATGCTTGAGCTGTGGAGGCGATGTCCCCGCGCTTGGCATCGAGGATCACCGGAATCCCTTCAGGCACCGCAGCGATCACCTCTCGTAACGCTGTCCATCCTTCGGCACCGAAGACCTCAAAGAAAGCGCTGTTGGGCTTGAAAGCACAAGCTTGATCGGCCGTCGCTTCGATTAATCGACAGCAGAAATCGCGCGCCTCTTCGGCCGTCGCTTGGCGGAGCAGTTCTACATGGGGATCGAGGCCGATGCAGAGGAGGGAATCAACAGATAGACATCGATCGGTTAATCTTGTGAAGAACGACATTATGCACCCTTATGTTATTCATAGGGATCGGGGGGAGGAGATTAGGGATTAGGCGTTGAGCACATACTGATCCCTGATCCCAAATCCCTGATCCCTTGTCCCTCATGCCTTCCCTAGTACCATCGCCAATAAGGCCATCCGCACATAAAGACCGTATTCCATCTGGCGGAAGTAAGCCGCTCGTGGGTCGGAATCAAGTTCGAGGCTGATCTCTCCCACTCGGGGTAGCGGATGCATCACGATCATCTCATCTTTGGCACTTTGGAGCGTCTCCGGCGTGATCACATAGGCTCCTCTAACCTTCTCGTACTCGTTTAAATCCCCAAAGCGCTCTTTCTGCACGCGTGTGACATACAAAACGTCCGTCTCCGCCAGAACTGGATCGAGTGTCGTAGATTCTTTCTGCGAGACACCTTTAGCAGCAAGCTCGTTGAATAGATCAGACGGCATGCGAAGAATTTCGGGCGAGATGTAATTGAGCCTCACCACGAAGAGCGACAACAATCGGGCTAAGGAGTGAACCGTGCGTCCATACTTTAGATCACCAAGCATGGTCACCGTCAAGCCGTCCACCCTCCCCAGCTCCTCCGCAATCGTGAAGAGGTCGAGCAGCGCCTGGGTCGGATGCTCACCAATTCCATCGCCGCCGTTAATGATCGGTTTGCGAGCGTATTGCGCAGCAAGTTTCGCGGATCCGACCTCCGGGTGGCGAATCACGATTACGTCAGCATAACATTCCAAAGTGCGGATGGTATCAGGTAAGGACTCCCCCTTGGCGACGGAGGAGTAGGTTACCTCGCTGATCGGGATCACACTTCCACCAAGACGCTCCATCGCTGATAAGAAAGAAGACGAGGTGCGAGTGGAAGGCTCGTAGAACAAGTTGGCTAAGATCTTTCCTTTGAGCAGGTCGAAGGTGCCGACACGCTCTACCATGGCTCGCATCTCCTTGGCAACGCCGAAGATGTATTCAAGATCACCCCGGCTGAATTGGGAGACAGAGATGATGTCCTTGCCATAAAACGGAGCCTCCCGGTGGTCACCAAGGGGCAGGTGAGGGCTGTGTGCGCGTCGCTCGTTTGGGGGGATAAAAGTTGCCATAGATACCTCCTATTCGATTTTCTTACTGAGCGGCGGGTGATAAGTCCCTACCATATCCTGGAGGGACAAGGATCTCGTCATCGGCATACGCGCTTCGACCGCGCAACGTCACTCGACGCACTTGACCCTGAAGACGCATGCCTTCAAAGGGCGTCCAGCCACAGCGGGTGTGCATCTGGGAGGATTGCACATCCCATACTGCGTCAAGGTCCACTTCAATAAATGTCTCTTGTTGGATAGGTAGCCCAAAGATGCGCCGCGGATTGGTGTGGCTGCGGATGATCAGATCATCGAGTGTCAGCCTATTTTCGCTCACTGCGGTAAGAAGCAATCCCAGCGCAGTCTCTAGTCCGGGGAATCCAGGAGGGGGATCCTCTCCGTCCTTCTCGGACAGGGTGTGAGGAGCGTGATCGGTGGCAAAACAATCGATCACCTCCAGATTGGTCCACAAAGCCTCCCGATCCGAAGCGGTCGCCAAACGCGGACGCACTTCTCCTCGTCCTGCTCCCAATCTCGGCATGTCATCTTCTGTCAGGAATAAGTGGTGTGGCGTGACTTCACACGTTACGGGTAAACCTGTCTCCTTCGCTTTTCGGATAAGGATAATTTCATCCTCCCGGCTGACATGGCAAACGTGAAGCGGTCGCTCGAACAAGGTGGTTATGAGAAGCGCTGCAGCCAGACTACGTCCTTCAGCGTGAACCGCCAGAGGACGATCGGCGGGCCATTGGGCAATGTGATCCCGAAGCACAGCTAGGCCCTCTAGGCGGAGTGGGCCGTAGGTCTGATCGAGATACATCTTCAGACCACAAGCTTGTGACGCCAGACTGGAAACTGTCGTGATGTTATCAGCACCAGCACCGAGGAAGATGCCGTAGTCACAACGAGCCTTGGACCTGGCCGCATCTTGAGCCTGTCTCAAGCTAGGCTCATCGGTCAGAGGGGGCTGGGTATTGGGCATCGCCAATACGGCGGTGAAGCCTCCCGCAAGCGCCGCAGCGGTACCGCTGTCGAAGTCCTCCTTGTGGGTAGCACCCGGTTCACGCAGATGGACGTGGGGGTCGATCAAGCCAGGAAGACGGATCACCTTACCACACCTCGTTCTGGTGTCGATGCCAACTGGCAAAAAAAGAGAGCCGTATGGCTCCTAAGAAGTTGGTGAGAAAACGCCCGCCGGGAGGTACGGACCTCTGGGCGGGCGAATGTAGGCGTTGAACGAAATCCTTTACTAGGCATAACACATTCTCAAACATTTTAGGACAAAGACGACGGCTGTCAAGAGGCGCGAGGCTTAAAGAATTAGTGGGATTAGTGATTGGGGATTGGGGATCAGGCGATGGCAATCTTCTAAAATGCTTTCTGATCCCTAATCCCTGATCCCCAATCCCTAGACCCTACCACTCACTGTCCCGTGCTTCCTGGCGATAATGACAATATCCACATTCCGGTCCTGGTGGTGGAGGTTCCGGCAGCTCTAGAACCGACAAGATTAGATCGATGAAATCCAGGAACTCTCCCTCATCTTTGGGGATTTCCAACCAGCTCACATCACCGATGTAGGCCACTTGATCGTCCTGATGGCGATCCATGGCAGTGGGCTCGACGCAAAGCAAGCCCAACTTTGTGATGGGGCTCAACCTAAATCTGCGCGGGGCAGGATGTTCCAATGCGTAAGCATAAGCATGTAGTTGGCGGCTGTAGAAAGGCACATGCTTGGGAGTAGGCTCAGTCGTTTTGAAGTCCACAACACCATAGGTCGAATCGGCGAATTCCACGACCGTATCGAATTTCCCAAGGATGAAGCAACTTGAATCGTGGTTCGGCAGTTCGATGGGCTGAGATTTCACCCACTTATCACCGAACTTGACGACACCTTCAGGCAGGTCCGGTGAGATCTCGGCGGTCGATTTGCCTTCAAAATAGGCCTGCATCAAACGGTCAATACGGGTGAAGATCTTGGGAAAGGGGGCTGATGGGCGTTTAAACTCCTGGACAACCTTGAGATAGAAGCATCTTTGACACTCGCCCCAAAGGAAGGTTAGATCTGATGGGCTGAGTTTCCACAAGTTAGACATGTAGATCCCTCCGACTCCCCTAGCTTTGTCTGATAACCATGATGGATAAGATTATGCTTGTTAATAAGACTAAGAACGTTCTCCCTGATTTGTGTCGTCCATCTCGCATCGACCCGTCTTTCGAATCCGTTCAACGATGTCCGTGGGAACCTGCTCACGATTCGCTCGATCGATCTCGACCATGCGGACGTTCGGATGCCTCTTTATCGCATCCGTGAAATCGGTTCTACGCTTGGCGATCGAACCCAATACCAAGACGTCACTTTCAAGCACCTGCATCACGACCTCTCGAAACCTCTTCGATAGTAGCTCCATCGGTCCGATTTCATCGATGACAACGATGTCCTTCTCTGCCATCGCACGCGTCAAGCAGTCGACCGCAATCCCATCCATGACAGAAAGGTCTACGCCATATTTGCCGATGCGCGGAGCTCCACGAATGCGGATATGAGCTAACACCCCACTGCGTCCATCCATAGTAATCAACGCAAAACCGGTCCGCCTGCTCCCCTCACGGATCTCCTCAGTGTAGAACCCCCCTGCCTCACAGGAGAGCCGAGAGATGATTTTTTGAATAGCGGTCGTTTTCCCCGAGCCAGGCGACCCGGTCAGGAGAAAGACACGTTTCATGGGATCTCCTGTTCAATCTGACAATGACGATAAAAACCCTACGATCTCAATTGCCTAAGAATGGGGATGGCCGCGATCTTGTCCTCCGGCAGCAGATGCCAGTAGATCCCTTCCGGTCGGGAAAGCGTGTGATCTGTCTTGACCACCTCATCCGGGCTGACCAGGATGTCTACAGGGATATCATGCTCTAACATAGGAATCGGCTCGTCCAAGATCTGAAGCCGATGGATGGTGGTGACCACTGGCGTCTCACGACTGATTAGGCCGAAGGTCCTCCCTAGAGCATATTCCAGATCAGAGTAACCCCCACCCTTGCCGACACGAGCCCCCATCCGATTCACGGCCACCGAGCCGGCGATAACGAGGTCAATGGGCTGCATTTCAGAAAAGTTCACTAATTTTCCCAAACGGAATGCGCCCTTGATCGTCCCCGCTCGGTGAAGATCATCTCGTCTGAGCCGTTCGGGATCCAATTCAATAAAGCAGCGCCGATCACGCAAACGGGGCACGGCCATATAAACGATCTTCCCTTCACGTAGCGCTCGCTCGCGCACTGGCCTCTGGGGGGAATCTGGATTGCATTTTAGGACCCGTGCCTTCCGCCATACCGTTAATGTGGCTAAACCCTTGACGGTCTCCTCTGCCCCTTGGAAGTTAGGGATTCGTCCATGCGCTCCGGGGGATCGCGCGACACCAGCGCGTGTCATCGATTCCCAAACCTGTTGGCGAATATCCTGTTTGTCTCGTTCCATGAAAATTCCGGATCATAGTATTTGCGCCGGCTCCGGAGAGGGTCCTCCGCTTCCACGAGCGGTCAGCGTTCTAAAGAAACATAGTTTGTAACTGATTCGGACCCTCCATCCTCTGTCTAATGAGACCTATGTGATCCAGGGGGTTGCGTCTTGCGTTTCTCATCGCCCTACGGATGGGGCATATCACGCTCGTAGATCCAATCCTCCACTCGTAAGTACCCACGGATCCCTTGAGCAAGGACCATCCGCAAAGGTTCTGGTGGCCATGGAATCACCTTGCGGTTGATGAAGGGACACTCCAACAGATCACTCTCGCGCTCGAGCAGCAAGTCTCGCAGGGTCTGAGCATTAAGGTGGCTGGTCGACACGCCATGTCCAATACAACCTAAACTATAAACGGCACGTTGATCACCAACATACCCCAGTGCCGGTGTCAGATCTAGGGTGACCGAGAACGGTCCTCCCCAACGGTGGGTGACCTCCGCTTCTCCGAAGGACGGGAAGAGCAGCGCCACATGATCCTGCAAATGCCTCCAGGCTGACTCACTGTCATCTGCGTTTAGATCGTTCGCGTAGGTCAACCCCACAGGTCCACCACCGATGACGAAACGATTGTCTGGCGTGATACGGTAGTAGTGGATCAGGTTACGCGCATCTTCGACTCCCTCTCGGCCTTGCCAACCCACAGGTTCAAGTTGTTGCGCTGTGAGCGGCTCGGTAGCGATCATGTAGGTAAACGCGGGGATTTGCTTACGTCGTAGTTGTGGGAAGAGGTGAGAGTAGGCATTGGTAGCAAACACAATCTTTTCAGCCTTCACCACCCCATGAGGCGTCCTCAGGTTGAAATTCGGCTTAGATGTGATCTCTATCACCGGGGTGTTTTCATAGACCGAAGCTCCCAATCGCAAGGCCAGCCGTTTTTCTTCACGCACCAATTTCGCCGGATTAACCAAGACCAGGCGGGGCTCCCACATCGCACCCAGGTACAGCGGAGAATTCACCCTCTCTCGGATCTCATCGCGATCGATCCAATAAATCCCCTCGACACCGAGGGACTGCATCAACTCAATATCATGACGAATCCGCTTTACATATCCCGCTGTTGTTGCAGCGCGTAAAAAACCTGGTCGACTGTAATCACAATCCAAATCCTCACGTTGGATAAGCTCGCTCATACTGTCCACCGCGCGTTCCATATACGCATGCGCTTCCTTGAGAAACTGCTTTCCGCGCAGCATCGCAGTTACACCAAAACCGAGACCGACCACCGTCATGCCGAATGAGCCATTGCGCCCACTGGAGCCATATCCGACAGACTTGGCCTCTAGGACAGCAACTTGGAGCGAGGATTCTGCTCGTAACAGCTCATAAGCCGTGACCAACCCCGTGAATCCACCACCAATGATGGCGATATCGACGGTCACTTCACCATCTAAGGACGGTTCCGGCTCATATTCACCATAGGTATCCAGCCACAACACATTTGGGGTATCAGGCAAGGCAACCATGGATCTCCTCCTACTACTTACTGCTGTACATCGCGTGAGCTTTGACTAGCCTTTTTAAATTGCGATCAGATTGGGTTTTTTTTGTTTAACTTTTCGACTACACTCCCTTCAGTAAGCCATGTGGCGAGCTTGCCGAACCGTCGTGGCAGGCCTTTCGGCAAGCCATGTGGTGAGCTTGCCGAACCATCAGGACAGGTAGGACGAGCCCTTCGACGCTGCTCAGGACAAGCCCTTCGTTCGATCATCCCACATAGGCTTGTACAAGGTCAGACCCGAGCCATCTGAGCCTGGTCTAGATCAATTTTTGCCTCTTCCTTCTTATATCCTATTAATTTAATCAGATCGTTGATCCCTTTGGTCCCACCGGTCATAAAAAGGGTTGTCAGGATGACGTCCACCCAAGGGAAACGCGTGATCCCGAGTGGTGCCAAGATCCTTAATCCGAGTGCTAGGGTCAGGGCCAATCCAACGACAAAAGCCACAACGCTTAGGATCCATTTCTTGTGTGGTTTGATCACCGCATCCAAGATGGGGTCAAGTAATTCGAGGAGTTGTTGGATTGCGAAACTGGCGACAAGCACTGGAGCTAAGGCTTCAATTAATTGATTCATCTCTCCTCCTCCAAGGAAGGGACCTCGATTTCCTACATTTTGGTTCTACTCTGTCTGAAAATTAAACGCTTCTGCATGCGCTCACGATTGTGAGCGATTTATTAAATTAGGATATCGCTAACCGGACCACGGTCACACCATCCCCTCCCTCGCCAGCCTTTCCCGGCTCAAAGGAGGACACATATGGGTTATCCCTCAACGCCTGACGGATGGCCTCGCGCAAACGTCCCGTACCCTTACCGTGGATCACACGGATGAAGGGCATCCCCGCTAAATAGGCAGCATCCAAACGCCGCTCGAGTTCCTCCAGGCCCTCCTCCACCGTGCGACCGCGTAGATTGAGTTCCAATGGAGGCGCTTGTGGGATCACTACGTGCGCATGGGTGTCAAACCGACGGTGCTCAGTTGATGGGTCTTCACCCGAGGGCATCAACTCATCCAAACGCGCCCGCACCCGCAATCTTCCAACTTGAACCTCAGCTTGTTCCTGGTTGAGATCGGTAATCACCCCTTCGGCGTCGATCGTGCGCAAACGCACTCGATCTCCCAATCTAAAAGCCTCTTCCATAGAGTCCACGGATCGCAATGATGGATCCAATCCCCACGTTGGATGGGAAACAGAGTCCGCCACCTGGTCTTCGAGCTCCTCAAGCTCAGATTCGATCTCTTTCAACGTCTCTAGTGGCTGGCCCGCACGGGCCAGACGACGGCGAAGTTCCCGTAGTTGTTCGCGAATCCCATCCACCTCCGCTTCCACATCAGCCCGAGCCTGTTCGAGCAACTCCAATCGCTCGTCATCGATAGCTTCCAAACGCTTTGCCAATTCGGTTTCCAACGCTTGAACTTGTTTGCGCGCTTGTTCTGATTCCTCCCTATCCTGACGGGTCAAATCCCTTTGGCGGTGAATTTCGTCCAGCAGACTTTCGGCACGCAAGTCCTCTGGCGAGACCATCTTCCGGGCGCGCTGCACGATGTCCTCATCCAGCCCGAGGCGCCCGGCGATCGCCAACGCATTCGATCGTCCTGGCAAGCCAATGGTCAGATGATAAGTTGGTCTAAGGCTTTCCAGGTCAAACTCGACACTGGCATTTCGTACGCCGGTCGTGACATGAGCATAAGTTTTCAACTCAGGATAGTGGGTGGCAACCAAGGTGGTCACCCTTCGTTCCAATAGCACTCCCAGAATGGCTCTTGCCAGTGCCGCGCCCTCCTGAGGATCGGTACCCGCGCCCAATTCGTCAAGTACGACCAATGAGCGAGAGGTGGCATGCTTGAGGATGTCGATGATGGTAGAAATGTGCGACGAGAAAGTTGAAAGTGATTGTTCGATGGACTGTTCGTCACCAATATCTGCGTAGACCGAATCGAAAGTCGACAGTTCCGAGCCGGAGAGAGCCGGGACGTGCAGTCCACACTGGGCCATCAACGATAACAGTCCCGCGGTCTTGAGCGAGACTGTCTTACCACCGGTGTTGGGTCCGGTGATGACCAGGGCGTACGTGTCCGCGCCCAGAACCAGATCAATTGGCACCACATTCTCCGGATCAAGCAGAGGGTGGCGAGCGCTTAACAATCGCAGGGTCGATCCGGGATGATTGGCATCCGCTCGAGGTTTGTAGGGATTCATGATAGGTTCGTTAGCCTTCATCGCCTCAGCGTAACGCGCCTTGGCGAAGGCCAAATCGAGCTTGGCTAGCGCTTCCACGGTTCGGATAATGGCTTCCGACTCTCGTCCAACTTGTGCCGAAAGTTCAGCCAAGATACGCCGTACTTCATCGCGCTCAGCCAATTGAAGCTCTCGCAGTTCGTTGTTCAAATCGACCACAGTGAGCGGCTCGATGAACAACGTCGCACCGGAGGCGGATTGGTCGTGGATAACCGACTTGACCCTGCCTTTGAATTCAGCCCTCAATGGAATGACAAATCGGCCATCTCGTTGGGTGATGATCGGTTCTTGGAGCATAGGTGAAATTTTTGGGTCATTTAACAACCGCTGAAGTTTTCCCGTCAAGCGATCATGAGACACCCGTAAGTCGTGTCGGATGGTGGCGAGTCTCTCCGAGGCGCTATCAAGAACTTCACCACGCTCATCAAGCGTCTTTGAGATGGTTTCGATCAATTCCGATGAGGGTTCTAGACCGAGCGCCAGAATGGCAAGAACCGGAAATGACTCGCCTGTCTTATCAAAACGACGACGCAGTGTGCGGGAAGCGATGAGGGTGCTCTTGAGATCCAGTAATTGGTTAGGTTCTAAGATCACTCCCCGGGTGGCCGCAGCCACCGCGGACCGCATGTCGTGCGCCCCCCCGATCGTGAGACCGGGCACCAGGCTCAGCAGCGTGCGCGCCTCCGTGGTCTCTGCCAAACGACGACGTACATCTTCCAGATCATCGGTCGGCTTCAATGCCCGCGCTAACTCCTTGGAGGCCGAAAAGGCAGCGTGGCTCGCCAAACGGTCGAGAATGACTGGGAGTTCAAGGGTGACGATCGATTTTGCATCCATACCGAAGGCAGTGTAACATGATTTCCAGCGTATTTCATGGCTCACGAAAATCTCTGGGATGCGATAACGCTTGCGTTCCAATAAGGGTGGAAATAGGGGTCACTCAATGTAAAGAGAGAACGTTGAATGAGATACGATGACCTCTGGGAAAGAGTTTGGCAACCGAGATGGAGGCTGGTAGACTCGTTGATTAATCCGCAATTCTGTCGGCCAGCGCGTAGGATTCGGGGAGGTTGTTTCTCCCATTAAAACTGCAACTAGATGCGATACAATCAACACCTATCCACAACGCAACTCCCAGGAAGCGGTGTTGTTGATCGTCAAGCAAATTTCGATCGAACAAGAAGGGCATTCATGTCTAGCAACTCCGAATCATCTAGTCGAATCGACCCGTCATTCGTTCCATTGATGAGAAGTCTTGCGCTCGAACTTGCCATTTATGGACCGCTCGTGACACTCTATTTCTTCATCGTACTCCGTACGGCGAACGACTGGCTCACGAGCTTGTACTCTACTTCATCAACTGCGTTTGCTCTTGTCTCAGTGATCCTCATCGTGGGACAAGGAGCGATGCTCGAGATGCTCACCTCATGGCTTCTGCGTAGGTTCGGGCTCAGGTATTAGGACATGTTGTTCCCCATCTCACAAGTTGTGATCAACCCTCTCCTCCTCGCCATCATCGGTTTCGTTGTCGGTGTATTGGGTGGATTCTTTGGGGTAGGTGGAGGATTCCTTGCCGGTCCGTTAATGTTTTGGACCGGCGTACCGATCAATTTTGTCGTCGGCACTGACTTGGCCCACATGACCGGAAAATCGATCGTCGCCGCCCGTCGCCATCGCGCGCTTGGTCAAGTCGATCTGCGCCTAGGAACTCTGATGATCTTCGGTACCATCCCCGGCATCGAAGTCGGTGCACAACTGATCGAGCGGTTCGAGGCCATCGGTAACGTCGAAGAAGTCGTCGGCCTTTCCTACGTGTTCATTTTGACCTCGATCGGTCTTTTTACGGCTTGGGAGAGCTTGCGAGCCATTCGAATCAAAAGGACCGACCAGCTTCAGGTCCGGGAAGTACTAGGGATTCAAAAACTGGCTTATCGATCACGCCTGCTGCGGATTCCACCTTTGATCCGACTACGGGTATCCGGTGTGGAAGAGGTTTCAGTCTGGGTAATTCTTTTCGTGGGAGCTTTGACGGGGGTTCTCGCTGGCTTCCTCGGAGTCGGCGGTGGCTTCCTACGTATGCCGCTTTTGGTTTACCTGATCGGCGTCCCGACCCATGTCGCCGTAGGCACGGACCTCTTTGAGATCATGATCTCGGCCGGTTTTGGCACCTTGACTCACGCTCTAAAAGGGAATGTGGACATCCTCATCGCGCTCACCATGCACACTGGAGCAGCTATCGGTGCTCAGGTCGGCGCGGTCATGACACGCTACTTCTCTGGTCCGATCATCCGCTTCCTCTTCTCGTTTTTACCTCTGATCGCTGCCCTGTTGGTCTTACTACGCATCGCGGGTTTAGCTGGAGGTTAAGGGCTTTATGAAACAAACAGTGCAATCCCAAGGTGAAGGATACTCACTCATCGGCATCGGAAGAGCAGCGCGCGATCCAAAGCATATGCGTTACGCAGAAGCGGTCTCGAAGGCCATGGGCTTGCGTCCCGTCCTCTTTCACGTCTCTTCACCTGACGAGCCGCCGGAAGAGGGTGAGAGACTTTTGGCAACCGCACGCGCCATGCTCACAACCGAGGATGTCGAGGTTCTTCACGTTGAAGGAGATGTGGAGGACGAAATCATTGGTGAGCTAAAACGTCGCCCCTATCAACTACTCGTTATGGAGACTTCAATCAGCGATCCCGACCAATCCGCTTCTCAACTCAGCCAACGACTGGCAAACAGGGCCAAGGTAAGTGTGTTGTTGGTCCGCAATCCGCCAGAACGAATCGCTGAGATTCTGATTTGTACCGGCGGTCACCCTGCCTCAACCCCCGCGGTGTCCTTGGGCATCAACCTGGCACAGGCTATCAGGGCCAACGCCACAATCCTTTACGTCGCTTCCAGCACCCCTTCGATGTACACAGGACTCCCGGCGCTCGAGGAGGGGTTAGAACAAGTTTTGACCCGCGAGAGCCCACTTTCCAATCACCTGAAAGAAGCGGCTTCGATCGCCGAGGCGGCTGGCGTGGAGACGAAACTGGAGCTCCGTCACGGTGTCGTCGCTGAAGAGATCATCCGTGCCTGTGATGTGAAACCGAACGACCTGGTTGTGATCGGTGCCCCTAAACCTGGGGCGCTGATCGACCGATTACTTCTGGGTCGCGTCGCCCCACAACTGATCAGCAGCAATAAATGCTCCACCCTGATCGTCCGAAACAACGGTACTTAAACTACCCATATTCCTCAGCCACGATACCCAGCAGTTGAGGACCGGCCATTTGTCACTACCTCCGAAGACCTTTTCAGACCACAATAGAAACACATCGAAACATCCAAAGATCAAACTTTTCGATCCAACACTCCGTTGCTCAACCATTGTGAGGGAAATATGGACGATCTAACCAATGCCTTTCTCGAACTGGTTCGGCTCGCATCGACCGACTTAGCGCCGGATGTCGAGCAAGCCCTGATCGATGCCCGAGATCGGGAAATGGCGGGCTCAGCAGCCCGAAGCGCCCTGGATGCGGTCTTACAGAATGTGAGTCTGGCGCGCGAGCAATCCACCCCGGTCTGTCAGGACACCGGAACCCCAATATTCTATATCCAACACCCGCTAGGTTGGAGCACCAAGCAATTGCGTGAACAAATTCGATCTGCCGTTGCCGAAGCAACCGCCCTCTCCTACCTACGCCCGAACGCCGTCGATTCCATCTCCGGCGTGAATAGCGGTGACAACCTTGGCGACGAAGCCTTCCCCACCATCCACTTCACAGAGATCGAGGGCGAGGAGCTGATCGTCGATTTGATGCTCAAGGGGGGTGGTTGTGAAAATGTTGGCGCTCAGTACTCGCTCCCCGACCGGCGCCTGGCTGCTGGGCGAGATTTGGAGGGCGTGCGCAAGGTTGTCCTCGATGCGGTATGGCAAGCCCAAGGCAAAGGCTGCGCCCCTGGCGTTCTAGGCGTGGCCATCGGTGGCGATCGCGGCTCCTCGTACTATGGATCCAAGGAGGCGCTCTTCCGCAAAATGGACGAACCCAATCCGGACCCCAACTTGGATGCTTTTGAGGAGCGGGTGACAGAAGAAGCCAATCGATTAGGCATTGGTCCCATGGGCTTCGGAGGGAAGACGACAGTACTCGGGACGGAAATCAAGGGGATGCACCGTCTTCCTGCTAGCTTCTTCGTCTCCGTGTCCTACATGTGCTGGGCGCATCGACGTCGACGAATGGTCGTGCGCGGCAGCGACATTCAGTACTCATAGGAGAGCGAGTTATGCACAAGCTCACCATT
>DUEW01000016.1 GCA_011174845.1 Anaerolineae bacterium | reverse complement strand
GAGTGAAAGGGTGAGGGGAGGTTGACTTGTAGGATGTTCAACCCTCACCCCGGCCTTCTCCTTGGAAGGGAGAATGTGAAAGGTCCTCTCTCCTTTTGGGAGGGGAAAGGGTGAGGGGAGTTTGACTTGTGAGGCGGTCTTCTTAACAACATTGCCTCGCCTTATGGTATCATTGCTCAATCATGGAGCATCTTGCTATTCTTGGCGCGCGTAGATACATTTACTTCAGGGGCGGGTTCCGCCCCCCCTTTGGATATTATTGCGCGCCTATTGCCAGGTGAGTCGACGACTGCTTAGAACATCTTTGGTAAATCACAGCGTGGGCTGCGCAACCCACGCTGTACGTTATTTATACTAGCCCATCATGCTTTAGGAGAATTTCCGATGGCAGATTTATCCCTCGACGATCAAGTTTCCCTCTTGATGCAAGGTACGGAGTACGGGGATGACACGCTCAAGCAAGCAATGGCCGATGAGCTGCGGCAGCGACTACAGGACGTCGAAGCTGAAGGGCGTCCGCTGCGAGTGTATTGCGGCTTTGATCCCCGCACCTCCGATCTGCACCTGGGACACACTGTACCCATGCGAAAGATGCGTCAATTTCAAGAGTTGGGACACGACGTGACCTTTGTCATCGGCCGCTTTACTTCGCTAGTAGGTGATCCCTCGGATAAAGATTCAGTCAGAGCTCAACTCAATATGGAAGAAGCGGCACGAAACGCTGAAACCTACGCAGAGCAGGCTTTTAAACTTCTAGATCCTAAACGAACACATATCGCTTACAACGACATGTGGCTATCGGATTTGAACTTTCAAGATCTCATCGGACTTGCATCTAACTTCACTGTGCAACAGTTCCTGGCTCGAGAAGCCTTCCGTAAACGTTGGGATGCGGAAGATCCGATCTACTTTCATGAGTTCTTCTACGCGCTTATGCAGGGGTATGATGCGTACCATCTGAAGACAGATGTGCAGATCGGAGGTTCAGACCAGTTATTTAATATCGTCACCGCTGCACGTAAGTTGATGGAAGCTTTGGGAGAGAGACCAAACATCGCCATTATCCATGGGATTCTCCCCGGGACGGATGGCGTGGTTAAAATGAGCAAATCGTTGGGGAATCATATCCCGCTCAATGCCGCTCCGGAGGATATGTACGGCAAAGTGATGAGCGTGCCTGACATCGCCATGAGCCACTTTTTCCGCTTGGTGACTCGATGGACGCCCAACGAGATCGATGAAATCGAATCTGGATTAGCATCCGGTGGACTTCACCCCAGGGATGTGAAGATGCGGTTAGCTCGTGAAATTGTAGAGATCTTTCACGGTGAAGAAGCTGTCGAACCAGCAGAAGAAGCTTTTATACGAGTGTTCCAAGAGCGGGAGGAACCGGAAGAGATGCCAGATTTCGTCCTAACACCAGGAAAGACGTTGGTGGAAGTCATGGTAGACAGCGGATTAGTCGAGAGCAAGAGCGAAGCTCGACGTTTGATTGAGCAACGCGGCGTGCGTTTAGACGGCATCATCCAGGATGACCAGGATAAGATCCTAGACTCGCCAGAATCTCAGGTGCTTCGAGTCGGTAAGAGGCGTTTCATAAGATTGTCGCCAAGAGAATGGCCGTAGGTTTTGTTAGAAATGGAGTCCGAAAAAATGAGAAGGGCACGTTAATCCGTGCCCTTCTTCGTTTCACTTCCCAAGTTTTTAATCGCGTTTTGTCACCCCTTGATCACAGCTAATGGACGGAGACGGGCGACCTTCTTTGCGATGCCTGCTCGTACAACAACATCCACCACGGAGTCGACATCCTTGTAGGCCTGCGGCGCCTCCTCTGCCAAGCCTGGCATGGAACCAGCGCGAATGTGAATACCACCGCTTTCCAATTTCTCTCGTAACTGATCTCCACGAACTGTCCGCTTGGCTTGCTTGCGGCTCATGACCCTCCCCGCACCGTGGCAAGTGGAACCAAATGAGAGAGCCATTGATGCCTCGGTGCCAAGCAGGACCCAGGAGGAGGTGCCCATGCTTCCAGGGACGAGGACAGGCTGTCCAAGCTCTCGGTATTCTTCTGGGAGTTCCGCAAAACCGGGACCGAAAGCACGTGTAGCGCCTTTACGATGTACACAGACTCGAACCTTTTTGCCATCAATGGTGTGTTCTTCAATCTTTCCCATGTTATGGGCGATGTCATACACTTGTCGCAGATCCCACTCTCGCACCTTTCCGGCCAAGGATTGCTCGAAAGATCTGCGTGCATGATGCACCAAGATCTGTCTGTTCGCGAAGGCGTAATTTGCGGCGCAACCCATAGCTGAGAGGTAATGCGTACCCTCAGGAGAATCGAGGGGCGCGCATACCAATTCACGATCTGGGAGACGAATGTTATAACGCTGGACAGCACCCTGTAGTTCACGAACATAATCGGAGCAAATCTGATGGCCAAAGCCACGAGAGCCACAGTGGATTTGGAGCGCGAGCATGCCCTCCTCGAGACCCATCGCGCGAGCAGCTTCCGGATGGAAGATCTGTTCAACTACGTCGACCTCAATAAAGTGGTTGCCAGCGCCTAAGGTTCCCAATTGCGGACGACCGCGTTGTTTGGCACGAAGGCTCACATGCGTGGGATCAGCGTCCTTTATTCGACCTCCTTCTTCCGTCCGTTGAATGTCCTCCGGACGAGCGTAGCTATTCTCGAGTGCCCACTCCGCACCAAGCCGACAGACCTTATCCAATTGTTTGGCACTCAATGGAACGCTACCTTTGCCCCCAACACCACTGGGGCAGTTAGCATAGAGGGCACTTGCAAGATTGGCCATGTGAGGTTTGGCTTCCTCTGCTGAGATGTTGCTGGATAAGAGCCTTACCCCGCAGTTGATGTCGTAACCAATTCCACCTGGAGATATCACACCATCTGGCAAGCGTGTTGCTGCCACACCCCCAATAGGAAAACCATATCCTTGATGAACATCCGGCATCACACTGACATGGCTTACAAGACCGGGCAGGGTTGCCGCGTTTACGGCCTGCTGGATTGAACGGTCACTCAAGGCCGCTTCGAGCATTCGATCGTCTGCAAAAATTCGAACCGGGACGCGCATATCTTCCCTGAAGGAGGTAGAGATCTCCCAAAGAACCGGTCCAATCTGACTGAAATCCTGTTTCCGAATCACATCACACCTCCCATTCATACATCAAAGACCACAGTAACTTCAAAACCATTCTCCATCCGTGCGATTCTGAGGTTATGATATGTCACAGCTTTGATATGTTCCTTGATATTCATTAACGGAGCTTCTTGAACTGTGGCCGTCAAACGTGTGTTGCCCTCCAGCCTGAGATCAAACTCCGTAAAAGTGACGTCTTCTGATTCTAATATAAACAAGATTTCCTCTAACCATGTGACGAGCAGACCTTCACTGTCTGTCGCTTGAAGTTCGATCAACCGCTTCTGAGCAAGACCCTCACGTGGTTCAACTCCCGCTAATTGCAGCATTCCAAGAGCTGCATTACGAAACAACTCTTCGAGGTTATTCCCTCGGACCCGAAGCGCCCAATCTGCAGTATGTTCGATCTCTTCATATCCCTGTGGTTCCATGCTTTCAGTATAGTACGGATTCCCGCTTGTCGTTCTTCCATAGAATCGTATAATGGATGGTATGGAAGATCGTTTGGCTTCTCTGGAAGCTGCATTAAAGGACTCTCTCCGGAGTAGCTTAGAACTTCTCCCTTGGCACACCTTCTCTGCGAGCGCTGTCTCTCGCCATCTTGCTAAGGAGGTAATTGAGTGCTCGCGCAAGGATCAAGAGGGTCGTTCCTATGCGCCTGATCAATATACCCTTAGCATACATCCACGTGAGACAGGCGAACTTCAACGATCTCCGCCTGAAGTTCAAAAACAATTAGCTTCTGATCTTCGAAAGGTCCTGAAGGAATTCGGGTTTCTTGTGGCCAAAGAGCCACATATCACACTTGCTACCGATCCCACCTTGTCGATGGGGGAAATTCGTGTGATCGCCTGGCATAGTAGTGATCCCCTAGAATTCACAGAAGAGCAAAAAACACCTTTGGTGGAGACCGCTGAACAGCCACCTTTAAACGCTTTTTTGGTCGTGGAAGGTAAACGTCACTTTCCGCTGGATAAAGAGACCATTAGCATCGGACGTCTCCCCAGCAATGACCTAATTCTAAATGACCCACACGTCTCCAGACGGCACGCGCAATTGAAATCATCAGAAAATGGCTTTATCATCAACGATCTCAAATCTACGGCAGGAACTTTTGTCAATAGGCGTCGGGTGAAGAAGCACCGTCTCCGTCCAGGTGATGTGATTTCGATCGCCAAGGTTGAATTGATTTACGGTGAAGATCCAGGGGGTCCCCCTGAGGTGACCCCACCCTATGCACCTCCATTTAAGCCCCCATCGGATCGTCACAAAGTGACACCCTTGGATCTCAAGACTATCCCCCAAGAGGATACAAAGGCTCTCAATAATCTAGAGTAGGAAGAAGAAGATCCTCCCTTCCTCACAAGCGATCCCTATATCCTTTTCCAAGCTTATCTATTGAATACTTCTAATCGCATAGAATTCTGCAAGGCTTACCGCTACTCATGAGCTAAGGGTTCGACACTTAGACCCAATCGATCAATCCCTTTGCTCACTGACATTACATGCTCTAGGGGATTATTATTCCATTTGCTAACCAATGATCAATTAGTTTTTGGAACAAAACCTTAGATTTCCCGCTCGGTTGGTTTTCTCAATTCTTTAGAAATCATTCCTGTTAATGGAATCATTGATCGTGAACGAGTAAAACCAATAGGTTTATGACAAGTCATCTTACCTGTGCTAAGATAGCGCATCTTTAGCTCATAGGAGGTCTAATGGAGCAGAAGCCCGTCCTGGGTGTGATTGGAGGCTCTGGGCTTTACGGCATGGAAAGCCTGGAAGAAGTTGAATCACACGAGATCGATACACCTTTTGGTCAACCGAGTTCTCCGGTGATACTCGGTGATCTAGAAGGACATCGGATCGCTTTTATAGCTCGGCACGGTATCGGTCATGTGTTAACCCCTTCTGAAGTCAACTATCGGGCAAATATCTATGCACTGAAATGCTTAGGGACTGACCGTATTCTCTCGGTCAGCGCTTGCGGATCCTTACGGGAAGACTACGCACCAGGGGAGATCGTTGTGCCGGATCAATTATTCGATCGAACCCACCGCCGTGAGCGCACCTTCTTCGGCAATGGCCTGGTCGCCCATATCAGTGTAAGTAACCCTTTCTGTACGAATTTATCTGATCTTTTATTCCAAAGCGTATCGGCCGTAGGAGGGAATGTCCACCGTGGTGGTGCTTTCCTTACGATAGAAGGTCCCCGCTTTTCAACGCGCGCTGAATCGAATACATACCGTGCATGGGGAATGTCCATCATTGGTATGACCACCTCACCGGAGGCTTTCTTGGCTCGTGAAGCGGAAATGTGTTATGCCGTGATGGCACACGTAACCGATTATGATGTTTGGCACATATCAGAAGACCCTGTGACTGTGGAGATGGTTATCCGAATCCTCAAGGAAAATACTCAATTAGCTCAGAAAGCCATCGCTCACCTAGTGGCATCTCTACCTGATGAACGCAGTTGTGATTGTGGGCAAGCTCTCAAAGATGCTTTCATAACAAACCCCAAAAAGATACCCCAGGAGACTCGGTCCAAACTCTCACTCTTGGTTGAAAAATATCTTGCTTGATAGGTCGTTCGATGCCCATTGGGATGGGTTTCGAAGGCTGAATCTCGGTTATTGGTTGATCAGATCCTTCCCTTGACCCTCTTTCCATTCAAGGCTACAATGCTCATGCTTTACAGCATTGTGCGATATGCTATCCGCCGGCCGGTCGCTAAGCGCAAAGCAGACCGTTCGGCGGCTTGTGTGTCAGTCGTGGTGTGCGAAGATGTTTGAAACGCTGACAGAACGCTTGCAAGGTGTTTTTCGTAACCTGAGCCGTCGCGGCAAGTTAAGGCCCGCTGATGTTGACACTGCTTTACAAGAGATCCGCTTGGCCTTGTTGGAGGCGGATGTTCACTATCAAGTAGTCAAAGATTTTTTAGAAACCGTTCGTGAAGAATCCCTAGGAGAGGATATTTCACGCTCGTTGAACCCTGCTCAACAAGTAGTAGGGATCCTTAACCGTGAGTTGATTGTCACCCTGGGGGAACCTGCACCTCTCACACTTGTTGGCGAGAAACCCCGCGCGATCATGTTGGTCGGTCTGCAAGGTTCGGGGAAAACCACCACGGCGGCTAAGTTAGCTCGTTGGTTAAGAGGGCACGGTGAACGCGTATGGATGGTGGCGGCAGACCCACGCCGCCCAGCAGCAGCTGAGCAGTTGAAGGTGCTCGGAGACGAAATTGGCGTGCCAGTATTTTTTGATCCAAAACTCTCACCACCAAATTTGTGTGAAGCGGGTAAAGAAGAGGCATCCAAAGGTGGAGCGAGTGTGGTGATCTTGGATACTGCTGGGCGATCGCAACTTGATCAACCTATGATGGAGGAACTGAGAGACATCCGGGATGCGATTCATCCGGTGGAAGTGCTACTTGTAGCTGACGCTATGACCGGTCAGGAAGCCCTCCGCATCGCTCAAGGATTTCAAGAGCCGTTAGGTCTCACCGGGATGATCTTGAGTAAAATGGACGGTGATGCTCGTGGCGGAGCGGCCATCTCCATGAGGGTGGTTACGGGCGTTCCGATCAAATTTATCGGTACTGGTGAGGCTAGAGACGCTCTGGAAACCTTCGATCCCAACCGACTCGCCTCCCGTATCCTTGGGATGGGTGACCTTAGAGGATTGTATGAAAAGGCTGAGGGCTCATTTGATATGGATCAAGCGGGTCAACAAGCTGCTCGTCTCCTGCAGGGAGAGTTCACCCTGGAGGATTTCTTGGAGCAGTTGGCGATGATGCGGAGGATGGGACCGCTTGGGAAATTGCTAGAGATGTTTCCCACTGGTTTCGGGGGAGCTAATCTACAAGTGGATGGAAATGTTGCAGAACGCCAATTGATCCGGACTCAGGCTATAATTCAATCGATGACATCCGATGAGCGTAGAAGACCTGATCTACTTAATGCGAGTCGAAAAAGACGTATAGCGTCAGGTTCTGGCACGACAGTGCAAGAAGTGAATCAGCTTCTGCGCCAATATAAGCAAATGCGGAGAATGTTCAAGAAGGCAGGGAAACGTGGTATGACGGGATTACCCTTCAAGCTGCGTTAACCAACATCGATCAGTGGTTTATAGAGGCTGTTCTTGCCTCCCTTCCGGGCCTTACCCTCACAAGCCTCGCGCTACGATCGGAAAAGTATATAAAAGGATAGGAGAGAGACAAGGAAAATGGTTCGGATAAGATTACGCCGGGTTGGCGCTCGGCATCAACCTAGTTATCGCATCGTTGCTGCTGATAGAGAAAGTCCGCGAGATGGTCGTTTCCTTGAAAACCTAGGTTTTTACAACCCGCGGACAGAACCCTCAACAGTTACGATTGACGAAGCACGACTCTTTCATTGGCTGAAGCATGGTGCCCAACCATCTGATGCTGTTGTAAAGGTTCTCAAACCACATGGAACGTGGGAACGTTGGGAGCGCTATAAGGGGGGAGAAGACTTAGAGGCTCTACTAAAGGAGGCTGAAGGAGCCTTCCCTGAGGTAGATTCCCGAACGCGAAGAGACGATCTGTTTCAGAAGCGTGCTGCGAAGAAAAAACCTAAGAAGAAGGAAGAAGCCTCTCCAACGATCAGTGATGATGTGGAAGCCGAGCAGGAGATCGTGGAGGCAGAGGAGTCTGCCGAGCCATCTGCAGAAGAAGTCACAGCAGAGGTTGCAGAGGGGGAAACCCTAGAGCAGCCAGCGGAAGAGGAACCTTCTGAGGGGATTTCTACTGAGGAAACATCGGAAGGGGAAGCCGAAGCCGATGAAGAGGTGGAAGCGCAGGCTGTGGACGAAGAAGCCGAGGATGAAACCTCAGATGATGAGGAAGAGTAGGAATTTCTAGACGGCTATCCTCTGATCGCAGAGATTGGCAACAGGTTGAAAATTTCTTTTTGGATCGATCTTGTGATTCTGTGATCACTTTGTATTGACTTTGCTCGAGATGAGACGGTCCCTATCGGCGCATGAGGGGAGTGTAAATAATCATGAAGAGTTTAGTTGAGTTCATTGCTAAATCGCTGGTGGATGATCCAACGGAAGTCGTTGTGACAGAGCGTCACCGACAAAAAGATGTGCTTTTACTATTAACTGTCGCAGAGGAGGACATGGGTCGAGTAATCGGCCGCAATGGGCGCGTAGCGAGTGCGATGCGAACGCTCTTGCGTGTGGCAGCCTCCCGTCAGGGTGTCCGTACAAGTCTTGACATTGTTGAGCGCGGATGAATTCACCCGATCCTCCATCAAAAGAACAACACGCCCGACAGCCACCGGAATATCTGGATGTCGGGCTTATCGTTCGGCCTCATGGAATCCGCGGTGAGTTGGTCCTTCAACCTTTCTCCGATTTAGTACAAATCCTGAAACCTTCGATCCAAATCCATCTGGGATCCGAACGGACAGCTATTATCGTTCGTGGGATTCGACCTCATCACTCACGATACCTGCTATCGATCGAAGGATGTGAGGATCGGGATACAGCCGAAAAGTGGCGTGATAAGGTAGTGTGTGTCCGGTTCGCAGAGGCCAAGCCACTTCCTGAGGGAGTTTACTATCACTGGCAGATCCTCGATATGCAGGTTTTCACAGCGGAGGGCGATCTCCTGGGGACCATCGTAGACATCCTTGAAACAGGTGCAAATGATGTTTACGTGGTCAAAGATAAGCAGGGCGATGAAATACTTCTTCCAGCGATTAAAAACGTCGTCCTTGAGGTGGATTTGGAAACCTCAAGAATGATTGTGGACGTACCACCTGGCCTTTGGACTAAGAAATAAAAGCCTCTCAACCTTCATTTACCAAAATATTTGAAAGGATCATGAACCTTAGCATATCCGGCCCTGGATATGGTCCCGGCTTGTTATATGGAATAAGGCATCGGATGAAGGCTCTTTCAGAAGTGGTTATGCTTGGGGATCTAAGCGCAGGTGTTCTCTTTGGTGGTTGTTTGAAACGGTTCGGACTAACCATCTGCTCTGCGGTCCAACTCCCTCGAAGTGGAAAGCTGAGACGACGGATCAACCGTACTCTCTTTATGATTTCCAGCCAAATAACTATTGTCAATTTTGGTAGTATTAGGAACTCTGAGCTTCGCTATTGGTGGTTCTTGCTCATCAATTGTGCCTATGGTAGACTTCAACCGTTATATCGCTGGCATGGATGACACCATCGATGGAAAAATCGCGAACCGATTTGATGGTCGATCGCCTGCGGGATTTACAGGCACGTACCCCAGACATCGAAGCCTCTGCCGTAGTTAGCATGGATGGTTTAACCATGGCATCCGCATTACCTGCGGAGCTTGAGGAAGACCGTGTATCAGCCATGTCAGCTGCGATGCTCAGCCTTGGAGAGCGGATTGCTGGTGAACTGGGACGTGGGGATCTATGCGAAGTATACATTCACGGTGACGAAGGATATGTCCTACTCACGTCCATTGGCAGCGATGCTGTTCTAACCGTATTAACACGACAAAAAGCCAAACTTGGTTTGGTGTTCTTAGAAATGCGACGGGCAGCGGAGGATATGGTCACACTGGTGGGTTGATGCATGTGATGCACATAAATGACAAAATGATCCTGACGTTCGGTGGGGAGGTCGCCGTGAAACGGCCCTCCCCACCACCCTTTTTGGACAGAAGAGGTGCTCTTTGAGGGAGATGGAGATGGGAAAATACATATTTGTCACGGGAGGGGTCGTCAGTTCGGCGGGAAAAGGGGTGACCGCGGCCGCGATTGGCAAATTGCTTAAAGAACGAGGCTTTGATGTATCGATTCAAAAGTTGGACCCCTATATCAATGTCGATCCTGGGACGATGAGCCCATACCAACACGGTGAAGTGTTCGTGCTGGATGATGGATCTGAGACCGATCTGGATCTAGGTCACTATGAACGTTTCATTGATACCAGCTTGAATGCGATGTGTAATGTCACTACGGGGCAAATTTATTCGGAGGTGATCTCTCAGGAAAGGCGAGGTGATTATCTCGGCGGAACGATCCAGGTCATCCCACATATCACGAATGAGATCAAACGACGCATTGGACTCGTCCCACAGACTATGAAAACTGATGTGGTGATCGTTGAAGTCGGGGGAACAGTGGGGGACATCGAATCGTTACCCTTTTTAGAGGCGATACGGCAGATGCGTTCTGATGTAGGCCGGAATAATACAATGTATGTCCACGTAACTTGGCTGCCGCATATCGCTGCGACTGGGGAGTTGAAAACCAAGCCCACGCAGCACTCCGTGCGTGAATTGAGATCGATCGGCATTCAGCCAGATGTCATCATCGCTCGATCAGACTATCCTATCGCAGAAGAGCTGCGTGAAAAAATTGCTCTCTTTTGTGATGTTGAAGCGCGAGAAGTAATTCCACTTACCACCTGTAAGATCTTGTATGAAGTACCGCTTGTTTTGGAGCGGGAGGGCTTGGGCGAAATTACCCTTGGTCGCTTGGGGCTCATTCGACGGAGAGCGCCAGACTGGTCAGAATGGGAGAAATTAGTCGCATCAGGCGACTCTGATAAATCTAAGGTACGCATCGCACTGGTCGGTAAGTATGTAGAACTTCAGGATGCTTACATGAGTGTGCGAGAAGCATTACGCCATGCGACCTTAGCGGTAGGGGCTGATGTAGAGATCCTTTGGTTGCACTCAACCGATTTGGAAAAAGGGAAGGGATGGAAGGATCTCGAGTCAGCCCATGGCATTATCGTGCCAGGTGGTTTTGGTTCGCGGGGAGTTGAGGGGAAGATTGCCGCAGCTCGGTTTGCTCGTCAGAAGAAAGTTCCATACTTGGGATTGTGCCTGGGAATGCAGGTTATGGTCATTGAATTTGGTCGACATGTATTGGGTTCAGAAAGTGTCAACTCCACCGAATTCGATCGTAACACTTCGCATCCTGTGATCGATCTGCTACCTGAACAAGGCAGCATCACCGAGATGGGGGGTACGATGCGATTGGGTCTCTACCCGTGCAAGTTACTCCCGGGGTCGATCGCCGCAGAAGCTTATGGACAGGAGCTCGTGGAGGAGCGTCATCGTCATCGCTTCGAATTCAAGAATATCTATCGTGAAATCCTTGGCGAGCATGGGATGGTGTTCTCCGGTCTTTCACCCGATGATCGATTGGTCGAGATCACCGAGTTTTCGGATCATCCCTTTATGCTCGGATGTCAGTTTCATCCCGAATTCCTCTCTAGACCTAATAACCCTCATCCGTTGTTCCAATCGTTTCTTGAAAAAGCTGTTGAGAGGGCACAGGAAGTGAGGCAAGAGGAGTCAGAGGCGCTTTCCGAATCCTCCAGTTGATGGGTAAAGCGCTCAAGTAGAATACTAGACGAAAGCCCTGGAAGCCCCAGGTTTCATCCTGCACATTTTTTTTACCTTTTACTGCCTATTACCTGTTCAGTGTCACAGATCCTTGATGGGCAAGCTCAAGGGATAAAAAAAGGGCGATAACTCGTATCACCCCTGTTCGTTCTTCAGATTGAAAAGTAATTTAATTGATTCCTATTCTTCTCCTTCTTCTAGGGTATCGGAGGATTCCGATCCAGTTTGAAGAAGGATTTGCTTCTCGGCAGTTAATTTTGCAATTCCATTGCGGGCTTGGTTGATCAGACGAGTGAGCTCAGCTTCCAAAGAGCCCAGGGTTTCGATAATATAGTCGTCGGCGTCACGCCTGACCGCTTCCGTATCCGCGCGCGCCTGATCGATGATCTGATCGGCCCTGGTTTGCGCCGCCTCCACGATCGCATCACGGGACATGAGTTCTTCCGCCTTTTTCTTGGCAAGGGATATCGTCCGGTTGGCTTCTTCCTGTGATTGAGCGAGTACTCGATCTCGCTGGGCCAGCACTTGCTGGGCCTTCTTGACCTCCTCAGGGATCGAAATGCGCATCTGGTCTATGATCTCCAGCATTCGGTCCTCGTCCACGATCACATTGTGAGTAAGAGGAATCAGCCGGCTCTCGTTAAAAAGCTCTTCCAGACGATCCACCAGGTGCAGGATGTCCATATTTGCCTCCGGTCCACCAAGGAAGTATATCGGACCGCCAACGATGGATGCAAGGTTCAGGCCGAAGCGTACACCATCCAGCGATTGTGGTCAACTCAGGTTTTAATCCCTCAGCGAGGTCATTGGAACCATGTTTGGTCCCTCCTCGCCAAGTTCTTTAAATCGCGCCGAGAGCATCGCGGCTACATGTTCTGGCACAAGGCTGCTGACATCACCTCCAAGCGAAGCAATTTCTTTCACCGTGCTTCCAGTGAGGAAACTGTGCTGTTCGCTTGTGATGAGGGCGATGACATCTATCTCAGGCGCCAGCCTGTGGTTTGCTAAAGCCATGCGAAATTCATGCTCGAAGTCGGAGAACACCCTTAGACCACGAACGATTACTTGGGCGTTCACTTCACGACAATAATTGACGATCAATCCGCTAAATTGCGCGGTCTTAATACGTTTGTTGTCGGAAAAGGTCAGTTTTACAAGTTCGAGGCGCTCCTCGGGTGTGAACAGCAAACTCTTCTGGGGTTTATCGTAGACCGCGATAACGAGTTCATCGAACAGCCGGACGGCTCTTCGGGCGATGTCAATATGTCCGTAATGGATTGGATCAAAGGTGCCTGGGAAAACGGCTCGAATCTTCAACTGATCTCTCCTTTACCTGTTGTCCAAAATCGGATCATCTCTTGAGCCAGTAAAGTGTGCTCATCACGTTCCAAAAGTGGATCTTTATTAAAAAGTCGTACGGCTTCTTTGCGCGCTTTCTCGATTAACTTCACGTCCGTCAAGCGAGCCGTGTGTAATTCTGCAAACCCATGTTGGCGCGTACCCAGGAAATCACCTGGACCGCGATAGTCTAAATCCAATTCGGCTAATTTAAAGCCGTCATTGGTGGATTCCAAAGCAGATAAACGCTCGTTATCAGCCTCGTCTTCACTGTCTGGTATGAGCAGGCAATAAGATTTGTATTCCCCGCGCCCCACGCGACCTCGGAACTGGTGGAGTTGAGCGAGTCCAAAACGATTCGCTCCTTCAATTAGCATCACTGTTGCGTTTGGAATATCTACTCCCACTTCTACCACGGAGGTGGAGACCAGTACATGGTACTCGCCAGCTCGGAATCCCGCCATTATCGCTTCCTTCTCGTCTTGACGCATTCGACCATGAAGCAATCCTACCTTATACTCGATAAAAAACTCCTGCTGAAAACGTTGATGTTCATCAACTGCTGCCTTAGCTTGTAATTTCTCTGATCCTTCGACCAGGGGGTAGATGATGAACGCTTGGTGTCCTTTCTCGATTTGGCTGGCAATGAAGCGGTGAGCTCGTGGTCGCTCGATTGGCATCAGAACCCTAGTTTCAACTGGCAAACGACCAGGGGGCATCTCACCAATCACGGTTAGGTCTAAATCTCCATAGATCGTGAGCGCTAACGATCGAGGGATAGGGGTTGCCGTCATGACGATCAAGTTTGGGTTATCGCCTTTTTCACGTAATGTGGCTCGCTGATCTACTCCAAAGCGGTGCTGCTCATCGATGACCACAAGCCCTAACCGATTGAAGTTAACCGGTTCCTCGAGTAGTGCGTGAGTTCCTATGACGATTTGAATCTCGCCCTCTGCCAATCCTTCCCGGATGGATTTCTTCTCAGCTTCAGGCGTTGCACCTATCAATAATTTTATCTTCTCCGCCGGAATCCCAGCCGCAGGAGGCAGGAGGTCCAACATGGTTTGATAATGCTGTTCTGCTAGGATACTGGTGGGAGCCATATAGGCAGATTGGGAATGATTTTTAGCCGTGATGCCGATGCCAGCGGCAGCGATTACCGTCTTGCCAGAGCCGACGTCGCCCTGTAGAAGACGGTTCATCGGATGGGGGGTGGCCAAGTCATTCCGTACATCCATGAATGCATTTTGTTGAGCGAGTGTGAGAGTATAAGGAAGTGCTTCCGTGAAGCTTGTGATCCATGCATCATCTACCGGGAGAGGTTGACAGCTTAGTTGGTCCCACTCGTTCTTCTGACGGAGAACTCCAAGCTGGAGCAGGAACATCTCGTCAAAGGCTAAGCGGTGTTGTGCTCTGCGAAGCTGCTCCATATCATCGGGAAAATGGATCTGCTGCAGGGCGATTTTAAGTGTTACCAGATCTGCGGATTGCAGAACGGATTGAGGTAATGGATCGGGAACGCGGGGTGCTAATCGTGTGACGACAGAATGGATAACGCGCCTGAGCCATTTGGATGTCACACCCGCGGTGAGCGGGTATACGGGGACGATTCGGTTGGTGTGCAATTGCTTACGATCGAGAGCTTCCCACTCTGGATTGTTCATCGTCAAACGCCCGAGGTATTGATCCACTTTACCTGATAGCACAATTGGACGACCTGGGCGGAGCTTGTCGGTGATCCATGGTTGGTTAAACCAAGTCGCCCGTAGTGAACCCGATCCGTCGCTGATAACGGCTTCGATGAGTTTCATCCGGCCACTGCGGACAGTGCGAACCTGGATGTCCTCCACCGTACCGATCACCGTGACCTCCTCACCATACCAGAGACGATTGATGGTTTTTAGTTGGGAGTAATCATCGTATCGACGAGGGAGGTGCCACAGCAGATCACCTAATGTCTCGAGGTTCAGTTTTCGGAGAGTCTTCGCTGACTTGGGTCCGATCCCGGCGATGGTTGTTAGGGGAGCTTCCATCGCAGCGGGTGGTTCAGATGGCTTGACGATTTTTTTGGGCTCTTCAGCTTCTGTTCTTTCAGGCTCGATAGCAAGCGTGGCAAGTGGTTTGATGACTTTTTCTACGACTTTAGCTTTCTCTGGAATATCTTCCGCTATTTCTGGTGTGAGGATAGCTTCCGTGGATGGTCGATCCTCATCGCCAGATCGTTGGATGGGTCTTCGTAATTCATGGTCGGTTTTCGGAAGCACTCTGATTTCGAGTTCGGGGAAATCTGTCTTAAGCTGTGTCTTTAGATCATCCAATACCTGTCGACGTGTATCTGTGGCAAGTTGTGGATAATCTTTTAATTTGGCTAGAACAACCTCAATGGTTTCGTTCGGTAGACCCGTCGCGCGGGCCTCAGCTTCCCAGGGTTGAAGCATGTTTTGAAGCCCACCTACGACAGCGCGGTTGTCATAGCCACGATCTGCCTCCAGGTGTATATATTTGGTCAATTTTTTCAGGGCTGGATTCATCGGATTAACTATAAGGGGGAAGGCGGAAATGTGCCAGGGGCTACTTACATAATCCCGCGAAACCAATGGCTTTAGGCCCGACGTGAGTTCCGATTACTGTTGTGACATCCACAATCAGAGGCGGATTTGTAGAGAGATGGCGTGTGTTTTCAGCCATTAATGCCGCCTCATCAGGAATTGCCGAATGTAAGACTGCGAGGCGTTCAAGCGGGCCCCAGGTCTTCACGTGTGCAAGAAGTTGACTGATACCTTTTCTTTTCGTGCGCGCAATGCCGACTCGTTCAATAACGCCATTGAGTATGCTAACGAGCAATTTCATCTGCAATAGGTCACCCAAACTTGCCCGAAGCCAGCTTATTCGTCCACTGCGTTTTAGATACTCTAAGGTATCGATTAAAGCTATCAAACGAACCCTTTCACGGGTTGAATGGAGGATCTCAAGCACAGATTCGAAAGATTCACCTCTTAGTGAGGCGGCTGCGGCCTCCATAACTTGAAATCCAAGTGCCATGGTAAGTTGTCTGCTGTCAAAGATATGGACACGGTCGATGAAAGCTTGGGCCGCTTGGCTGGCCGAGTTGATCATACCACTTAGTTGAGATGCTACGTGGATGGAGAGTATGCGTTCAAAACCCAAATCGAATAGCTTTCGATACTCTTTCTCGAAGGCAGCCGAAGGAGGAATCGCAGTTGTGGCCGGCTCAGACAATGTGGGTAAAAGCCGATAGAACTCTTCCCGTGTGATCTCCTCTCCATCGATGTATGAACGGCCCTCAATGATCAGGATCGCGGGCACAACGGTTATCTTAAGATCCTCTACCACTGTAAGGGGTATGTCAGCAGTACTGTCGGTGACGATGGCGATCGAGGATTTGGCCATCCTATAAGATTCTTTCTTCTGCCTCTAAAACAGCTACGCCTAAACTATTAAAACCTACGATGGTTGAGAGAGAGGGCCCATAACAAACTGTATTAATTCGTGCCCTGGGATGGTAACCACGCAAGCGGTCCATAATCGATAAACTCTCTTGAGTGGGACGTCTAGAACTCTGGAGAATGGCTAGATGTTCGACATCCGAAAATTCGCACACAAATTCGATGATCTTCTCGACGGCTCTCGGTCTTGAGCGAACCTTTTCCATTGGGATCATTCGACCCTCTTCCATGGTCAGGAAGGGGATAATCCCGAGCATATTTCCTAGAATCGCTTGGGAGCGGCTAATGAGACCATTATGCTCAAGATATGTCAAGTCGTCGAGGAAAAATACCATGTACAAACGGGGGATCATGCCACGTACGATTCGTACAAGTGTTTCGAGAGAATCTCCACGGGCGGCTGCTTCAGCCGCGGCTTGAACAAGCCATCCCAGACCAATGGAAGCGGATTGTGAATCGATCACCTGGATATCCACGCGACCGAGGAAATGTTGGCTGGCTGCGCTTGCGTTCATTACAATCTCGCTCAATCCTGATGAAGTATGGAGGGATAGGATTTGATCGGCACCAGACTGGAGATTAGCATAGAGGGCTACAATCTCCTCCTGGGAAGGCACTTCGGTTGTTGGAAAGGTTTGACACTTCTTGATGATGCTTTCCATCCTCACTAAATCGGTTTCAGGATCATCTTGAATGGAGACAGCACCACATCGAACTTTAATTGGGGCAAACGTGATTGGATAGCGGTGGAGGATGTTGGGTGAAGCAAATCGTGTGCTACTGTCAGTTACGATACGTACCGGGGTCATGGCTACTCGATGGAGACAATCAGGTGATAGTGAGGTTGTCCACCTTCGATAACCTCAACCTCTTGTTGAGACCACCGTTCACGTAAGATGTCAGCATATTGGTTGGCCTGCATCGCGCTGAGATCTACGCCGTAGTAAAGTGTGATGAGCTCTGATTGCTCCACATTCGCTTTTTTAAGCGTTTCCAGCAGCACCTCTACCAAATCGTCGCCAGCGGTTGCGAGGTGTCCATCGAGAAGGCAGATAACCTGCCCTTGATTTACCCGCACGCCATCGATTTCAACCGAACGAGTGGCGATCGTTAATTCGGCGGATTGAATGTCGTCTAGTGAACTTACCATCGCCTTGACCGTGTTCTCAAACAAACCTTCCCGATCGAGGGCAAACATCGCGCAAATTCCCTGTGGAATAGAGACGGACGGAACGACTGCGACGTTTTTAACAGTCAACTCAGTGGCTTGTTTCGCGGCCATAATGATGTTCTTGTTATTAGGCAGGATGATGACCTTGTCGGTGGGGAGATTCTCAAATGAGTGTAGGATCTCTTCGGTGCTCGGGTTCATCGTTTGGCCGCCTTCAACAAGGGCGGCAACGCCTAGGCTCGCGAAAACCCGAGCAATCCCTATGCCAGGTGCAACTGCGACGACGGCGATCTGATCCGGCTCAACGGGTTCCAGTGGAATGTTTTGCATATCCTGATGAGTGGTCAGGAAAGCCATTTGTTCCATCAAATTTTCTATAGATACATTGGTAACGGTCCCAAGCTGATCTATGTATTCGATGGGTTTAAAACGCAAGTCGTCTGGAACATGGATATGCATACGGAATATGCCCTCTCCTTCGCCGACCTGGATGGAGGTTCCCATCTCATCAAGTTGTGTATAAAACTCGTTCACGTTAAGGGGCGAGTCAGGGCGGAAATCAACTATGACCTCCCAATCTTGACCCGGTTCGATAGCCTCTGTAGCTCGATCGAGATTAAGCGCGCTCAGTGGTTGGACCGTCGTGATAGGTTGGTCAATTGGGAGGCGATAAACAGCTCGCAGAATCCCTTCAAACAAGAATAAGAGACCCATGCCACCGCTATCGACCACGCCGGCTTCTTTTAGGACTGGGAGCAACTCTGGGGTCCTCTCGACAGATTCATCCGCAGCTTCAACGATCCGCTCAAGCATAATGAAGGTCGATTCGACGCCGTCATTAAGTGCTTCTTGAGCTGCAAGCGCGATGTCTTTTGAGACGGTCAGGATGGTGCCTTCCACCGGCCTTACAACGCCTTTATAGGCTGTATCCCGAGCCTCGTCCAACGCGGTAGCAAGAGTTTTGACATTCATCGTCTCCTGACCATCGAGCGCCCGGGAAAAGCCGCGCCAAAGCTGAGAAAGGATCACTCCCGAGTTGCCACGAGCGCCCATCAAGGCTCCATGAGCAATGGCGCGCGCGATTTCACTGACTGAGCGGTCACTGACACCTTCGGTCTCATCCATGGCCGCTTGCATTGTGAGCACCATGTTGGTCCCAGTGTCACCGTCGGGAACCGGGAATACATTCAGAGAGTTAACGAGCTGCTGGTTTGTCCGCAACCAACTTAGACCGGTCTCTGCGACGCGACGCAATGCTCGACCGTCGATCTCACGGTAGCGTTCGATTAATCGTTGGCGCGTTTGCGTATCTATCTCTGTCTGTACATTAACCATAGCAATCAGATGGCATGCTAGATTTCGGTATCGCTAATGCGTAAATCCTGGACATGGACATTCACTGCAGCTACGGGGATACCGATGGCCTTTTCGACATGGTAGTGCACGGTATTTGCGACACTGGCAGCTACCGATGAGATACGGGTTCCATATTCAATAACGACAAAAAGGTCTATTGTGATGAGATCCTCGATGACGTTGACTTGCACACCGTGCCCAGGATCGCGCGTAAAGACATGAGCGATTCCATGTGCTAAATTTCTACAAGTTAGTCCAACAACGCCATAAGACTCGAGCGCAGCTTGGCAGGCGATCGTCGCGATCGCTCGTGGGGATATCATTATTCGGCCTATTGTTGTTGTCTCGCCAGTCATTTACATTACCCTTGAATTCGTTCTGCATATCCTTTGATGGTCTGTTCAACCTATGGTATGATTCCGCCGGTTGATTTCTTTGAAGACTCCCTGGAAAGGATTGTTTGCCCTGATGGCTAGATGCGAGAATTGTGGTAAGACGACGAAATTTGGACAGAGTCGAAGCTTCTCAATGAAAGCAACGAAACGCAAGTTTCGCCCCAACCTCCAGAAAGTGCAGGTTATGGAGGGTGGTCGCATGATTCAAAAGACGCTTTGTGCTAAGTGCATCAAGCGACTCTCACTTGTTAAAGTCTGATCTACCGCTTCTATTCCTATTAACACCATAGATGACCGCCGCCTCGGCGGTCTTATTCCTTCTATACCGTTACTGTTGAGAGTGAATTCCTGAGGGCTTCCACCCCAGCCTGAATTCCCTCTGGATATTTAAGGATTGCACTTCCCGCTACGAAGGTATCCGCACCCTCCGACGCAGCCTTGGGTGCAGTCTCTGCCGTGATACCACCATCGACCTGGATCCTTGGTCTAGGATCGATCTCCTCAAGCAAGGAATGGATTTGGCGTATCTTGCTTAGGGTGGACGGGATGAATGTTTGTCCTGCAAAACCAGGGTCGACCGTCATCACGAGGACCAAATCAACGAGCGATAGAAATTCAATCACCGCGCTCGCCGGTGTCTCAGGTTTCAATGCAACACCGGCGCGCAAGCCAAGGTCACGGATTGCTAATAACGTACGATCGAGATGCGGGCAAGCTTCGACGTGGACAGTTATCGAATCACTTCCAGCCTCAGCAAATGTCTCAAGGAATCGATCCGGGTCTTCGATCATCAAGTGAAGGTCTAAAGGAAGGATCGTGACCTTCCGAATCGCCTCCACGATGCTCGGCCCGAAGCTAAGATTGGGGACAAAATGTCCGTCCATCACATCGATTTGGATCCAATCAACTCCCGCAGCTTCAACTTCCCGGATCACGTCTCCTAATCGTGTGAGGTCTGCGTTGAGAATCGATGAGACAATCACGTAATCTTTCGACATCTTGGCAATGATACCTTTGCAGATTGGAATTGACAAGGTAAGCTTCGCGCTCGGGTCTTTCCGAGCTTAAAATCGTTTTTTACGAGTACAAAGCCAGCGATACATAACTTCTATTGACTCATTACGTCCTAGTTTGAGCCCCTCTAAGCTGGATTGGTTTCATTCTCAGTTGCTAGTTGTCCACAACCTGCACTTATGTCGATACCTCGTCGAACCCTGATTGTACAGGGGATTTTGTGTGTGTTGAGGAAGTCACGAAAACTCTCAACATGCTCTTGCGATGATGCATGCCCTGTATAGCGTGGGACCGGATTAAGTGGGATGAGATTAACGTGGCAATTCAACCCTTGAATAAGTCCTACCAACGCTTGCGCTTGATCCAAACCATCGTTCACCTCGTGTATCAACGCCCATTCGAAAGTGATACGGCGTCCTGTTTGTTGAACATACTCCCGACATGCAGGGATAAGTTCTTCCAAGGGGTAACGCTGGTTGATCGGTATTAACTCGTTACGCAACTCATTTGTAGCCGCATGCAGGGAAACAGCCAGGTTCACCTGATGACCTTCGTGCGCGAATCGCTCGATCATCGGCACAATACCGATGGTAGAGAGGGTCATTCTACGAGCTCCAAACTTGAATCCCGTGGGATCATTCAGCCTTTTAATCGTCCGCATGGTAGCTTGATAATTATGAAAAGGCTCACCCATTCCCATGATGACGATGTTGGTCAATCGTAGATCTTCCTTCGCCAAATGTCGGGCGAAGTAGATTACCTGCTCCACGATTTCACCTACCGTGAGGTTGCGTACAAAGCCCATCTGCCCCGTAGCGCAGAACACACAACCCATCGCGCATCCGACTTGGGTAGAGATACAAGCCGTTCTTCGTTGCTTGTAACGCATTAAAACCGATTCGACCGTATGCCCACTCGAGAGCGAGAAGAGCACCTTCTCAGTACTGCCGTCGCTGGATCGGGTCGTCGCTTGTGGTTCGAAGGTGCTGAAGTTGAAGGCCTCTGAAAGGCGACCGTGTAATTCTCGCGGAATGTCGGTCATCTCCTCAGGGTTGTCCAGGAGCCCTTTGTAGACATTGCGCCAAAGCTGACGCGCACGAAAGGCAGGTTCCCCCCAGTTTTGCAGGAGCTCTGCAAGATCGTCTTGGGTCCATTCAAAAAAGGATTGTTGTTTAATCAAGAATATGCCCCATCAAAGCACGTGTAAGTTGTGGGAGATCGTCAAATACATAATCAGGCTGAATGGGGGAAGAACCGAGTTCGTGGCGTTGTGTCACTCCAGTGAGGATCAGAGCTGTCATCATGCCCGCTCGCTGACCTCCGAGGATGTCCGTCTCGAGACGATCACCAACGGCGAGCGCATGGTTAGATTCGGTTTGAAGGTAAGCAACAGCTTGTAAATAGAGGTGCGGTTCGGGCTTGCCGATGATCCTCGGCTTCACACCCGTCGCCGCTTCAAGCGCGGCCAGGATGGCTCCATTCCCCGGCACTTGACCCCGTTCAATTGGAAAGGTCACATCAGGATTGGTACCGAGGAATAATGCTCCCGTCTGAATTGCTAATGCAGCCTCTGCCAACTGTTCCCATGTGCTTTGACGATCAAGCCCAACAACGACAGCCCGCACTCCACTTGCATCTTGAGTGAGTGAAAAACCTGCTTGAACGAGCGCGGTTTTCAGGGGTTCTTCACCTATGGCATAAATTGAGGATCCTACAGATAGTTCAGTTCGGAGATATTCGGCGGACGCCCGACCAGAGGTGAGGATTTCCTCTGTAGACACATGAATACCCATACGTTGTAAACGACGGCATACTTTTTCCGGTGAGGCCGCTGCGTTGTTCGTCGCCAATACGAAGGGGATCTTTCTCTCCTGTAACAGATTGAAGAACTCGACGACACCTGGCAGTGCAGTTTGCCCGCGCCATAAGACACCATCGAGGTCAATGACTAGGGCTTGAATGTGTGCAAGATCAGGCATGTCTCCAATCTCTCTCTTTTAGTTGCTGGGGGAATCATTCGTGTTTTCGTTCTTTTCACAACTTGGTAAATGATGGGTGCTCATCCCATCATCGAGATATCAGTATTGTATTTAGACAGGAGGTCAAGCGGCGTCGGGGAGGATTTCGTCCCCATAAGATAGCTCTTGGCCATGCGCATCGAGGAGCTTGGGGCGGCTTACACCCGAGATCGCGCCTTCGTCAACTGTCACCTGTTGGATCTCGGGTCGGGAAGGGATCTCGTACATGACGTCAAGCAAGGCGCCCTCAATGATGGCTCGTAAGCCGCGAGCGCCGGTTTCTCTGTCGAGCGCCATTTCAGCCGCTCGATCAAGGGACTCGGGGGTGAAGTGGAGTTCGACATCATCGATCTCTAACAGCCGCTGATATTGACGTACGAGTGCATTACGCGGTCTGGTCAGAATTGCTCGCAGGGATTTCACATCTAGAGGGTCGACGCTGATCGCCACTGGTAAACGACCGACAATCTCAGGGATCATGCCAAAGCGCATTAAATCGTCAGGTGTAACGAGGCGCAGCAAGATGTTATCATCGATATCTCGTGCTTCTTTATCCACCACCGTGCCGGGGAAACCCATCCGACCTTTACGGCCGATCCGTTCAGCGATGATGTTGGGAAGACCGTCAAATGTGCCCCCACAAATAAAGAGAATGTCATTTGTATCAACCTGGATGAACTCTTGCTGAGGATGCTTGCGACCGCCTTGAGGAGGCACATTAACGATGGAGCCTTCGATGATCTTTAAAAGCGCTTGCTGAACACCTTCCCCAGACACGTCACGGGTTATGCTTGGGTTGTCCCCGGTCTTACGAGCGGTTTTATCGATCTCGTCAATGTAAACGATGCCTCGTTCTGCGCGGGGGACGTTCAGATCAGCGGCCTGGAGCAATCGTAGCAGGATGTTTTCAACATCCTCACCAACGTAACCCGCCTCGGTCAAAGCGGTGGCATCAGCGATGGAGAAGGGCACCTCCAGGCTCTTCGCAAGGGTCTGAGCCAACAAGGTCTTTCCACAGCCGGTGGGTCCCATGAGGAGGATATTGGTCTTTTCCAGTTCTACATCGGTACGTCCACGATGTGCAATCCGTTTGTAGTGATTATAAACGGCGACGGACAGCACTCGTTTTGCATTGTTTTGACCAACGACGTACTCATCCAATTGAGAGTAGATTTCCTGTGGTGATAACGGTGGTCGTCCGCTAGGCGGAACGCCAGCTGCTGACCAAGGGCTTTCCCCCTCGAGGATGTCTTGGCAGAGATCAACACATTCGTTACAGATAAATACGCCTTCAGGTCCAGCGATTATTCGCTGGACCTCCCCTTCATCCCGAGTGCAAAATGAGCATCGGCGCGTCTCTGGTGGTGTAGGTCGCGTAGGCGACATTTTTTACTACTTACTTTCCTTTTCTTCTTTCTCTTTCTCGTCGGATGGATATAGCACGTGATCGACGAGGCCATAGTCCTTCGCTGCTTCACCGTCCATGTAGAAATCTCGTTCGGTATCGGCTTCGATCGTTTTCATGGACTTGCCAGTATGTTTCACAAGTATAGTATTCAATTTTGCACGCAGGCGCAAGATCTCTTTGGCCTGGATCTCGATATCTGTTGCTTGACCTTGAGCACCGCCCAGTGGTTGGTGAAGGTGAATGGTCGCATGCGGTAATGCGTAGCGCATCTCCTTCGTGCCCGCGGACAGCAGCACCGTTCCGAAGGACGCGGTCACCCCAACAGCTACGGTCGAGATTGGAGCGCTGAGTTGTTGCATGGTGTCGTAAATCGCCAGACCGGCATAGATGCCTCCGCCCGGGCAGTTAATATACATGGCGATCTGTTTATCAGGGTCCTCTCGGTCGAGATATAGGAGCTGGGCGACCATGAGGTTGGATACTTGGTCGTTGATCGGTGTGCCGAGAAAGATGATTCGCTCTCGCAGCAGCAAAGAATAGATATCGTATGCTCGTTCCCCACGGCCAGTTGTCTCAATGACCATTGGGATGAGGGATCGAATGTTTTTTTCAGTCATAGTCCTTCTGCTCACTCCTTCTCTAGATTGCCTTCTTCCGGTATGATTTCCACTTCATCCCCTTCCGAGGTCTCTTCGGGATGAGCTGCTTCGCCTTTAGCAATACCGACTAAACGATTAATGGCCTTGTTGGTGAGAAGGTCAAGGGTAAGGCGACGACGACCCATCGGGTTATCAAAGGATTTCCGAAGCGCCTCTGAGTGTTCCTTAAAAGGGGCGACGATGCGATCGATTTCAGAATCAACTTCTTCTTCACCTACCTCAATCCCCTCTTGTTCTACTAATTTCCCTAAGACTAGGGCGCGCGTTAGCCGTTTTCTTGCCCTAGGCTCTAGCTCATTGCGTAATTCCTCATCGGTCTTATTTTCGATTTTCATATAATCTTCTAAGCTGAGATTCTGCCCTTGGAGACTCCGTTCTAACTCCGTCATTAATTCGTCAGTCTCCTCTTGCAGCATAAGTGGGGGGAAATTTACGGTGGCGCCTTCTACAATGGCTTCGATGACGTGCTGGGTAAATTCGGCGTCTTTCTCCTGTTGAGCACGTTTTTGCAAGTTCTCACGTAATTTAAGGCGCAAATCCAGCAGGTCGTCGTACTCTCCGATGTTACTTGCGAGGTTATCTGTCCATTCGGGAACGAAACGTGATTTAACTTCTTGGATTTTGATGTGGAAATCTGCGATCAGCTCGCGCAGGTCTTCGGAGGGGTAATCCTCAGGGAAGGTATATTCGAAGTCAGTTTCGTCGCTAGCTTCGAGCCCAACTAAATGATCAGCAATGCCTGGCACTGGCCAGTCAGTTTCTTCGGTAACGAGGACCTCGATTCCCTTGTTGTCGAGTAATATGGCGCTTTCTTCGTCAGGCGGCTCACGAAGTTCGCCCCGAATATCGATGACCACGACATCAGACAGTTGGACCGAACGATCAGCGGGTTCGATTAGGGCCTGGCTCTGTCGTAATCTCTCCAAGGTCTCCTCAAACGCCTCGTCGGTGACCTCAGGCTCCTGGTACGGGATGCGAAGTTCTCGATAGTCGCCCAAATCGACCTCTGGTAGAAGCGGAACGGTATACCGCAGTACAAGCGGATCTCGGCTGACGATTTCGTTTAATGATCCTGGACCGTAGGGTTCAAGCTTGGATTGATCGAGGGCTTGGCGATAGATCTCTTGACCAAGGTCGTCCAGGGCTTCTTGGAATACACTCTCCTCGCCGAATTTGCTGATGATAATATGATAAGGGGCTTTTCCTGGTCGAAAGCCTGGTATTTTTGTCTCACGGCTCAGGCGACGAGCAGTTGTACGCATCGCTGACTGCAAACGCTCGATCGGCACCTCGATCGTAAGCTGTACCTCTCGATCTTCCAGGTCTTCGGTCTCAATCTTCAATGTACCTAACCTCCAAGGACGCGCCGCAGTTGGGCGCGCAACAAGCTCTGCGCTCTGATTGTGTGAACATCATATCAAGCTTCGCTCAGGCGCAGGAGTGGGGAAGGAGGGATTTGAACCCTCACGCCTTACGGCACGTGATCCTAAGTCACGCCTGTCTGCCAATTCCAGCACTTCCCCTGATGGGCTGATTATATCTGGCGCTATGAGCGATGTAAAGTAGGATGGATTTATTTCTTGTTTCCACCGAAGTTGTGGCTTAGATCCCCCCAATTGCTAACGTGGAGCGCAGCTGTACCAGGTGGAGTAGGTCATGCTCAGCAGCGATGTTCATGACTTCGATCAATGTGGTCGGTCCGAACAAGGAATGGCGAGCAGGACGTGACCAATCCTTAGAGTCGATCTTCTCCAAGATGGCGATTGTTTCTTTTCGGGAATCGATATACGCGGACAATGCGTTGGGACCCGATTGGCACAAATAATCTCGCTCTTCTGCCCAAACGTCGGTATCAAAAGAGGAAAGATGGGGGTCGGGATCGCTTAGAATCTTGCGCAACCGAGGGAGGTTGACCTCGCTTTCAACGTCTCGTAGGTGGCAAACGATCTCGACGGGTGCCCATTCATTCTCCACCATACGATGGCCCCAGGCGTGATCGTCAAGATCCTTCGTCATGCTGACGAGAGCGGCCAGATTTCCTCGATGTCGTGCGAGGAGAATCTGAGATTGGTTAGCAGTCTGAGGTTTGGTTTGATTTGAGGCCTCATGGAGCCATGGGATCGCATCTTCTAACGATCCACCTGGATACTCATCTGGGGAGGAAGCGTGAGCATGGAAGACTGTCATTCCTAAGGCGTTAGCGGGAGCGAGATCATTCTCCGGATCGTTACCGATCATGGCCGTCTCATGTGGGGGTTTGCCAAGCCGTCCCAAGATCTCAGCATAGTATTCAAGATGCGGCTTGGAGAAATGAAAATGCTCATAACTTGTGATCAAGCTGTAGTCGAAGCGCTCAACAGGAACGCCAGCCCAATCTAGACGCTGGAGAATCGCTGTCCTCGGGAATAGCGGACTGGTGGCAATAACGATTTCATATCCCGCATCAAACAATCTCTTCATGAGTCGTTCTGATTCAGGATAACGTGTGGTGTTTGCCTTCAACGAAGGGAAGACGGTGTCATAGAAATCATCAATCTGAGGCTTCAGGGTTTCCTCGGCCATTCCTAACGCAGGATAAAAGTATTGGGCGAAGACTTGCTCCAAGCTGACGACCGGATCGAAGTTTTCCATCATCTTTCGGGTGCCGTTAAGGAGCTCGGGGATCATCTGATCGGGCGGGATTCTATCAGCGAGATGAGCGCCAAGTTTTTGGAGGTAGGTAGGGAGGAAGGTTTCCATATCGTTCCCGAGGAGAGTGTTGTCAAGATCGATGAGCAGGGTGGAAATCACTTATCCTCCTCGTCAGATGTAAATTGGGGGAGATCCAAGTGACACTGTCCGCAGCCGATTTCTGGTTCAATAACGATCTCGCCCGATCGAGTGCAGCTAGCAGTGATCTCGACCCGTCGACGTAGACCGAGCAATCCTGAAGCGACCCGGCCTTCGAGGACCATGTTAGGGCACGCGTTGGCCATAATAATTCGTGGAACCCGGCACTTTGCACAGAGGTCAGGTGCATAGGTTCCGCCACCGGGTGTGCTGGCGATGAGCCGGCATTCCTGACGGCTTCGACCTCGGTGAAAATCTTCGTAGTAATAGGGACACTCAGTACCAGCAGGAGTTCGCATAATATTTTTAGTTCAGTGTGGGTTAAACGCGGGTCACGTAATTGCCGGAGCGGGTATCGACTCGAATGATGTCTCCTTTTTCGACGAAGAGCGGCACCTGTACTTTGAGCCCTGTTTGAGTGGTGACACTTTTATTCGCACCGGTGGCAGTGTCACCTTTCACAGCCATCTCCGCTTCTTCGATTAAGAGATCAACCGTTGTCGGCAAATCGATGTCCAGAGCTTCGCCCTGGTAGAAGGTGAGTTTTACTTCAAGCCCTTCGGTTAAATACATCACCGCATCATCGAGCATAGAAGCGGTCAAAGCTGGTTGTTCATAGGTCTCTGTATCCATGAAGTAGAAAAGGTCGCCGTCTTGATACAGGAATTGCACAATGTGGTGGTCCAACCGGATGTCCCGTACTCGATCACTGGAAGTAAACGACTTTTCCATTACAGTGCCGCTGCGTAGATCGCGTATCTTCGTCCGAATGGTTGCCTTTCCTCGTCCAGGTTTGTGATGAGAGTATTCCAGCACTTTATAGAGGTTGCCATCCAACTCAAAGGTCACACCGCTGCGTAATTCATTGACGTCAATCACGGTCATCAGTCCTTCTTTAGAGATGATGCGATTATAGCCTTGGCTGGTTCGCCTCGTCAATCATAAAGCTGAATTTCAGAGACCGTGATATGTGTTTCGTAGGGCATCTATCCGGTTGCTCCTACTGATGCATCTGTCATTATGAGCGAGCCCTTCGACATTGCTTGGGACCTTCGGCTTCGCGAGCGATGGATCCCTAGGATGAAGCCCTTTAGCCGTTTCATAGGGATTCTCACCCTTCGGATACGATGTCGCCGCGCCTAGCGGCTGTCCTGCTTGTCCCGAGCCTGACGAGGGGAGCTTGTCGAAGGGGTGCTAGGAATAACAACTTGTTTTACGCTATTCTGAGTGAATATTCGTGCGAGGAAAGTGTGGTTCTGAAATGGGCGATCTTGCGATAGGAAAAACCGGCAGGAACATGGTTAGCCGTAGTCACTTGAGAGGATCGTCGAGGATGATTAGATACCTAACCACCTTACGGCTGCGGAGGGTAAGTCCGCCAGGTGCCCTTGGCGTATCGTACAGCGTGGCAACGAGCTGATGAAAGATCCTCCGTAATTCTTCGAGAGAATGCGGTGATCGAATATAGCAACAACCCCGCGATCAGATTTGGTGCGGATTAAGCGTCCAAAACCTTGCCGGAAGCGTAAGATCGCTTCGGGAACGGTGTATTCATAAAAAGGTGATTCGTACGTTTCAGACCTTGCGGCGACGATTGGATCACTAGGCACACTGAAAGGTAAACGGATGATGACCACGACAGAAAGAGCTTCACCTGGTACATCGACGCCCTCCCAAAAGGATCGAGTACAGAGGAGCACTGCTTGATCCGTGGAACGGAAATTCTCAAGCAATGCATGGCGGGAGATGCCAGCACCTTGCTCGAAGGTATGGATTCCGTCCAAAGACAATGGCTGCGAGATCGCCTGAGCAGTACGTCGTAATTGTTCGTTGGAAGTGAATAGTACCAGCGTCCGTCCTCGAGTCTCGCGCAATAATGCCAGTAAACCTCGCTCGACTGACCGTTGATAAGCCTGAACCGCCGTTGGTTCTGGAATGTCATCGATCAAATATAAGAGGGTAGAGGACTCGTAGTCGAAAGGAGAACCAAGGGCGATTTCATCCGCGTCATCAGCATTGAGCCTACGGCGGATGTGATCGAAGTCGCCACTTGTTGTGAGGGTGGCCGAGGTCATCACGACGGATTCTTTCTCGTGCCAGAGATACCGCTCGACAAGGGGGCCCACCTCAAGCGGCGCAGCATGGAGAGACAAACGCTCTTGGCCTATCTGGGTTTCAAGCCAGTAAATGATCTGAGGATCAGGCTCGAAAATCATGTGATTAAGATTGGAGAAGACCTCACTCAGATCTCGAGCGATTATCCCTATCGCGATAGACAAGTTCTCGCCTGTTTGTGAACCGCTTTGTACGAGTTCTTCCATACCTTCGCTAATCTCTATCAGTGCTTCGACGACCGTAGAGAGAGGTCCACGCAAGTTCTCCCAGGCGATTTCTACCTCTGACCACTCAGGCAAGGTGCGTGTTGAGGGGACGATTCTGAATTGATGTCCGTACGGTCCGATAGGCTCACCCTCACGACGAAATGTCATGAAATTTGATAGGGTATCAAAAGTTCGTTGTGCTAAATGAAGGCAGTCGAGCGTTCGATCAGAGATCGCGCTGATAGCTTGCTCGACATGAGCGAAATTCTCTGGAAGGAGTTCGGTTCGCATGATCTCGAGCACTTGTGCAAGTAAACCGACATTCCGGCTGCCGAGGTTTCTTAATAATTGCAGGACATCGCGCTGATTGACTTCAAAGCTTAAGCCATTGGTCGTGGCATCCTCGAGGTGGTGGGCCTCGTCTACGATCAGGTATCGATACTCTGGGATGACTCGATTTCCTGTTGCGATGTCAGCCAGCAATAAGGCGTGGTTGACGATCACGATGTGAGCACTCTCAGCTGACAGACGGGCTTTGTAATATGGACAGCCGCCCCCGGTGTATTCAAGACAGGTCTCCAGTGAGCATTCCTCTCCTTCTGCTGATACTCGTGACCAGATCACCCCTTCTCTGGGAAGGAAATTAATCTCACTTCGGTCACCTAAACCTCCATGATGAAGCCATACCAGGATCTTTGCCAGAACGCGTATCTCCTCTTCCGACCGAGCTCCGAGCTGGATCATGCCGATGAGACGTCGGGGGCAGAGGTAATTCCCTCGTCCTTTAAGCACCGTCGCCCGGTAATCCGTGTTTAAGATCCGGCAGAGATCAGGGATGTCCTTATGGATGAGCTGGTCCTGGAGATTGATGGTATTGGTGGAGATGATCACCCGCTCCCCATTCAGGGTTGCCCAAGCGAAAGCGGGCACGAGATAGGCCATGGATTTCCCCGTTCCTGTGCCTGCTTCAACCAGCAGATGGTTGTTGTTCGACAAGGCTTCAGCCACAGCACGAGCCATGGTGATCTGCTGAGACCGGTGTTCATATGAGGCAAACTTCTTCGCGAAGGGTCCACCTGGTTCAAGGATCGAGGCGATCTCATCCACATCCATGGGTTGGGGTGCTTCAACGGAGGTGAGTGGCTTGGGAAGGCTTTCGATAGGAGGAAAATAATCATGGAGAGGGATCGAAGGAGCGGCGTCAACGGTAAGAAATTGAGCATGATGATCGATGATGCTATCGAAGACCCATCCCGCGCCCCATTCGACTTCGATCCCCAAGTGGTTGATCATCTCAACCAAGTCGTATGGAAGTTCTAATGCCTTTTCGTATAGCCGAAGAAACACTTGACATGTCGTATGTGCGTCATCAAGTGCGCGATGTGTGTTACGAACAGGAATGCCTAACGCCCCTGCTAATGCCGCTAAACTGTAGCGCCCGGCAGTGGGGAGCAAAACGGAAGCTAGGTCGAGGGTATCTAGGCTTTGGTTGTAACCAAACAAGCCTTTGGGTTGGAGGAACGAGAGGTCGAATCCGATATTATGTCCTAAGATAGGAAGATCTCCGACGAAATCCTCCAGACCACCAAGTACTTGGGTCAAACGGGGCGCGGTCGAGAGCATGTCGTCATTAATCCCGGTGAGTGCTACGATAGAAGGGTGAAGCGGACGACCGGGGTTGACAAGGGTGCTCCAGGTATCCTCGATGCGTGATCCACGGAATTTCACTGCACCGATTTCGATGACAGTATCGCGCTTGGGATCAAGGCCCGTAGTTTCGAGGTCTAATGAGATCAGTGGTTCCATCGTCGGAGTGGGAGCATTATAGCACCAAGCTTTCTCGGTGGTGATAGAATCCGATGTGTCCAAGATGGTGTACGCAGGGAAGCTTAGGAAGGGAGTCAGAGCGTTTCGGATAGTTATCCCTGTGGAGTTGAAAAAATACAGGTAGAATCGTGCCCAGAAGGGGCGATAGTGAACAATCGGTTTCCACTGTTCAAAAATGGGAAACGATCGAGATACGATGGGGTTGTCAATGGTGGATTTTATAACCCGGCGATATGGGTCCGATGACGAAACCAGGCGTTAAAGATATGGAGCTCGTCCAACGGGCCGCATCGGATCCTGAAGCCTTTGGCGAACTTTACGAAAGGCATGTCCGTCGTATCTATAACTATATCTACTACCGGACGGGCAATCATCACGACGCAGAGGATTTAACAGCGCGTGTGTTTCAGAGAGCGATGCGTCATGTGGCGAATTTTAAAGATCAAGGGGTGCCGTTTTCTGCCTGGCTCTATCGCATCGCCCATAATTTGGTAGCGAATTGGCATCGAGATCGCAGCCGTCGACCCATAGTCCCTCTGGAGGATCATATTGTTGCCAGTAAAGAGAGTTCACATCCGGAGGTTGAAGCAATCGTTGAAGAAGAACGAGGTTTGCTGTTAGCGGCGGTGCGACGGCTACCGCCAGACCGACAACAATTGTTGATCTTAAAATTTGTCGAGCGGTTATCAAATGCGGAGATTGGAGAGATCATGGGGCGTACGGAAGGTGCCATTAAAAGCCTTTATCACCGTACCTTGAACACATTGCGGGATGAGATCACCACATTGGAAGGATAGACAACCTATCTGAGACGGAGGCGATCTATATAGTGTTAGTCGATGGTGTTAAGGGGGATCTGAATTTCTTTGTGAGGACGACATCGGATAGGTGTGGGATGATTAAAGGGAGCTGAGGGTGGCTGGCGCAAGATCTGTGAAAATGGAAAGGAAGGATTTGGAGGCTAGGCTGGCCCAGATCTTGGTCCCAGTCGAGCCAAATCCTCGTTTCTTGAAACGCCTTCGTGCACGCCTGGTGACGTATCAAGGTGGGGGTTTATTTTCAGGATGGATGATCGTGGTCGTGCTTGCGACGGCATTATTGCTCGCTATTACCGCGCTCGGATTGTTGATCCGCCTCATCCTTGGTTGGCTCAACCTTCTTGGATTCATCGGACGGAAACGCAGTGAGTTGACGGAGCCTAAGATCGTCTCAGTTGAAGTAGGGTGATCCTTAGTGAACCTTGCAGAGGCGACCGGCTGGTCGCCTTTGCTGTATTTTATATACCTGGGGTATTCTTCGCGGCGAAGGGGCAATTCATGCCGTCTCGCACCCCGTTCGGGCCGCGAGCCCCGACGGGGCGAGACGGCCGGCGTGCCGCCGGTGTCGCGGCACGAACGGTGAATTGCCCCGACGTTTTTTAAAGTATGGGCGGTTCGCGAACCGTCCAAATGTTGGTTAAAAAAATCAATCCCGGGTGAGCCCGGGATCGTGAGATCAGTTAGAAGTTAGAAAAGACCCCATTCGGCAGCGGCGCTGTCCTCCATCATGCTCGGTTCCCACATTTCCATCCCGAGTTCGATCGCGGTCGGAACCCCGGCGACCTGCTCGGCTTTAGCTCGCGCGATCTCAAGCAGCGCTGGGCCGTATGGGCAGAATGGCGTCGTTAGGATCATTCTCAATTCGAGATTTGAATCGTTAAACGAGACCTCCCGTACCAATCCGAGTTCGATGATATTCATACCCAACTCTGGATCCATAACCTGACGTAAGGTTTGGCGGATCTCTTCGGCTTTCATAGGGTGTGTTGAATCGATCTCCCAAATGAGCTTTGCAATATCTTCGCTCATTCCAACTGTTCTCCTTGAGGTAAGTGCACGACAAAGGAGCAATGTGTGTCTCCATCTGAAAGACAACTAACACGCTCGAAGGGAAGGGAGAGCGCCCTGGCGATGAGTTCTTGGTCGATGTAATCTATTTCAGGGTGATACTGAACAAGGTCCAAATAAGGGCAACTGAGCAATCGAATGATGATCCGATCGTCTTGTAGTTCATACTCGGCATCGAACCCTTCGCTGGAGAGCATGGTCATCAAGTGAGGGAGCCGTTCCTCAGTGGTGAGGTGCTCGTAGGATTCGGCGAAGGCTTCAGCGATCGAACTCGTCATCCGGGAGAATAATGATTTCACCCTTTCCGGAGACATCTCATACTTGATTTCATTCAGCAACCGGATGGTCAATTGAAAATAGCGGGTGGGGAAGAGTTCGATCGCCTCTTTGGTCAACGAGAACTCGTGATGTGGGCGACCAACGCCATGACGGACCTCTTGGGCCGCCACAAGCCCCTCCGCTTGGAGTTGCGCCAAGTGATGTCGCACGGAGACTGGTGAGATCCCCACGACCTCAGCCAACTCCTTCACGGTGCATTGACCCTGTATCTGTATGGAGTGCAGAATCGTGTCACGCGTCGCTGATGTCATACATCTCGGAGTATACCCACAAGCTCACGATATGTCAATATTTAATATATTTATCATTTTTATACCTGAGAAGTACGCATAGGATCCCGTAGAATTCGATAAAAACAACGAATATTTAAGATTATTATCACAAATATTGACTTGTTAGTGGCTGCGTGCTATAATGCGCCCTGATATCCAGAAGGCGAGCTACGGATTTTTTTTTACAGTCGGAGATAAATCAATGACAGCGATCTTGGAAATAAACGATCTTCACGTTGCCATCGAAGGCAACGAGATCTTAAAGGGTGTGGATCTAATTGTAAAGCAAGGCGAGGTACATGCATTGATGGGTCCTAACGGAACAGGTAAGTCCACCCTCGCTTACAGTTTGATGGGACATCCAAAATACGAAATCACCCAAGGTCAAATGATCTTTAAAGGCCAGAGTTTGGAGGAACTAGATCCGGATGAGCGGGCTCGCCTAGGACTATTTCTCGCCTTCCAATATCCAGTTGCCATACCTGGGGTTTCACTTGCCAATTTTCTGCGCATGGCGATCAATGCCCACCGCCGTGTAATAGATCCGGAAGACAAAGGCATATCGATCCCCAAGTTCCGCACGATGTTAAAAGAGAAGATGGATCTGCTACAGATGCCCCACGAATTTGCAGGAAGATATTTGAACGAAGGGTTCTCAGGTGGCGAGAAAAAACGCGCTGAAATCCTGCAATTAGCGGCTCTTGAACCTGAGATCGCTGTCCTGGATGAGACCGATTCCGGGCTCGACATTGATGCGCTGAGGATCGTAGCATCCGGCGTCAACGCCCTAGCAGGCCCAGAGCTTGGCGTCTTGATCATCACCCATTATCAGCGCATATTGAACTACATCAAACCTGATTTCGTTCACATTATGTTAAATGGGCGGATCGTTGAATCAGCCGGAGCGGATCTGGCCGAGCATTTGGAGGAGCATGGGTACGATTGGATTCGAGAAAAGTATAACGGTAATCTTGTGGAGGTATAACGATGGCGACCGAGTCGGATTTTGAACGGCTCGAAGGATTGGATAAGTATAAGTATGGTTTCAGTGATCCAGATGTCTCGGTTTTTAAGACCCGCAAGGGTCTTGATCGCGAGGTCGTAGAGCAGATCTCTCGAATGAAGGGCGAACCAGAGTGGATGCTAGAATTCCGCCTCAAAGCGTTTGAGCACTTCCAGGATCGCCCGATGCCCACTTGGGGTGGGGATCTGAGCACGCTCAATCTCGACGATATCTACTATTATGTACGGCCTGTTGAGAAGGAGGGACGTAGCTGGGATGAGATCCCTGATACGATCAAAGAGACCTTCCACCGTTTAGGTATCCCAGAAGCAGAGCAAAGGTTTCTAGCTGGAGTTGGAGCTCAATATGAATCGGAGATGGTCTACCATAGCGTACAGGAGCAACTCAAAGAACAGGGCGTGATCTTTATCAGCATCGAAGATGGACTTCGCCAGCATGAAGATCTTTTTCGCCAACACTTCGGCAAAGTTATCCCCTACACAGATAATAAGTTCGCCGCATTGAATAGCGCAGTATGGTCTGGCGGCTCTTTTGTGTACGTTCCACCAGGCATAACCGTTAAGCTTCCCCTCCAAGCCTACTTTCGTTTGAATGTAGCTAACATCGGTCAATTCGAACGGACAATGATCATCGTCGATGAGGGCGCCCAGATGCACTATGTGGAGGGTTGTACCGCGCCTACCTACACCACCGATTCCTTCCACAGTGGTGTGATTGAGATCGTTGTCAAAAAGGGCGCTCGCTGCCGCTACACAACTATCCAGAATTGGTCGATCAACGTTTACAACCTGGTCACCCAACGGGCGATGGTACATGAAGACGCCACGATGGAATGGGTGGACGCCAATCTTGGCAGTCAACTGACAATGAAATACCCATCCTGTTATCTTGTTGGAGAAAGGGCGCATGGTGAGATCCTCTCGATGGCCTTCGCAGCCAAGGGACAGCACCAGGATGCAGGAGGAAAGGTGATCCACGCTGCACCCCACACGACGAGTAAGGTCACCTCGAAATCGATCAGCAAGGACAGTGGAAGAGCTTCCTATCGCGGCCTACTCAAGGTGTATAAGAACGCAGTGGGATCGAAATCGAATGTCGTCTGCGACGCACTGCTTCTCGATCCACAATCTCGTTCCGATACCTATCCTTCTATCGAGATTGACGAGGACGACGTGACTATCGGTCACGAGGCTTCGGTCAGCAAAGTGGGCGAAGAGCAACTGTTTTATCTTATGAGCCGGGGGCTGAGCGAGGAGGAAGCCACCACGATGGTCGTCTCCGGGTTCATCGAGCCGTTAGTGAAAGAATTACCGATGGAGTACGCTGTAGAGATGAACCGTTTGATTCAGCTTCAGATGGAAGGTTCGATCGGTTAATTACTGAGATGCAACAAGTACTCATTGGTTTGTGAATGTTTACCGAGGAAAACTCGAGTATGAGTCAAAGTACCATGATCCGTCCCAAACGAAAGATTCGGCCTAAGGTTGCCCCTGAATTTCCTTTTACGAAGGTTGATGTGGTACAAGCTTCCAAGCGTTTAAAGGAAGCCGCTTGGTTGACCGATCGGCGTCTCAAAGCATGGCAGATCTATCGCGATCTGCCGATGCCTACTGTGAAGGACGAGCCCTGGCGACGTACCGATATTCGTGGCCTACCTGCAAATGAGCTGGTCATAAAGCCAGTAGACTCGATCACCGTCGATCCGGAACTGCGTATACCGATGGTGGGCGATGCTGATGATTGGATGTTGACCATAAGCCCCGGCTTACCCCCGACCTTGGAAGGCGACCAGCAACTGGCGGAACTCGGTATTATCGCCGTGGATTGGGCTACAGCTGTTAAGGAACACGATCATATTCTGAAGGATCATTTAGGGAAGATCGTCTCTGACGAGGAGGGGAAGTTCTCAGCCCTGGCCTCTGCCATGGCCGAACATGGTGTTCTGCTCTATGTCCCTCCAGGCATCGACGTTGAAAAACCCTTACACTCGATCTTTTGGGTTTCTGGAACACAGGTGGCATATTTTAGCCGGCTATTATTGGTCATCGGGGAAGGTTCCTCCATTACATATGTTCATGAAACCGCTTCGCCAACATCATCCGATGGATATTCTGCGCATGCTGGTATTGTCGAGATTGATCTTGCAAAGGACGCTAAACTAACCTTTATTGAGTCACAGAATCTCGGCCAACATGTCTGGAATTTCACCCATGAAAAAGCACATGTGGGACCTCACGCACGGTTGGAGTGGATCTACGGTGGTGTTGGCAGCCATCTGACAAAGAATTTCACCGAGATCGATCTCATCGGCGAAGGTGCTGAAGGTAGAATGTCCGCATTCTATTTCGCGGATGGTGTGCAGCATCTTGATCACGATACGCAGCAAAACCATCTGGCACCTCATACTACTAGCGATTTGCTCTTCAAAGGTGCCTTAGTGGACCGCAGTAGATCGGTGTGGCAAGGAATGATTTACGTCGCACCCGGCGCTCAACAGACGGACGGTTATCAGGCGAACCGGAATTTAATTCTGAGCAAGCAGGCGCGGGCGGATTCGATCCCGGGTCTGGAAATCTTGGCAGATGATGTCCGTTGTTCACATGGGGCGACGGTAGGTCAAATTGAAGAAGAACCTATTTTCTACCTGATGTCACGTGGTTTACCTCGGCGTGAGGCAGAGCGTATGGTGGTTGAGGGGTTCTTCATGCCAGTTCTAGAACGGGTTCCATTAGAGGGCGTGCGAGGCCGTTTTCAAGGTATGATTGATGATAAACTGAGCAAGGTTTAGCTATTGGCTGACCTCTCAGCATGGATAATCAGTTGGGAGAGGACATTGGCAAAGGAAAGGATCAATTCTCCGTCAGTGGATAACATCCACCAGAAGCCTTTTAAGGCTGGTGATAGGGTGGAGATCTATTGCGATCATAATCAGGACGGGGTTCGAGTCCGCGACTGGCTAGGAGGGGTTGTTGTACAGGCGGACCGTAAGATGGTGGCCGTCCAATTTCTTGAAGACGTTTACCTCACCAACGGGTGGATGGTTCCCGATCGGGTTTTATGGTGTCTGCAAACCAGCCAAACCATCCGACCTGCCTCAAGACGCCGTTCGCGCCGTTCACAACCTAAAAAGAAATCGTAATCGGAGTTCAACTATGCACACCCTCACTGTGCTGGACATCGAACGTGTGCGGGGCCAATTCCCGATTTTATCGCGAGAGACAAAACCGGGTGTGCCACTGATTTACCTTGATTCCGCAGCGACTTCACAAAAACCGCGGCAGGTGATCGAGGCGATGTCCACATATTATGAGAGGCAAAATGCCAACATCCATCGGGGCATACACCGCCTAGCCGAGGAGGCCACTGAATCTTTCGAATCCGCTCGGGATAAGGTGACAGAATTCATCGGGGCGAAATCCGCGCGCCAGGTGATCTTCACACGCAATACAACGGAATCCGTCAACTTGGTTGCATACTCTTGGGGTCGTGCGAACCTGGGGAAGGGTGATCTGATCGTACTCACCGAGATGGAGCATCATTCGAACATGGTTCCCTGGCAGATGCTGGCACAGGAGCGTGGAGTCCGTTTGGCTTTCGTGAAAGTAACTGAGGAAGGATTGCTCGACCTCGGCTCGTTCCACGATCTGCTCGAAAACAAGCCGCAGCTGGTCGCGTTCACGCATATGTCGAATATGTTAGGAACGATCAATCCGGTGAAAGAGATGACCCGCTTGGCTCAGGAAGTCGGTGCAGTGGTTCTGATTGATGGCGCCCAATCGGTTCCTCATCTCCCGGTGAACATTTCGGATATCGGCGCTGATTTCTACGCCTTCTCCGCGCATAAGATGTGTGGACCGACAGGCATCGGCGTACTTTATGGAAGAGAGGATTTATTGGACGAAATGCCGCCCTTCCTTGGCGGCGGGGACATGATCAAGCGCGTCCAGCTTGAAACATTCACGGTTAACGACCTCCCACATAAGTTCGAAGCGGGTACGCCACCCATCGCCGAGGCAATCGGCCTGGGTGCGGCGATCGACTTTTTGACCTCCATCGGTATGCAAGCGGTTCATCAACACGAGAAGCTGCTGATTGAACGGATGTTGGACCGTCTGGAAGAGGTCCCAGGAGTTCGTGTTTATGGTCCGGGAGTCGAACACAAGGGAGGGGTGGCTTCTTTTTCTTTTGAGGGTGTTCATCCACACGATGTAGCTCAGATCTTGGATGGTCAAGGGATCGCTGTGCGCGCAGGTCATCATTGCGCGATGCCCATCCATGAGAAATTCGGTCTTGCCGCTACGACGCGCGCCTCTTTCTACTTGTATAACACTGTGGAGGAAGTTGATTCCCTGATCGAGGGTTTGTATCAGGTAAAGGAAGTATTCGGTTAATCTACTCAACACCAAAGGCCATCAACCTGAGAGGCTTGTCTGTATGGTTCGGCGAGCATACCACGTGGCTTGCTGAAGGACAGTCGAAGGACGATGAGTTGTTGCCAAACTCCTCGGGGGATCAGGCTTTAGGTTGCCAAGCAAGTTAAATGTTGAGCAAATCGAAGAGAAATCCATCCACCTGCAGAACGACATAGGGTGCTCGTCTTGATCATCGAGTATCATTAGGAAATCTTTAGAGATCATTAATTCATTACAAGGATGCTTACATGGATGACCTGTATCGCGAACAAATCATTGATCGATATAAACATCCCCTCATGAAGGGTACATTGGAGCCGAACGATTATTCCTATGAGGATGACAATCCGTTGTGTGGCGATCGTATCCGGATCGACATGCGCGTGGATGAAAAGGACATCGTCACTGAAGCCGCTTTCTCCGGTACCGGTTGTGCTATCTCGCAGGCGTCGGCGGACCTGTTGATGGAATCCGTCGTCGGGAAATCACTCGATGAGGTCAAGGCGTTGACCAAAGAAGATATTCTTGAACTATTGGGAATCGAGTTGGGACCTGTACGTTTAAAATGTGCCTTGTTATCTCTCAAGGTCCTCAAGGCGGGAGTCTATGGTCTCGATGAGCTTGAGGAGGAGTTGGCCAGGATTTAGAAACACAGGGTCAGGATCGATGATCCGTTGGTGCATTTTAGGTGAGGCGCATGTTCAATTATCGTAGACTTGAGGAAGATCAAGTAGAGTATGTGACCGTCGCCTCGATCGATGAGCTTGTAGATGGGGAGCGGCTGATCTTCGAAATTGACGAACTCCCAGTTGCGTTGTTCTTTCTCGGTGGGCAATACTACGCCATCGCGGACCTCTGTTCACACGATGACGGTCCAGTGGCGGAAGGGGAGTTGGAGGGATTGGAGATCGCTTGCCCTCGCCATGGTGCGCGCTTCAATCTCGAAACCGGGGAGGCGCAGACGTTACCTGCGGTGGTGGATATCCCGGCTTATCCTGTGCGGGTTGTGGGAGATGAGATCCAAATTGGTTTACCGTTGGAGGAGGGCTAAGGAAGGTCTTCCTCTACTGTTTCTATAAACGACTTCGAATTATCGTTGAAAAGAGGACGAGCATTTTGAGCCTGTCGAAGGATGCTCGTCAGTGTTAGTTATCCTTGAATGTGTTTCCTTCCCAGCATCACGCGATCTTTAAGCTCGCGTGATGCTTTGGTTTAATATCATTCCGAGCACCGAATGGCGCGACGATATCGTACCTGAAGGGTGAGAGTCCCTATCATGCATCGAACTTAAAAGGCTCATCATAGGAATTCCTCATCGCTGGTGTCCGGATTAAACTCGATGTGTCAGTTTAGCTTAACACTCAGATGTGAGTTTCATGTACGTAAAACCCCGAAAAATGTCCTGACTTCTCATCCGTTTTGATGTATCATTGTGCGGATGCTCTGCGCCGTGCCCGCGGATGTAGCGGTCGCGGCGCGGGTACTATGTTTGAGTAATCAGTTCTGTTTAGGAGGGATTGAACGATGTCACAGAAATGGGTTTATCTCTTCGATGAGGTCGAAGAGGCGGAAAAGAAAGCCAAAAGTTGGGACGGTGTCCGGGGACTGCTTGGCGGTAAGGGCGCTAATCTGGCCGAGATGACCCGCATTGACGTGCCTGTGCCGCCGGGCTTCACCGTCACGACGGAGGCCTGCAACGCGTATTTAGCGGCCGGCAATGCATTCCCTGAAGGTATGTGGGAACAGGAATTGGATGCCTTGAAAACCGTTGAAGAGAAGACGGGCAAGAAATTCGGCGATCCGAAAAACCCGTTGCTTGTCTCCAGCCGATCGGGAGCCAAATTCTCCATGCCCGGCATGATGGACACGGTATTGAACATCGGCCTCAATGACGAGACGGCTGAGGGTATGATCAAATTGACCGGCGATCCACGCTTCGTCTATGACTCCTACCGACGCCTAGTCCAGATGTTTGGTGCAGTGGTTATGGGTGTTCCGGATGAACCCTTCGAGGAGGTCATCACAAAGTATCGCAAGAAGCGCGGCGTCAAGATCGACGCTGAACTCACTGCAGAGGATTGGATGGCGATCACCGAAGAGTTCAAGAGTATTGTGAAGAAACATACCGGGAAGGATTTTCCTTTGGATCCTTACGAGCAGCTCCGGATGGCGACGGAGGCGGTATTCAAATCTTGGAACGGGAAACGTGCAGTGGATTATCGCAACGCGGCCGACATCTCCCACGACCTGGGGACCGGTGTCAATATCCAAACCATGGTCTTTGGCAACATGGGGGACGATTCTGGGACGGGCGTGGCGACATCTCGCAATATCTCAACAGGGGAGAAGGATATCGAAGGAGATTACTTGATCAACGCCCAGGGTGAGGACGTAGTAGCGGGAATCCGACTGACCAAACCGATCGCTGAACTCAAGAAGGATATGCCCAAGATCTATTCCGAATTCGAGGACATCAACCAGGTTCTGGAGAAGCATTATCGCGAAGTACAAGATGTCGAGTTCACCATCGAGCATGGCAAGCTCTGGATGCTGCAGACCCGTGACAGCAAGCGTACAGCCCAAGCCGCAGTGCGTATAGCCGTCGATTTGGTGGAAGAGGGGTTGATCACACGGCAAGAGGCCGTGCTGCGGGTGTCGCCGGATCAGGTGGATTTCTTCCTCCATCCCCAATTTGAGCCTGTGGCCAAGAAGAAGGCTGCCAATGCAGGGAGGAAGATCGCCACTGGGTTGAACGTCTCCCCAGGAGCCGCGGTAGGGCAGATCGCTTTCGACGCCGATTTAGCCGCCAAGTGGGCCAAGGAAAAGGGCCATCAGGTCATCATGGTTCGCCCTGAGACCAAGCCCGACGATGTGCATGGCATGTTGGCTGCGAAAGGGATCCTCACCAGCCGCGGTGGCCGAACCAGCCACGCCGCTTTGGTAGCGCGGCAGTTTGGCAAACCGGCGGTGGTTGGCGTGGCCGCGCTGGAGATCGACCTCGAGAAGCGCCAGATGTCTGTCAATGATCAGGTCATCAAGGAAGGCGACTGGATCTCGATCGATGGCACCGAAGGTGAGGTTTTCCTCGGTCAGCTCGCGACAATGGTGCCCGATATCAACGATCCCTATCTGATCAAGCTCCTCTCTTGGGCGGACGAGTTCCGTCGTTTGGGTGTGTGGGCCAATGCCGACTATCCACGTGATGCTCAACGTGCTCGCGATTACGGTGCGCAGGGCATCGGCCTCTGTCGCACCGAGCATATGTTCTTCGAGACCGAGCGTCTACCCTACGTCCAGCAGATGATCCTCGCCAAGACCGAGGAGGATAGAGATGCTGCCCTGGAGAAACTGCTGCCTTTCCAGCGCTCCGATTTCGAGGGTTTGTTCCGTGTGATGGATGGGCTACCGGTCATCATCCGTTTGATCGACCCGCCGTTGCACGAGTTCCTCCCTAGCCATGATGGATTACTTGTTGAGGTCACGGAGTTGAGAATCAAGGGGGACAATCCTGCATTGCTGGCCGAGAAAGAGGAGATGCTGGCGGCGGTGGAATCGATGCGCGAGGCTAACCCTATGTTGGGCTTGCGCGGCGTTCGATTGGGTATTCACATGCCGGGAGTGACCAAGATGCAGGTTCGGGCGATCTTCGAAGCCGCCTGCAAGGTTGCGAAAGAGGGTGTTGTCGTCATTCCGGAGGTCATGATCCCGCTGACCAGCCACGTCAACGAGCTGAAAGATCAACAGGCAGCGCTGGAAGAGGTGGCCAAGCATGTGATGGAAGAGCAGGGGATCGAGGTGGCGTACAAATTCGGCACGATGATCGAGATCCCGCGTGCTGCACTGACGGCGAGTGAGATTGCTCAGTACGCACAATTCTTCTCGTTCGGAACCAACGATTTGACTCAGACAACTTTCGGTATCAGCCGTGATGATGCGGAAGCCGGGTTCCTCATCGAATACATTGAGAAGAAGATCCTGCCTGGGAACCCGTTCCAATCCATCGACGGGGATGGGGTGGGTCGGCTGATGCGTATGGCGACGAATGAGGGCCGCAAGACCCGTCCGGATTTGGAGGTAGGTATTTGTGGAGAGCATGGTGGCGATCCAGATTCAATCACATTATGTCATGAATATGGTTTGAACTATGTCAGTTGCTCGCCTTTTAGGGTGCCGGTTGCGCGTTTGGCGGCGGCGCACGCGATGTTGAGGGAGTAGGGATTACGCTACAATTAGGTTGGATGAAGTCAGGGCACACGGAAATCCGGGCGCCCTTTTCTGTATTATAGATAAGGAAGATTCGACCTGATGCAGCGAAAAAGCTGCGCATAGCCATATAAGATAGGTGAATTCTACGTGTTGGAAGAAGGGGTTTTTTACATGAATGCATATCTTACATGGTTGGAGATCCTCTTCGGAGGGATCGATCGTTGGAATCCCCCTATTTGATGATTATGTAAGAGTATAAGATGCTTATAAAAAAAGATGAGGAGTAGATAGCCGTTTTTCACCAAACCACGCTCATTTGGTTGGATAAGCAACGTCTGCTATTTATAATACATTGGAATGCGATCATTACCCCACTTTAGGCGCAGAAATCCCCCCAATGGGTGAGTGTGGGGAGGGTATTCAACATACTCAGATGTTAGACGGCAATTGCATACTCCTGTTATGTCTGGGCTGAGCCGTCGAACAACCCGAGCTAGTTCACTTACCTGGATGAGGAACATGACTAACACTTCAGCAACATCTTCACCTCTGGCTTCGACCGCCTCGTGGACTGCAGCAGTCCGTGCCCTGGAAAGCCAAAGAGAGGATCGACTGTTCGACGATCCATGGGCTAAGGATCTCGCAGGGGAATCTGGGATGTCTTGGATGAAGGACAAGTCGCCAGAAAGCGTGGTCCCAATCGTGCTCCGAACCCGTTACTTCGACGATCAACTCAAGCGTATCGCCGGTGATTTCTGCATCAGGCAGATTGTATTGCTTGGCGCGGGTCTCGACACCCGCGCGTTCCGGCTTGAGTGGCCAGCCGGCACCAGACTCTTCGAAGTCGACCAGCCAATGGTCTTGGAGCGCAAGGAGAGTATTCTGAGAGATGCGCGCGCGACAGCGTGGTGCGAGCGCATAATAGTCCCGACTGACCTGGAAGAAGAATGGACCGATCTCCTAGTGCGAGCAGGCTACCGCATAAAGGAGCCATCCGGCTGGCTCTTAGAGGGCTTTCTGTTCTATCTGGGTACAGATACCATCACCGCGCTGCTCGCGGGGGTGAGTGAGCTTTCAGCACCTGGTAGCTGGCTGTGTTTCGATATCATCAATGGCAAGATGCTTACGTCTCAGCTGACCAAGCAATGGTTGGACATGCAGAGGGCTTCCGGAGCCCCATGGATTGGAGCGCTCGATGATCCTGTGGGATTCCTCGCACCCCACGGGTGGAAGGCCACGCTGACGCAAGCGGGGCAGCCCGACGCTAATCATGGCCGCTGGACCCTACCCGTATTCCCTACAACTCATCCAGACTTGCCCCACAACTGGTTCGTT
>DUEW01000159.1 GCA_011174845.1 Anaerolineae bacterium | reverse complement strand
TGAGAGAAGGTGTCATTCCGAACGCCCCTTCGACAAGTTCAGGGCAAGCGTTAGGCGCGAATAATCCCTGTGATGGTCAGAATTCAAAAGCTTCATCATAGGGATTCTTCGCTCGCTTCGCTTACTCAGAATGACATGATAAAGGTGTCATTCCGAGCGCCCCTTCGATAAGCTCAGGGCAAGGGTCAGGCGCGAAGAATCCATATGAAGGTACGAACTGGCAAGGTTCATCATAAGGATGCCTCGTCGCGAGGTTCCTCGGAAGGACATGAATTTTTCTAGAGTCGTCCGAGCACTGGAAAAAAGTGTGAAGTCATGACTTTCTTTTACACAGCAAACTGGATCATTTATACGAACGATGAAAGTGAGAATGCCTATTTTCCTTTCCTTCAAGTAGAATTTAAACGTGACGAAAAAAACACGCATCGATCTTCTCTTGGTTGAACGGGGACTGGTGGAGAGCCGGTCACAAGCCCAACGTATGATCATGGCCGGGCTAGTTCGGATCAACGATCAGGTTGTGAATAAGCCGTCCCAAAAGTTTGCTACCAATGTACAAGTCACGCTGGAAAGAGGCCCGCGTTTTGTCTCCCGAGGTGGTGAAAAATTAGCTGCTGCTTTGGATGCCTTTCCTATCATTATCGAGGGTAAGATCTGCGCGGACGTGGGAGCCTCCACTGGGGGTTTCACAGATTGCTTGCTGCAAGCTGGTGCGGCGCGCGTCTATGCGATCGATGTTGGACGAGGTGTCCTCCATTGGCGGTTGCGAAATCATCCGAAGGTTGTCGTCATGGAGGGGGTCAACGCGCGAGAAACGGAATCTCTTCCAGAGCCAATCCAGCTGGTGACGATCGATGCCTCCTTCATTTCTCTACGGATACTTTTTCCCAGTGTGGTCGGATGGCTTGTGAACAACGGTGAGATCATCGCGCTGGTCAAACCCCAATTCGAAGCGGGGCGGAAGGCCGTAGGCAAGGGAGGGGTAGTTCGCGATCCCGAGGTTCATCAGCAGGTCTTAGAAGAAGTGATCGATTGCGCAGTGAACCTTGACCTTGGTCCACAAGCCATCATGATCTCTCCCCTACGTGGACCAAAAGGCAATCGTGAGTTCTTGTTGTGGTGTATTAAGGGTCTAGATGGAGTTGATACAAAAATCTTGCTTGAGAACCTCCAACTTTCAAACTCAATAGATTAACTTATTTACTATCTGCGGCGGATCTGGGCTGTAGGCGAATCGCCTTGCTTCTTTCTACTTCCTTCATAAGAACGGCTTTTTCAAACATTTATTTTCGAAGTGAGACATATTGACTTAAGTATGCTTTTGAATCCAGAAGCTTTGTTTCTGCGAGCAAGCAGAGCTTGCGCACTCCAAACATACCGCATCCCATGCCGCCAACTTCTTTCAAATCCGGAAGCTTCACTTCTGCGCGCAAGTAGAGCTTGCGGGCCCTAAGGATCCAGGAAGTAACATAATTCAAATTGTATAAGTCTCTGTTGGATACGCTTGGAATGTGTCCAGTATCCTGTCCTCGTTGACTCAGGTATACTTCATCCCACGCAGTCCCGTCCTTTCCTGTAAATAACATGGTCTAGAAGTAAAAACCCTTGCATCTTCTCTGATGCCGGATTGCTAAAAGACACGTGCATGGAGAATGCCTATGAAAGCCTTGATAACCGGAGGCGCTGGTTTTATCGGAATAAATACAGCGGATTACCTTCTTCGTGAGGGACACGAAGTCGTGATCGTGGATAATCTCTCTCGACATGGGAGTGAAACCAATCTTACATGGCTGCGCGAACGACATGGTGGTATTCCATTTGAGCTTCAAGATGTTCGCGAGTATGAGGGGTTGAAGAAAGCCTTCGCATCGCATCAGCCCTATGACGCATTGTTTCACTTTGCAGCGCAGGTTGCCGTTACAACTTCAGTAGAATCGCCGAGAATGGATTTCGAAACCAACGCGCTTGGCACGCTCAATGTGCTTGAAGCCGTTCGTGAGTTGGGATTGGATCCTGTCGTACTTTACACTTCGACAAACAAGGTTTATGGCGCTTTATCGGAGGTTGGCGTTGTTGAAGAAGAAAGTAGATATCGCTATGCTGAGTTAGACCTTGGCATATCGGAAAATTCGCCATTGGATTTCTACTCGCCTTATGGGTGTTCTAAAGGAGCCGCAGATCAGTACGTGCGGGATTATCACCGTATGTATGGATTGCGGACGGTCGTATTCCGCAACTCGTGCATCTATGGTCCACGCCAATTCGGGATCGAAGATCAGGGATGGCTCGCTTGGTTTGTGATCGCGGCCGTGCTTCAGCGTCCCATAACGATCTATGGAGACGGAAAGCAAGTGCGTGATGTGCTCTTTATCGATGATTTGATCGACGCGATGATGGCTGCTGTCGGAAGTCCTGTGAGCACACAAGGTGAGATTTACAACATCGGAGGGGGAATGCGTTTCAGCCTGTCAGTGTGGCGCGACTTCGGACCGTTATTGAGCGAGTTGCTTGGAACGGAGATTGAGGTCAGATATGGGGATTGGAGACCGGGAGATCAGAAGATCTATGTCTCTGATATTTCCAAAGCACATAGAGATTTCGGTTGGGAACCCAGAATTCCACCTCGTGAAGGTGTGGGACGGATCCTCCGATGGGTAGAAGCAAATCGAGCGTTGTTTCAATAAGCGGGTGATGATGTGTGTTGAGTGACTGGTCACAGACACCCCCGGTGCTATAATTCCCCCGATTTTCGTAATATAAGATGAAGTTCATGAGGCTGTTCTTAGGTTGCGCTCGTTGCAATGTTAAGATCAGTCAGACCCTCATTCAACCGTATTACGATAGCTGTCTCTCCAAATTAGGGGGTGACGAAACAATCAGATCATTCTTGATAGCTATAAATACCTAGCTGTGTTTCATCAGGGGTCATGGAAAATTGTTGATGGTGTAGATGAGAGGATAAGTAACGAGACCAGCATACATGACTGCATGATCAAGATTTATCGAATGATTTTTGGGGAAGAGTTTAGCTCGAGGATAGGTTTTAGGGAGGCCCGAGCCTTGCAACTTTGTTTGGAAAGACCTATCAAATCGAGATGATGTGATCAAAGATACGTTTTTTATGACGCAATTGTCTACTTGTTCTCAGGCGATATGAGGATATGAAGATCCTGTTTGCATTGACGTATTATCGTCCTCACGTGTCCGGATTGACGATTTATGTGGAACGGTTGGCGCGTGCATTGGCGGAGCGTGGGCATCAGGTTACGGTATTAACTTCGCAATACGATCAGCAACTTCCTCGTCATGAGCGCTTAGACGGCGTGCACGTCTTACGGGTGCCAGTGGCATTCCGAGTTAGTAAGGGCGTGGTAATGCCAACGATCGGTTTCGAAGCCACCCGGCAAGTACTGAAGCATGACGTGCTCAGTTTACATCTACCTCAACTTGACGCGGCCGGCATCGCCTTACGCGGCCGTCTTCTGGGGCGACCCGTTACACTGACTTATCATTGCGACCTTCGCTTGCCAAAAGGTGCGATCAACGCGCTGGCCAATCAAGTGGTGAAGGTTGCTAACCGCCTCGCGGCTAGTTTTTCCGACATCGTAATTGCCTACACGGAGGATTTCGCGCAGCATTCTCCTTTTCTTTCAAGGTATCTGGGGAAGCTGCGCGTGATCTCACCACCCGTGGAGGTACATCAGATCAAGGAGCAGGAGGTCGCTCATTTCATTCAGCAGCACCGCAAGACACGAGGTCCAGCGATCGGAATGGCTGCGCGCTTAGCGACCGAGAAGGGTGTGGAATACCTTCTTGGAGCCATGGATAAGATCGTGGAACGCCATCCACAAATAGAGGTCCTCTTCGCCGGTCAATATCAAGATGTCCTCGGGGAGGAGGTTTACGCTCGACAATTGGCGCCGTTGCTAGAGCGGTTCCAAGATCATTGGAGTTTTCTCGGAGTGCTTGATCCGCAACAGATGTCGGCCTTCTTCAAAGCTTGCGACGTGACCGTACTTCCAAGCGTGAACAGCACGGAAAGTTTTGGTCTTGTTCAGATCGAGTCAATGATCTCTGGTACACCGGTCGTGGCGTCTGATTTACCCGGAGTACGTCAACCGATTCGAAGGACCGGGATGGGGAAGGTTATACCGATAAGAGATTCCTCCGCCTTGGCGGAGGCTGTCCTCGAGGTGATCGACAGTCCCGCTGTCTTCCGAGGCAACACAGAACTAATCGCTCAACAATACTCTCCTGCGGTTACTGCAGAAGAGTATGAGAGTCTTTTCCTGGAATTGCTCGGCAGAATTGATCGTGATTGAACTTTATGGGAGATTATCTCTGGCCGCATTTACGTGAACTGCCATACTTTCGTGCCCTTCTACGGGCTGTCGAATCGCGATTGATGCAGGAGGTTACTTTACCAACGCCGGTTTTAGACATTGGCAGTGGAGATGGGCACTTTGCATCCGTAGCCTTTCGCCATCGGCTTGATGTAGGCATCGATCCAGCGCTCAAGCCTACCTATGAAGCTAAGCGGAGAAAAGCGTACCGTTTCTTGGTTCTTGCAGAAGGCGAGAGGCTTCCCTGTGCAAGCGGAAGCTTCGCAAGTGTGGTAAGCAATTCGGTGCTTGAACACGTAGATCACCTGGAGGAAGTGTTATCCGAGATCAGACGAGTGCTACAACCTGGTGCCACGTTCGTGTTTACAGTGCCCAATCCAGGCTACCGAACTCAGCTGAGCATACCTCGTTTCTTGCGAAAGATCTCACTGAATCGATTAGCCGTTGCTTATGAAGATTGGTTTATGAGGATCTCTCGAACGAAGACCCTTTTCGATGAGGAGAAATGGCAAACACTACTAGAGCGGGTCGGGTTTAAGGTCGTGCGGAGCCAGAAATATTTTTCACCTGGAGCGCTCCGTACTTTGGAGTGGGGGCACTATTTTGGTATACCCTGCTTTCTCCCGCGATGGTTTACTGGGAACTGGATCCTCGTCCCTGCTCGCTGGAACCTTTGGTTGACAGATCGCTTCGTGCGATCTTACTATGACGAACCATATCGTGAAGATGGGACCTACACGTTCTATGTCGCGCAAAGGCAATAAAAAGTCTGTGGGGAGTATCAACGCAATCAATCTGCCAAGCCCGTGAAGAGAAATCCTAGGTCTTTGTCGATCGAGCTTAGGTCTAGGCGATCAAGATGGTTGGGCGGCATCATAACAGGGAGACCTTGATGGAAGAGAAACAAGGTGGAGAGAACTTAAATCATGAGCCAACCGTACTCGATTGGGTCAAGTCTCTCTTTCGCTTGCGACCTATTCCCATTCCAGAGGAAGTCGCCCCTGAGGTAGAACCGAAAGTAAAACCCCGAAAAGTAACGTTACAGCCCGCTCCACCAACGGTAAAAGAATTGCCGACCATCCAAGTGACGGCTGCCCACTTGCGAATACCCGTCGCTGTGATCCTGGCATTGATAGCTCAGTTTGGTTTAGAACAGCATTCTGGGAGTATCATGATCCCTATTGCTCTCTACGTGATCGCGGCCGGTCTGCTAGGGTGGGCGTTTTGGGTCGGTGATCTTCCAGAGGCAATCAAACTGAAGGCAAGAAAGAGATTCAAGGCGATTAGTGTGAGGGTTCCATTTATCGTCGCTGGATTGTTCCTTTCTGCCCTGACTTTCCTCGTTTCCGGTGATAACAAATTTGACCTGACGACGTTGGTATTCTGGCTCGGAGCCATCTTTTGTACCTTGTTTTCGATTTGGGAAGGTGAGATCCAACCGCGTAAACTCTGGGAACGGATTCGCAGCTGGTTTTCCGCTCCAAAGTATCAAATAAAGCTGGATCATTGGAGCCTTCTAGTCATCCTGTCATTCTTGCTGGTTGCCTATTTCCGATTTGTAAATCTCAATACCGTGCCTTATGAGATGTGGAGCGATCATGCGGAGAAACTGTTGGATGTGACCGATGTCCTCAATGGGAAGCATTCGATCTACTTCCCGCGCAACACAGGTCGCGAGGCGATCCAGTTTTATCTTGCTGCAGCCACAGCTCGTTTACTCGGAACGGGGATTTCCTTTCTCACACTCAAGATAGGCACCGCGCTTATTGGATTTATCACCCTTCCGTACATTTACCTTTTCGCCCGTGAGGTAGGAGGGCGCGAGGTTGGATTGGCGGCTCTCTTATTAGCTGGCGTCGCATATTGGCCCAACACCATCAGCCGACTTGGACTTCGGTTTCCCCTCTATCCTCTATTCACGGCGCCAGTTCTTTACCACATGGCGCGTGGGTTACGACTCAAGCAGCGTAATCAACTGCTGCTAGCAGGACTTTTCGCTGGTATTGGCCTTGATGGGTATTCTCCTGCCCGTGTAGTACCACTCGCCTTCGCGGTGGGGGTCGCGATCTTTATGCTTCACCGCGAAGCGCAAGGCCAGCGAGTAAAGATCTTAAACTGGCTGGTCGCCGCAGGGCTGATCGCTTTTGTCGTTTTCGTACCCCTCATCCGGATAGCGATCATACAGCCTGATTTGTTCCTCATGCGAACCGTAACAAGGATCACCGGAGCCGAACAAGCCATCCCTGGTTCGCCGTTGAAAATCTTGCTAGAAAATATATGGCGTGGTCTAACCATGTTCGGATGGGATAATGGGAAGATATGGGTGATCTCGATACCCAATCGACCCGCGCTGGATTGGATTACAGGAGCACTTTTCCACCTAGGGATTGCATTGGTTGCCATTCGATACGTCAAGCAGAGAAACTGGTTGGACCTCTTTCTCTTGGTAAGTATCCCCATCCTTATGCTACCCTCGACCTTGTCCATTGCTTTTCCTGACGAAAACCCGGCACCCAATCGAGCCGCTGGGGCGATGGTCCCTGTTTTTACGCTGGCTGCGATACCGCTGGCCATGATCCCAGCATGGGTTCGCACTCAGTGGGAGCATCGACGTTCTTATGGGGTGAGCCTGCTGGTTGTTTGTGGATTGTTCCTCCTCTCGGCGGATATGAATTATCGCTTGGTGCTTCATGATTTCTACGAGGAGCATCGGAACGGCACATGGAACACTTCCGATGTTGGACATGTGATTCAGGGGTTTGCCGAATCTGTTGGAACGTACGAGACAGCTCACGTTGTCCCCTATCCCCACTGGATGGATACGCGTTTGGTGGCCATGATCGCGGGAAAACCCACGAAGGACTACGCTCTGTGGCCGGACGACTTCGAGACTGTTCTCGAGGAGCAGAGAGCACAGTTGTTCATCGTGAATCCAAATGATGTAGATGCGCTCGAAAAACTTTACGAACTATTTCCATCTGGAGAGGAATCTCGCTGGTTTTCCCAACTTGAAGGGAAGGATTTTTTGATGTATTTTGTGCCACCCGAGATTGGTACAGACCGTAATCTGAATCCTGATCCGGAGTAGTGATGCAGAATTCTGACAAACGTCCCTCACCCGAGTCGACGACATCTCCCGCTCAAATCCTTAAATATTTGCGGGAGCACTTACCAGAAATAGCATTGATCCTTGTGCTCCTTCTGGCCGCGTACTTACGTTTCGTTGGCCTCAATTGGGATGAGGGAACTCAGCTGCACCCGGATGAACGTTTCCTATTGATGGTAGAGGGTGCCCTTCAAATGCCCTCCTCGTTGGGAGAGTATTTCAACACCGATGTATCTAAATTAAATCCACATAACGTCGGGTATGGCTTTTTCGTTTATGGCACCTTCCCGATCTTCATCGTACGTTATTTGTGGGAATGGATTGGACAGATCGGGAATGGTGATATCCGACTTCTAGGTCGCGCAGTATCAGCGAGCTTTGACCTGATTTCGATCGTACTGATCTACCTAATCGGAAAACGATTGTATCGGCGCAGAGTTGGGGTGCTCGCGGCACTCTTCGTCGGCTTGTCTGTTTTACTCATCCAGCATGCCCATTTCTTTGTTGTGGATTCTGTGGCCAATACTTTTATCTTGGCCGGTTTTTATTTTGCGGTACGAGTGTTGGATGAGGATCGTCCATCTAACTACCTTCTCTTCGGTCTGGCTCTCGGGATGGCTGTCGCATCTAAGATCAACACCGCTCCTTTGGCCGGAGTGGTGGCTCTTTCAGCCTTTTATAGGGTCTGGCAAACTGATCCAGAGGTCAGGCAAAGAAAGCTACTCAAAACCCTGGTTTTTCTTGTTGCGGCAGCGCTGATCTCCCTCGTAACATTCCGTGTTCTACAGCCGTACGCATTTACAGGACCATCATTCTTCGGGGTGCGCCTCAATCCTCAATGGCTCTCGAATATGCAGGAAATCAATGAGCTCAATCGAGGGAACACGGACGCGCCTTACGCGCTTCAATGGGCCGACCGACCGCCAGTCCTTCATTCACTGAAGAACATGCTTCTTTGGGGTATGGGATTACCGCTTGGGATCCTCGCCTGGGTGGGGTGGGCATGGGCAGCGTGGGAGATCTTTCGCAAGCGGAACTATCGACATCTCCTGCCTGTGATATGGACAGGAGCTTATTTTATCTGGCAATCCATCGGCTTCACACCGGCCATGCGCTATCAGATGCCGGTCTACCCAACCCTGGCTCTTCTGGCAGCTTGGGGATTATGGCACGCTTGGGACACTTCAAACACAGTGCGGCTTGAATGGCGAAAGGTGGCACGAGTTATTGTGGGTGTGGTAGCAGGGGTAACGGTATTTGGAACGCTCATTTGGGCGTTGGCATTTACCAATATCTACAGAGAACCACTCACCCGCGTGGACGCCTCCCGCTGGATCTATACACACCTTCCTGGTACGGTCAATGTTGTCATCCAGACCGATGGTGAAGAATTACTTGAGCCCGTGCCTATGCCATCAGATTTTACTCTCAGTATAGAAAATCCCCACGTAACCTCTTTCAAAGTCTTCCAGGAGGGCCTAGCAAACGCGATCAGGCTTCCTTATGTGATGAATATGGGTCAGGGTGGTGACTTCATCGATCTGACGATCAGTCTGCTCGAATTCGAGGATGCGGAGGATGCTCTGGGATTCGCGGTGTTCGACGAGACCCTCCCCTCAGGCAACGAGACATTCCTGGATATCACGTTCCATCAGCCGATCCAATTAACGACCGACAGGATCTACTACATCCGGTTGGAGTTGGAGCAGGGTGGACCTCTGACCATGCGCGGCACGAAGATCGTTCACGAGACGACGTGGGATGATGGGATGCCATGGAGCGTCGATGGTCGCAGCATGAGTGGACGTTATATCAGTCTCAACCAGGAGTTGTATTGGGCTGACGATGAAGATCGGGAGGAAAATGGTGTCTCGGATAAGTTGGAGCGTATTGCGACAACGCTAACCGAAGGCGACTATTTGATCATTTCCTCCAAACGACAGTATGGCTCGATCCCACGTGTACCCATCAGATACCCTCTTACCACCGCTTATTATCGAGCACTCCTCGGCTGTCCTGAGCCTGAGGATGTCTTACATTGTGCAGCGGTCGCTAAGCCTGGTGAGGTTCAAGGCGAATTGGGATACGAGCTGGTAGAGATTTTTCAAAGCAATCCCAGGCTGGGTCCGCTAGAAATCAATGACCAATCCGCTGAAGAAACCTTCACGGTCTATGACCATCCAAAGGTCTTGGTTTTCAAAAAGACCGAGAGCTACTCCGAGCAAAAAGTCAGGGAACTCCTGGGTCGGGTGGATATCAGTCAGGTTGTACACATCCTGCCGAGAGACGTCGGTTCCACCCAGATGCCGTCTGACTTAATGCTGCCTGCTGATCGATGGGAAGAACAACAGGAGTCGGGCTCTTGGTCCGATATCTTCAATCGCCAGAGCCTGATCAACCGTTCGGGTTTCGTCGGCGTCGTGGTCTGGTGGATTGCTATT
>DUEW01000158.1 GCA_011174845.1 Anaerolineae bacterium | reverse complement strand
AGGATTCCCGCCCAGGTAGATTGAGGGAGGCGTGTCATCCGTTAAGGACTACTATTCCATTCTCGGCGTGTCGAGAAATGCGACACCAGATGAACTTCGACGCGCTTACCGGGAAGCTGCTCTTCGTCTTCACCCTGATAAGAACATTGCTCCGGGGGACACAGAACTTTTCCTCGTGATAAGTCGTGCGTATGAAACGTTAATCAGCCCGGAACTGCGTAAAGTATACGATCAGGAACTCGAAGCAGCCGAAGTTACGATGGCCGAGGAGGCTTCCTTTCAATGTTCGATTCAACACAGTCGAAAGAATCTACTTCAAATTAGTGAGCCCCAAGTTCATTATTTGCTCCTCGAAATATACGCATCCGAACAGTTGCCAGCAACTCGTTCCCCCATCAACATGACCATCGTGGTCGATCGCTCGACCTCCATGCGAGGGCAACGCTTGGATCAAGTTCGATCAGCGACTCTTGACATACTGAAGGATCTTGGATCCAGTGACTCGGCCTCAATTATCGCTTTTAGCGATCGCGCCGAGATGATCGTTTCGCCGGACCAGGCTAAAGATATCCCTTCCGCACGAGCTCGTCTAAGCCTGCTACAAGCTGGTGGAGGCACCGAGATCGGGCAAGGGCTCGATATGGGCTTTAAAGTTCTCCATCGCAATTTCAGTAAAGAAGGTGTGAACCATATGGTGCTACTGACGGACGGTCGCACCTACGGCGACGAAGAATTATGTGTAGCGTTGGCAGACAAAGCTTCCGAAGATGGCATATCGATTAACTGCGTCGGTATCGGATCAGATTGGAGTGACCGACTTCTTGATGATCTTGCAGGTAGAACGGGCGGTAATGTTATCTTTCTTAACTCACCACGAGCAATCCAAGATTTATTACGGAACATCTTCGATTCGTTGAGCAAAGTCGTAGCTAGCCGAGTGCGTCTAGAGGGCGCAGTTGGCCAGCAAGTCGACTTGCGGTCGGCTTTCCGGCTCGCACCTGAACCTATGCCATTAGGGGATAGCCTGCCCCTACACCTCGGTCACCTCCCCACTGAAGGAGCCATCCGTCTCATCCTTGAATTAGTCATCCACCCTATTGGTGTGATCGATGAACTCAGCCTGGCGCATTTCAGCATCTCAGGTGATATTCTTAGACCCGATGTTGAGAGCACGAGCTTGCCAGTCGAAATCGAGATCCCTGTAGGCACAGAACCTGATCCCAATCCACCACCTGAGGCGATCGTTTCGGCGCTTAACTTGATTGCCCTCTACGGAATGCAAGAAAAGGCTCGTCACGAATCGGAGCTTGGTCAAGCCACACAAGCAGCGAAACGACTCGAGAATCTCGCCACGCACCTCATCGCAGCTGGTGAGAGGGAATTGGCAAAGGCTGCGTTGAGCGAAGCCGTTCGTTTATCACGCGATCATCGCATTTCGAGCGCGGGAGAAAAAGTGCTCAAATATGGAACGCGAGCACTTCTCTTACCGCCATCAGGCGATAAGACATGATTGAATGCCCTTCCTGCAAACACCAGCAGTTTGTGGGCACACTTTACTGTGAGGAATGTGGCACACGGTTGGTGCATGTGTCGCCAGCGCCAGCCACAGGTCCTTTTGAGATGCCTTCCCAAGCGGATGATTCCACGAGTTCTGCCTATCCAGAAGGACCTGAACTGCGAACGGGTGCTTTACTTGGATTGCACGTCGTCGGAACGGACTCTGTACTTTCGTTGTTGGGGCGCACAAACTACACTCTAGGTATCGCCATCGAAGGACAAGCTGTCATCCCCGATATTGATTTGGGACCCTTTAAGGCCTACGACCATGGTGTCTCCCGTATACATGCAGAACTACAGCTAACGCCGGAGGGGCTCTTCATCATCGATCTCGATAGCGCGAACGGCACGCACGTGAACGGAAAACGCCTTGAAGCTATAAAGGCCACTCAAGTTCGACACGGCGATCTGATTCAGCTTGGTGGGTTGGATTTACAACTGATTTCCCGCTACCAAAGGTAAAGGAGTATTATGCCCATTAGTGTACTTCTACATATCTCTGGCGAAGAAGCTGTCGTCGGAGAACTCGAAGAACTTCCGGGACCACACGACACGAATATCACGATCAACAATCCTCGGCGTCGGGATGATAAAGAACTCTCATATCTCGCTGAGACTGTTGTAAGCGTCATCTGGCCGATGCACCGCGTGAACTTTATTGAGGTCTTACCCACGCGAGAGGAAGAAGAACTCATCGGCTTCGTCCGGGAGTGACATGGCTTCATCCACACCTCGTCGACGACGTATTCTGATCGTAGATGACGAACCTCGGATGATTCATTTCATCCGATTAAACCTTGAGCACGATGGTTTCGAAGTCTACGAAGCCACCTCCGGACTCAAGACCCTCGATCAATTCCGTGACCAGTTGCCGGATTTAATCCTGCTTGATGTCATGATGCCCGATATCGACGGATTTGAAACATTGCGTCTGATTCGCGAGATATCGAACGTACCGGTGATCATGCTCACGGCTAAGGGCGACGAGGAGGATCGCGTAAAAGGTCTTGAGTTGGGCGCAGATGATTACATCACGAAACCCTTCAGCCCCCGTGAACTCGTCAGTCGAGTGCGTGCGGTGTTGCGACGGACCGAGATGCCGAGTAGCCTCACCCATGAAGTCATTGAGGTTGACGATCGATTAAAGATCGATTTTGATCGTCGTGAGGTATGGGTTGAAAACCAGCTCGTAAAACTCCGTCCTACTGAGTACCGTCTGCTCTACCATCTCGTTCAGAACGCTGGCTGGGTCGTCCCACATGAACAGCTCCTGGCCAAAGTCTGGGGTTACGAATATAGAGACGAAACCCATTATTTGAGGTTATATATTAACTACCTGCGGAAAAAACTTGAGCTTGATCCTTCTAATCCAGAATATATCCTTACCGAGCGTGGGGTCGGTTATCGTTTTATTGATTTCCGGCGACAACAGAGCGGTGTCAACAAAGAATCTTGATTCCTCAGAAATCTTCAATATTCTTTCCAGTGTCCACAAAATTACTCCAACTTTGTTATTACCCCTCAGTTCATCACTAGATCCACATCCGACATGATCTTTGCCTCGATGGAAAATATATTCCATTTTAATGGCTATCACTCGAAGAAACTGGAAGAGGCTGAGAATAGCGATGAGCAAGAACGATCTAGCGTACTTCTCTGCCCAAAAACGTGGTGGGGAACGTTCCACGTCTCAATTGGACCTTTGGCTGAGTTCATACCGACGACCACTTTGGGTGTGAATGTGTGAAGGATTCATCTTGATATCAGCCTTGTCGCCTATCGACGGCTAAGTTAGAATTCTTTTCAAAAAGAGGCATATGATTTGGCGCGGCAAAGAATCTTACTTGTAGATGATCATGAGGTTGTCCGTTTAGGTTTGCGAGCCTTGCTTGATAAACGTTATGATTTCGAAGTCGTGGCTGAGGCCGCGACCGCAAGAGAAGCCATTGAAAAGACGAAAGCTCACAAGCCAGATGTTGTGGTAATGGACATCCGGCTTAAAGGTGGGTCTGGCATCGAAGCATGTCAAGAGATCACGAATTCCTTCCCGGAGACCAAAGTAATCATGCTCACTTCGTATGCTGAAGATGAGATGCTTTTCTCCGCCATTCGTGCAGGTGCTGCGGGCTATGTTCTTAAGCAGATCGGTGGAGATGATCTCGTTCGAGCAATCGAGGCCGTTGGTCGAGGGGAGGCGCTTCTCGACCCTGCAGTCACGCAACGGGTTTTCCAAGAAGTGCGAAAAGCCGCTCGAGAAGAAGAAGCCTCAGCATTCGCCGAACTTACTCAACAAGAAATGCATGTCCTTCAATTGGTCTCTGAAGGACGTACGAATCGACAGATTGCAGAAATGCTTTACCTAGGCGAGGGCACTGTTCGCAACTACGTAAGCAGCATCCTTTCAAAATTAAACGTACGGAACAGGGCAGAAGCTGCAGCTTATGCTGTTGAACACAACCTCAAAGATTACTTATAACTGGCTCCCTCCTCCATCGGATCT
>DUEW01000157.1 GCA_011174845.1 Anaerolineae bacterium | reverse complement strand
GAGAATCCAAGAGGGCGTGGTATCCCTCGGTGCTTACGCTGACATCTTTCTTCGCAACACGCTCGCTTCAGGCGTGATCCCCCAGATCAGCGCCATCATGGGTCCCTGCGCTGGAGGCGCTGTGTATTCACCTGCAATGACGGATTTTATTTTCATGGTGCGTAACTCCTCCTATATGTTCATCACCGGACCAGATGTGGTCAAAGCTGTCACACACGAAGAAGTAAGTTATGAGGACCTGGGTGGTGCGGATGTACATGCTACGACCTCAGGTGTTTGTCATTATGCTGCCGATAATGAAGCCAATTGTTTGTTCAAGATCCGGGAGTTACTCTCCTACCTACCTCAGAACAACGTCGACGATCCCCCATTCGTCACCAGCGAAGATGACCCCTTGCGTGCTGAGGAGGAACTCGATCATATCGTTCCCGATGACCCGAGCAAGCCATATGATATTCGTGATGTGATCCGATTGATCGTAGACGAGGCGAACTTCTTCGAGATCCATGAGAGCTACGCCAAAAACATCGTCGTCGGTTTTGCGCGCTTAGGAGGGCATAGCATAGGGATCGTGGCGAATCAGCCATCAGTACTGGCAGGTGTGTTGGATATTAACTCTTCGGATAAGGGCGGTCGCTTCGTGCGATTCTGCGACGCATTTAATATTCCCATCATCACTTTCGTTGATGTGCCTGGCTTCCTTCCGGGCACTGCACAGGAACACGGTGGCATCATTCGACATGGCGCTAAGCTCCTCTACGCCTATTGTGAAGCCACCGTTCCAAAGATCACCATCATCACCCGTAAAGCCTATGGCGGGGCTTATGATGTTATGTCGTCCAAGCACATTCGTGGTGACTTGAACATCGCTTGGCCAAGCGCCGAACTGGCTGTGATGGGTCCTGACGGTGCGGTCAATATTATTTTTCGCAAGGAGTTGGCGGAGGCGGAGGAACCCGATAAGCGAAAAGACGAGCTCGTCGCTGAGTATCGCGAAAAATTCGCTCACCCCTATATCGCTGCTTCACGCGGCTATATCGACGACGTGATCGAGCCACGTTACACTAGGCAGCGATTGATCAACGGCTTGGAGATCTTGTCCAACAAACGAGACACGAACCCACCTAAAAAGCATGGAAACATCCCACTCTGACCATCGAAGAAAGATTGGACAAGGATCATTTGCTCAAAAAGGAACCATCGTCGACGTTTAGGATTGTTGCCTTTGGTCCCCGTGCGTTCAATGTGTGGCCTCTTGTAGCCCACATGTATTTAGCCCCTCTGTGTTAAACTTCACGGGGAGAACGGCAACCCTTCCTACGCAAGGTCATCATACTTTAAAGGATACGATGTTCGATAAAGTTTTGATCGCAAATAGAGGAGAGATCGCTGTCCGCGTCATTCGTGCTTGTCGGGAGCTTGGTATGAGTACGGTTGCGGTCTACTCCGAGGCAGACCGCGCCGCGCTCCACGTACGCTATGCAGACGAAGCCTATCTCCTCGGTCCAGCACCGGCTCGTGAATCATACCTGCGCGGTGATCTCATCATCGATCTCGCAAGAAAGAGTGGTGCTGGTGCCATCCATCCAGGATACGGTTTCCTTGCCGAGCGCGAGGACTTCGCTCGATCTGTCCAGGACGCCGGGCTTGTGTTTATTGGACCCAAACCGACAGCCATCGCAGCCATGGGAGATAAAGCCGTGGCACGCGCAACCGTGACCGCCGCTGGCGTGGCCGTCGTTCCAGGCACGGAAGGAGAAGGCAACCTAACAGACGACGAACTGATTGCAATCGCCCCTACGATCGGATTCCCCCTTCTGATCAAGGCCACCGCAGGTGGAGGCGGAATGGGAATGCGCGAGGTCAACTCATCACATGAGATGCTTGGTTTGATCAATGCCGCTCGACGAGAGGCCGAGGCAGCGTTCGGGGACGGAAACGTCTATCTCGAGAAATTATTAATCAACGCCCGCCATATCGAATTTCAAATCCTGGCCGACGATCACGGCAACGTCATCCATCTAGGCGAGCGTGAATGCTCACTACAACGTCGTCATCAAAAGTTGCTCGAAGAATCTCCTTCACTCTTGATCAACGAAGCTTTACGTCAACAGATGGGTGAGGTAGCCTGCACCGCAGCCCGTTCAGTTGATTACCTAAACGCCGGGACGATCGAATTTCTCGTGGATAAGGACCATAATTTTTACTTCCTTGAGATGAACACCCGTCTACAAGTCGAACATCCGGTAACCGAGATGGTCACCGGAGTCGACATCGTTCGAGAACAAATCGGTATCGCCCAAGGGAAGCCATTGGGGGTCACCCAGGATGATATTCGATTAAACGGATGGGCAATCGAGTGTAGGATCAACGCTGAGGATCCTTATTTTAACTTTATGCCATCCTCAGGTTCACTGGCTCAGGTCTGCCCACCTACGGGCTCAGGCGTGAGGGTTGACACAGGCGTGTACTCAGGTCTGCAAATCTCACCCTACTACGACTCATTGATCTCCAAACTCATCTGTTGGGGTGATACGCGTGATGAAGCCATACTACGGATGCGTAGGGCGCTGGAGGAATACCGCATCGTTGGGGTGAAGACCAATATTCCCTTCCATCAAAGGATCATGGATTCGCGTCACTTCATCACCGGAGAATTTGACACCCGATTTGTTGAAGAAAGATTCTCCATGAATGAGACAGAGGACGGATTGGAAGCTATGCCCCATATCGCGGCCATCATGGCCACCTTGGTCAACCATTACCAAACCCAGCGCGTCGCACAGATCATACGCCAGGATGATCATGGTAAAAGCGGTTGGAAGTGGGCGGGTCGGATGGAGAGATTGGAAAAATAGGGATTAGGGACTTGGGATTAGGGATCAGGAAAAGTTTCGATGTCTCATGATCATCGTGCCTAATCCCTAATCCCCCTCCCTTTGTAAAACCAACATGATTGAGAGAGCCATGAAATACATCGCCACCATCGACGACAAAACCTACGAGATTGAAGTCAACAGTGAGTGTGAGATCACGCTCGATGGCAAATCCTTCTCGATCGACTTCCTGCCTATTGCTAGCCCTTCGATCATTTCCTTACTGCTGGATGGTCAATCTTTCGAAGCCCATGTCAACCCCACAGATGCCGGATGGGAAGTCTTCTTACTTGGCCAACGTTATCTGGTCACCGTCGAGGACGAAAGGCAACAGCGTCTGAGAGAGGTCTCAAGCGTTCAAGCGGCTCATCGTGAGGCATTCCAGCTTAAAGCACCTATGCCTGGTCTGGTTGTAGCCGTCCCCATTAAGGAGGGTGAACAAGTCGAGCAGGGTGCGAATTTGGTGGTCCTTGAATCCATGAAAATGCAGAACGAGCTTAAGGCACCCAGAGACGGTGAGGTTATTGGGGTTAGAGTCAAGCCTGGTGATAACGTCGATCAAGAGCAGGTTTTGGTAATCCTTGATTGATGATTAAGCCATCGTTCAGAATTCGAGGACGTCAAAGAAATCCTTTTAGGGAGCCCTTCAGCATTGAGGGTCTCGGGATTAATTAAACGACGAAGAAACCCTATGATTGCCCACTTGATTTGTATGAATCGTAGGAATACATGATCCAACGCAATCCGCCTAAGGATTCCACGAAGAGTTGCATATTGAATAACACCGATATGTATTGTCTCCTTTTCATGATGGACCAACAGGCTTGATCACTTGATGAGCGAAAGTGGAAGAGAAATCGAAGCAAAATTCATTGTTCCCCACTTCGACGGAATTCGTCAGCGTGTGCTTGATCTCGAAGGACAGCTAATCATCCCACGCCACCTGGAGTTGAATAAACGCTACGACACCCACGACAATCGGTTACGCTCTAATCGCGAGATCCTTCGTGTTCGTCGGGGTAATCGGGTGGTCCTTACATATAAAAAATCAAAAAGCGCAGAAGAGCGGATTGAGTTTGAGTTAGCGATCAATGATTTCGAGATCGCGTGCAACTTCCTGGAAGCCCTGGGCTACCAGGTTATCCTCATCTATGAGAAGTATCGAGAGATTTACACGCTTGATGAAGCGGCTGTGATGCTCGACGAGTTGCCCTTCGGTTTTTTCGTCGAGGTGGAAGGCCCTTCTTTGGAAATCATCAAGCAGGCAGCCGCTGTTCTGGGACTAGATTGGGAATACCGTATTAAAAATAGTTACCTCGAGCTATTCGAGATCCTGCAAATGCGGCTCAATTTACCCTTTTCAACCGCAGATTTTGTTAGCTTCAAAGAATGGCCTCCCATCCATCCTTCCGACCTTGGATTGGAAGAAGCCATTCGATCCTTCTACGACATTAAGAGTGAATTATGAAGAAAAAATTAGACGAGGCCATGAAACATTGGCATAAGAATGTATTGGACCCCGCTCTGAAACATCACCCCGAGCGTAAGGAGCGCTTCGTAACCTCCTCGGGCATTCCCCTTGACCGTTTCTATCTACCATCAGATCCCGATCATCAGGATCAGTTAGGGTTTCCTGGCGAGTATCCCTACACTCGAGGCGTGCAGGCGACCATGTATCGCGGACACCTATGGACCATGCGGCAATACGCCGGCTATGCCACAGCTGAGGAATCGAATCGACGATACAGATATCTACTAGACCAAGGACAGACCGGCTTATCCGTAGCTTTCGATTTACCAACCCAGTTAGGCTACGATGCAGATGACGCCATCGCCTCTGGTGAAGTTGGCAAGGTGGGCGTCTCAATCTCGTGCCTGGATGACATGGATCAACTGTTTCAGGGAATCCAACTTGATCAAGTGTCGACCAGTATGACGATCAACGCTCCTGCGGCGATCCTGTTAGCCATGTACATCGCTGTCGCCAAGCGGCAGGGTGTCGAACTTTCCAAACTAAGGGGGACGATCCAAAATGACATCTTGAAAGAGTACATCGCTCGTGGGACATACATCTTTCCCCCACAACCCTCGATGAGGTTAATTACCAATGTCATGCAATTTTGCAAGGAGCATGTTCCCCGATGGAACACAATCTCAATCTCCGGCTATCATATCCGAGAAGCAGGATCTACTGCCGTTCAAGAAGTGGCCTTCACACTCGCGAACGGCATTGCATATGTACATGCAGCGATTGATGCAGGTTTAGAGGTTGACGATTTCGCGCCTCAATTGTCCTTCTTCTTAAACGCACATAATCACCTATTTGAGGAGATCGCCAAATTCCGAGCCGCTCGAAGGCTTTGGGCACGGATTATGCGCGAACAATTCGGTGCTCAAAATCCCCAATCGTGGCGCCTTCGCTTTCATACCCAAACCGCTGGCTCGACACTCACTGCTCAACAGCCGGAGAACAATATTATTCGGGTGACGCTGCAAGCATTAGCGGCCGTGCTAGGGGGTACCCAATCGTTACACACCAATAGCATGGACGAAGCGCTCGGGCTTCCGACGGAAGAGTCCGTCCAGGTCGCCCTTCGAACCCAACAGATCATCGCTCATGAAACCGGAATCGCTGATTCGATCGACCCATTGGGAGGCTCTTATCTCATTGAACACCTGACCGACGAAATTGAACAAAAAGCAAAGGAGTACATCCAGAAAATTTCGGAATTAGGTGGAGCACTACCAGCGATTGAGAAAGGGTACATCCAACGCGAGATCCAAGATGCCGCCTATGTCACACAACAGCAAATTGAGAGTGAGGAATCGATCTTGGTTGGAGTGAATGCTTATCTCTCCGACATGCCGACCAAAATCAAGCTGCTCACAGTTGATCCAACCATAGAACTCGCTCAACGTAGACGACTGGCGAAAATTCGAGAACAACGTGATCCAATACGTGTTACCGATTTATTGGAAAAGTTGACGAACGCGGCAAAGAGCGACGGAAACCTGATGCCATTCTTCATCGAATGTGTGGAGGCTGATGTAACACTGGGTGAGATTTGCGGTCGTTTACGCGACATTTGGGGTGAATATAGACCTCCGACAATGATTTAAAATCTAGGCACATAGGCGCCTAGGCACTTGGACAACTGGTAGCCATGTTAGAAGAGTGTCAAGGTAACAAGTTGTCCACATGAATATGATATAGTCGTACTGGTTTGTTACTCATGTTTTGTAAGGAGACATAGTAAACATGTCATCTGTTATACGAATCGATCATGTAGCCATTGTTGTCGACGATATCGATAGCGCCCTCGATTTCTGGCGCGATGCGCTAGGCCTCGAAGTAACCCACGTCGAAGATGTGCCAGAACAACAATCCGTGGTTGCATTCCTCCTGACAGGCGAATCCGAAGTGGAATTGGTTAAACCAACTGCTGATGAAAGTGGTGTTTATCGCTACCTCCACAAACGCGGTCCAGGTCTTCACCACATCTGCTTCCAGGTTGACAATATTGAAGTAGCCCTCGCCAAGATGAGAAAGCATGGTGTGCGATTGATAAATCCTGAACCCGTGATTGGAACCGGAGGGAAACGGATCGCCTTTATCCACCCCGAGAGCACTCACGGGGTTCTGATTGAGTTGTACGAGTTGACCTATCAGGAGCCGGAAATCCGATTGGCCAGAGCTCGAGAGCTCGCCGATCGGGTGAGAGCCCAGGGGCAGGTGGTGGCCGCAAATGTGTTGGAATTTCTGCGCGGCTTACGTGATACAGCGAGCGAAGAGATCTTCGATGATAGCTAGCGAGGTGGATTCGAAACCTAAGCGTCTTACACAGCGGGAAACAAGAGATTTTAATCTTTTGCCTGGCGAAGTTACTCTTGTACTACCTAGTTTTAATCCATCCTTAGAAAAAGTTCTCTAAACTTGATCGCGCCTAGCACTTCATATAAACAAGAAGACGGAAACACCTAAGGGTGGCAGATCACGAAGTTACCCTTCCATCACATTCTAAAGAGCTTAAGAGGACACATGTCATCAGAAACACTGAAAGCAGAATTGACCGCCCTGGTTGGGACCGAAGTCCACGTTGGCCTTTGGCTTGCCATAACACAAGAAAGGATCGATCAGTTCGCACAAGCGACGGAGGATCACCAATGGATTCATGTTGATCCTGAGCGTGCCAAGCGTGAGTCGCCCTTCGGGACAACCATCGCCCACGGTTACCTCACGCTATCTTTGTTGCCATATCTCTCCGGATACGTCAATCCGGAGGAACCTATTTATCCGGAGGCTAGATGGGTTGTAAATTATGGCATGAACCGTATGCGCTTCCCCCACCCCGTCAAAGTCGGAGATCGAGTTAGAGTACGAACAGTTCTTCAAGCGGTTGAAGAAGTCGCTGGAGGGCTACAGATTATCAGCCAGATGACGATAGAAATCGAAGGCGAAGAGAAACCAGGTTGTGTTGCTGAAGTTGTATATCGGATATACTTCTAATCCTCCCCTTAATATCCCCCAGTTAAATTTGACACTTTAGTAACATATGCTATTATTAAGTGGGTCCGACCATTTTGTGACATATATGACAACGCCAACCATGCTCATTAAACCATGAGACATGGTCCAAACGAAGCAGGTCCAATGTTCTTACAAAGCCTGATGCGCTCATAGGAGTCGGGGGGCTGTCTAACTCGCAAGATTTGGTCTTCACCTTATACGGAGACTACATTCGCCACCGAGGTGGTGAAGTGTGGACTGGCAGCTTGATCGAATTACTTGGCCTCTTTGGCCTATCAAGACAGGCTGTACGCTCTACCCTCTCTCGAATGTCTCAAAAAGGTTGGTTGAAAAGCCGCAGAACCAGCCGATACAGCTTTTATTCCCTAACCCCAAAGTGCGTTGAATTACTAGAAGAAGGAGCACGACGCATCTTCCAGCCCCGTTGTGATCCTTGGGATGGACGATGGCATTTGCTTACGTATTCTATTCCCGAAACCAAGCGGCAATTACGACGCAAGCTTCGTAGGCGATTACTATGGCTTGGATTCGGTACATTGAACCATGCAACATGGATTTCTCCTCGCGATTTACGAGCTGAAGTTGAGCAGATTGCAGATTCCTTGAAACTCCACTCCTTCATAGAGTTCTTCACCGCTGAGCACAGAGGTTTCACCAGTAATCAAGAGATCGTCTCGCGGTGTTGGGACCTAAATCAACTCAACGATTATTACGCTGATCTTATTAACCGCTATGATCCTTTTTTTGAAGAGTATCAGAACCGTCTGAAAGCTGGTGTAAGGCTTGGACCTCAGGAATGCTTTATCCAACGCTTTATGCTGATCCACGAATATCGCTTCTCTCCCTACGTGGATCCCAACCTACCATTAGAGCTACTTCCCAGCGATTGGCTTGGTGAAAGAGCAACAAGACTGTTTCAACAATATCACGATCTACTTGATGAGGAGGCGGAAGCCTTCGTGGATTCGATCTTATCCAAGGCTCCGGAGATCAACAGCAGTTAATCAGGGATCTTGGCATTATCTATCGATCATTCACAAAAAAGGAGGCGAAATGCGAGAGGCAGTTATTGTCGAAGCCGTGCGTACTCCAGTTGGCAGACATGGCGGAGCACTGGCGCCGGTTCGACCAGATGACCTCGCTGCGTTGGTCATCAAAGAAATCATAACCCGTATTGATATCGAGCCCGGCCTCATCGAGGACGTATACCTCGGATGCACCAATCAAGCGGGGGAAGACAACAGAGATGTTGCCCGTATGGCACTCTTGCTGGCTGGCTTGCCCTTCAACGTTGCGGGCGTCACAATTAATCGACTTTGCGCCTCGGGTTTGGATGCCATTAACCAGGCAGCCAGGGCTATCAAGTGTGGCGAGGGCGATGTCTATATAGCCGGAGGCGTTGAGAGTATGAGCCGGGCGCCGTGGTCGGTTCCCAAGACGGAACGCCCTTTCCCCTGGGGCAACGTCACGATGTACGACACCACCATCGGCTGGCGCTACCCGAATCCGAAGATGGAAGAGATCTTCCCGCTGGAGGGCATGGGCGAGACAGCGGAAAATATTTACGACGAGACAGGCATTAGCCGCGAAGATCAGGACGCCTTTGCATTGGAAAGCCAGCGACGGGCTGCAGTGGCCATCGAGTCCGGGCGTTTCAACGACGAGATCGTGCCGGTTCATATCCCCCAACGCAAAGGAGATCCACTGATCGTGGACACCGACGAACATCCCCGCATCGAAATCGCTGAAGATGGGAAGGTACGACTGGCTACAAGTGCAGAACAATTAGCGAAACTGCGTCCTGCCTTTCGCACCGATGGCACGGTGACGGCCGGTAACGCCAGCGGCATCAATGACGGAGCCGCTGCCCTGCTTCTAATGTCGGAGGAAAAAGCAAGCGAATTGGGTCTCGAGCCTCTAGCTCGTTGGGTGTCTTCAGCTGTGGCCGGCGTGAGCCCTCGCACGATGGGTTACGGTCCAATACCGGCTACTCGGAAAGTATTGCAACGCACGGGTTTAACGATCGATGATCTAGATCTAATTGAGCTAAACGAGGCCTTCGCAGTCCAGGCATTGGCCTGCATCAAGGAGCTGGGCTTCGACATGGAGAAGACGAACGTAAACGGAGGGGCCGTGGCCTTAGGACATCCACTAGGCTGCACCGGCGCAAAACTGATGGTCACACTACTGCACGAGATGCAGCGGCGAGCAGCGGCTGGAGAACGAATGCGTTATGGTCTTGTGACCATGTGTGTCGGCGTCGGTCAGGGGTGCGCGACGATCATCGAGCGCACGGTGTAGGGAGGGGTGGAATGGAACTAGAAGATAAAGTCGCGATCGTCACTGGAGGTACCCGAGGCATCGGTAGAGCGATTGTCCTAGATTTAGCCGCCGATGGAGCCGACGTCGTTCTCAACTATCGTAAGAGCGACGATTTAGCCAAGGAACTTGCCAAGACCATCACCGATATGGGGAGGCGTGCGATGGTCGTCCAAGCAGATGTCTCGAGCTTCGACGATGCCCAGGCAATGGTCGAGAAAGTGTTGGAAGAGTTCAAGACGATCGACATTCTGATCAACAACGCCGGGATGAATTGGGATGGCGTCGTGTGGAAGATGACCGAAGAGCAATGGGATCGAGTGATCAGCGTCGACCTGAAGGGTACGTTCAATTACACCCGAGCGGTGACCCCCGTCTTCCGTGAAAAAGCGGCCGGCAAAATCGTTAACATCACATCTATCAATGGTCTACGTGGCAAGTTCGGTCAGTCCAATTATTCGGCCGCCAAAGCCGGAGTGATCGGGTTCACCAAAGCCTGTGCCCGCGAGCTAGGGCGGTACAGCGTCAACGTTAATGCTGTCGCGCCGGGTCTCATCGAGACGGAAATGGTTAAGGAAGCTCCGGAAAATGTACGCGAGATGGCCTTAGCCGAGATCGTCCTTGGGCGGCTCGGACTTCCACAGGAGGTGGCCTACGTCGTCACCTTCCTTTGCACGGAGAAGGCAAGACACATTACCGGTCAGGTCATTCAGGTGGACGGCGGTCAGTACATATGATTCAGATATCAGTAGCCAGATATCAGTAGTCAGATGTCAGACGTCAGATGCGTGCGCGAGAGAAATCGAATGTACATAGCTAATCTTCAATCACCGAATACTGTTTGCGATCTACTGATTACTATTTACTGAATACTGTCTACTGATTACTGACTACTGAATACTGTCTACTGACTACTGGTCACTGACGTCTGAAAGGAGTTCGCCATGGAGTTTCAACACATTATTTTAAAGAAACAAGATGGCGTGGCGCGATTGATGCTCAACAAACCACCGCTGAACGTTCTTGATATCGCGATGATGCGCGAGATCAACGATGCGTTGGAGGGGCTGAATGGCGATCCCTCGATCAAGGTGCTGCTCTTCGAAGCAGTTGAGGGGAGCAAAGCGTTCTCGGCCGGGGTGGATGTCTCCGAGCACACCGCCGACAAGGTGAACGAGATGATCGAGGTCTTCCATCGCATCTTTCGGCTGCTTGACGGGCTGGAGATTCCGACGGTGGCGGTGGTTCACGGAGCAGCATTAGGCGGTGGATGCGAGCTAGCGCTCTTCTGTGACATGGTCATCGCCTCGGAGAAAGCAAGCTTCGGACAGCCGGAGATCCAGGTAGGCGTACTGCCTCCCATCGCGGTCGTGGCGTTGCCGGAGATCATCGGACCCAAGAAGACGATGGAGATGGTTCTGATCGGCGATCGCATACGGGCTGACGAGGCAGAGCGGTTGGGATTGGTCAACAAGGTCGTGGCGCCAGAAGAGCTACAGGCGGCGGTCGACGAGTTCGTGAACAAGCTGGCCAAGCTGAGCGGCGCCGTGTTGCGCTTGACGAAGCGAGCGGTACGCGTGGGTAGCGTCGGTTCCTTTGAAGACGGGCTGACGGCGGTCGAGACGTTGTACCTGGGTCCCCTGATGAACACCGAGGACGCCCACGAGGGGCTGGCCGCTTTTATGGAAAAACGACCACCGCTGTGGAAGGATAGGTAGTGTTGGTATGGGCGTAAGTGAGGCTGAGTTATAGCCCAAGATCATTGCCTTTGTGTGCAACTGGTGCACCTATGTTGGTGCCGACTTTGGAAGGGGCCGACGATGTACTCATTGGTCGCTGTCACCCTGGCGATTGTCACTACCTGAACAGCAACTACCAGGTACAGCGACGGGTGGACACACTCAAAGAGATTCTCAAGGGTGTGGGCATGGATGAGAATCGGCTCTGACTGCGGTGGACCGCTGCTAGTGAGGTGGAGATACTTAGGAGAGGCTAAGCATGAGGCACGCAGAGACAGGGTTTAATTTAGAGATCGATCTATCCCGAGGAAACATCGAGAGGGTAGAAACTGACCCGAGGGACACCGAACTCTATCTGGGGGGGCTTGGTACGAACGCCAAGATAATATGGGACAGGGTTCCCCCTGAAGTTGAAGCTTTTTCTCCTGATAATCTTCTCATATTTGCCGCTGGTCTTTTGTGCGGCACACCTGCTACCGGTTGTAATCGGACCATCGTTTCTACCATTTCTCCTCAGACTAAGTTAATGGCCTTTTCAATGATGGGAGGATTTTGGGCGCCGGAATTGAAGTATGCCGGATATGACAAAGTGATCCTTCGCGGCAAGTCCCCCGATTTGGTCTATTTGTGGATACACAATGACAAAGTAGAAATACGTGATGCCG
>DUEW01000156.1 GCA_011174845.1 Anaerolineae bacterium | reverse complement strand
CGGCTGAAGATCTCTCGGTAGAGGAACTCGAATCGCTGCTCGCTCGGAAGAAGCGTGAAGCGCGCGATGAACGTTTGCGTCAATTCAGACGTAGTGGTCGAACCTTGAAACTTCGCAGCGAACCTCCTCTACCTTCGAATAAGAGTGAGGTTCAAGCATTCCCTGGGGCGATTAGAGAGGGAGCCACTGAGGAAATCCCTCATGGACGCAAGGTTACCGTACGTTCAACTATGAATAAAGTTCTACTGGTAGTTGAGATCGTAGCGGTGGTCGGCCTTGCTTTTATTCTCTTCAATGGCGTTGAGGCCCTCCAAATGCTCAACCAGGAGGTAGCAGAAGCGATCGGTGGGGGAATACCTACTCCAACGCCATTGATCACGTCAGTCGTGCTGCCATCTGGTCATACTCCACCCAACTCGCCCGGTGGCGCAATGCCGAACGAAGCAGAAATACCCGAGAACTTGCGCCCATTGGTTCAATCACTCCCAGCGGTGGCCATTCCTACACCGGGACCTGAACAGGCGCGTAATATCTTTATTCCTGCAATTTGGAATGCTTCAGCTCCCGTAGTACAAGGAGATGGGTGGGAGCAATTAAAACGAGGTGTAGGGCAACACATAGGAAGTGTAAACCCTGGCGACGTTGGCAACCTGATCCTCTCCGCCCACAATGATATTTTCGGTAAGCTATTTAGGGATCTTGATAAGTTAAAACCAGGTGACGAGATTCTTGTAAGTACTGCGACGCGCGAATACACCTATCGTGTGACCGGCCTTCGTATTGTCGAACCTACCGAGGTGGAAGTCATGGATCCTACTGCTAGGCCCACGATCACGTTGATCTCATGTTATCCTTACCTGAAGGATACGCATCGGATTGTCGTTATTGCTGAACTCGTTGGTAGGTAAGGCTAAAGCTAATCATTGACTTATATCTAAGCTGTGAGAGAAGTAAATATTCGAGATGCAAATGACTGCATTATCAATCGGAGGATGTTTGTGAGTAAGAAGCGCCGTCGGAAGCGAAATCGCACTCCCAATGTACCGGTTGAGGCCCATAGAGCTTCGGTCTCAACGAAAGTTGAGCCCTCACCACAGTCGCTGCCGGGTAAAGGGGATTTCAATCCTGATTACACCTACGTCTTAGAGGATCTGAAACGTATCGCTATGCTCGCCGGGACATTCATTGCTGTACTGATCATCCTATCGTTCTTTCTCCGGTAGGATCGTTTTAACTGAAGGGATACGTAGGAAATGAGCAGGACCTCGTCAATCGATCGCCCTCGTGTGCGCTTTAGCTTACGTTGGAAGATTACGCTTCCCTTCATGTTCTTGGCTCTGATGTTGGCATTAGCCGCGACGGTTATTGTCAACCGCGTGTTGGGTGAGGCAGAGGAGGTACGTTTCCTACGTCAATTAGCTGATAGCGGTCAACAAGCTGCCGATGAAGTGGTGCGGATTGAGGAGAGGTTGCTCGAGATTGAGCGTGCCATTGCCAACACGGAAGGTGTCGCATCGGCGGTCGCACTTAATGATTCGGAGGCTTTGCGAGAGAGAGTATTGAGCCTGGTCTTCAACACGGGTGTCGATGTAGCAGTGGTGCTTGATCGTGAGGGAACGAGTTTGCTGACAGTGAGAAAGAGCAGTCCGGACGCACCTCAAGGGGATTATCTGGTCCTACGTGGCGAGGGATATTACAAGGACTGGCTTTTCGTCCAGCTTGTTCTCTTGTCCGATTTTTTTCAAGAGGAGGAAGAGGATCCTATTGGCGTAAAACAAGCCGGTATGCAAAAAATCTTGATTGGGGAGGATCAGGAAGAGGGCGTCCTGTTCGTCGCGGGTCCGCTTGTTGACGAGCAAGGTACTATCCTTGGTGCGGTTTTGGTGGGCGAATACTTGGACACCCTTGTTGGACATCTCAGCGCGGACGCACGAGCCCAAGTCTCAATATATTCAAGCGATAACAATCAGCTACTGAGTTCAACTTTTGATTCGGAAGAGACCTGGGATCCACCCGGATTGACCCTACCTCAAGAGCTTATTGAAGCCGCGAAGTCTCCAAGTGTAGAGGAACCACCCTACCGTGAGATCGGCGTCGCTGGTCAGATTTATGGAGATGTACTAACCCCTCTGATCGTTCGGCATGGAACGACTGAATTGGGGATGCTGAGCATTTCTTTACTAAAAGTTGAAGGAACTGATTTAGCGTACCAGAAATATATGGAAAACGCGGTCATGGTGATCCGTGTCGGTGCGGTAGCTCTTGTGCTGATTGTCCTCACAGGCTTGGTAATCTCGAACACCATCACCCGACCTTTGGTCGATATCGCTGATGCGTCGACACAAGTTGCCTTCGGCAATCTTGATACCCAGGTCATCGCCCGGGGAAGCGATGAGGTCGGAGTCTTAGCTCAAACTTTTAACAGCATGGTAGCAGGGTTGCGGGAGGGTGCCATCTACCGAGACCTACTCGGCAGGACGGTCACACCTGAAGTTCGGGATGAGCTACGTACCGCTATAGATACTGGAGGGTTGTTGCTGGAGGGTCAGACCGCGAAAGCTTCGATCCTCTTTGCCGATCTGCAGGGATTTACCACCATGGCTGAAACGGCTGATCCCGAAGATGTCATGAGAACTTTAAACGATTACTTTTCCGGTGTCGTCCCGATCATTACCCGACACGGTGGGGTGGTGAACAAATTCGATGGCGATGCGATCATGGCTTTCTTTGGCATTTTGCCGTTTCGAGTCCCACCTCAAGTAAGTGCACTACAAGCGACCCATGCTGCGATGGAGATCCTCGATTATGTGAAAGGTGTGAATGAACGCCGTTCTACTGATTGGTTACCTGCGTTGGAAGTAGGAATTGGCGTATCGACGGGTACTGTTATCGCAGGCGGGATAGGGTCGAAGGATCGTTTGCATTACACCGTATTAGGTGATACGGTGAACACTTCGCAGCGGATACAACAGATCACTCGAGTCTCTGAAAGTGGGAGGATCGTGATCAGCGAGGACACGTATAAATTCTTGGCGAATACACGCAAACAGTTTGAGTTCGGTCGTCGTGGCCGAGCTCAACTCAGGGGTAAGCGCCGAGAGGTGATGGTTTACGAGGTGACGGGCCGCTGGAACCGCCTCGTCGACTGCTCAGATATTCAGGAGAGAAGTAAAACGCAATGGGAGGGTTGGCAGGAGGTTGAATGAGGAACCTCTTAGCTCCCATTAATATTCGAGAGCAGTTCTTTATCGGTTTTCCTTTGCTTCCCAAATGAGTATTCCAATTTAAATAATTAATTCCTTTCCTCAAGCAGATGACATCTACCCTGTTGATTGTTTGCTTCTAGTTGCCAAACATGGGGGATGCCGTTTCTCGAGTCTCTCTGCATATATAAGGCAAGCAAGGATGTTTCTGCAGCAGGATTCCATTCAGGTTCTTCGAGGTTTCTGTTATACTGTCATAAAGAACCTAAAGAGTGATAGAAGGTTCATTTGGGGTCTCGTGAAACTAATCATGGAATTCAACGACCCCCTTTTTATACCAAGTCTTAAATCTAACCTGACAGATAAAGATTCATCGCGACGACCTCGAAAAGGATCGGTCATTAAGTCGATATTCTTCAATATCTCACAATGATGACCGATGATTATGGCAGGAGGTGATCGATCCGCATGACTGGACGACGGTGGATATTGAGTGCATTTTCTGTCTTCATTTTCCTTTTGGTTGTTTGGATATCTGCCGCGCTGATCCTAAACTTGGTCGGCGCGGAATCGCTTCCCCTCAAGCTCGGCTTTCGCAGCCAATTGGGTGCGAATTATGGTCCAGACAGCGTAAGCGGTCCG
>DUEW01000155.1 GCA_011174845.1 Anaerolineae bacterium | reverse complement strand
TACTGGTGCTCTCGGAAGCGAAGAACTGAGGTAAGTCGGCTAGAAAAGCCGCCGCCCAACCACTCGCTGGAGCGGACCCGGCCAGCTTGGCGCGAAAATGTGAAGGAGCTTTGGCCGGGCCGCTCAGCTCGAGGCCGTTAGCCATCCTCAATTTGATACTTGAAATCCCCAAAGAAACGTATATAATGAAAATATACAAGAACAAGGTGAAATAACTTGGAAGAGCTCTTGCTTTGTCGCGGCTTTGATTGGGACGAGTGGAACGTAGAGAAGATCTGGACAAAACATCAAGTCAGTCGTGCTGAATGTGAGCAGGTATTGTTCAATCAGCCACTTGTTGTAGGTGAAGACACAGAACATTCACAAGAGGAAATGCGATACTACGTCTTGGGTCAAACCGATAAGGGAAGGGAATTATTTCTTGTCTTCACCATACGAGAGAATCTTATTCGTGTAATTACCGCAAGAGATATGAGTCGTAGAGAACGGAGGATTTATCTAGATGTCGAATAAAAAAATTCCCAGATTTGAAACTGAAGAGAAAGAACGCGATTTCTGGGCGGAACATGATTCAGTTGATTATGTAGACTGGAGCAAAAGTGAGCGTGTTGTCTTCCCACGATTGAAGCCCTCGACGAAGACCATCTCAGTACGTCTACCAGAAGCGTTATTAGATGATCTAAAGTACATTGCGAATAAAAAGGATGTTCCCTATCAGTCGCTTCTAAAGATCTATTTGGCTGAGAGAGTAGAAGAAGAACTAAAGATAGAGTAAGGAGGATGGCTAACAAGTCGCTGCAGCTGACCTGGAGGCTAGGCGAAAATTTATGTGCGAAATAGGTATCAGGAAGATCAGAATTAAACGAAGATTGTATCCAGGCAGCTTAGCTCCGCACCGTTAGCTGGATTTCGGAGGAAGCCATGAGAATCTTTGCTTTGGGAGGCTACGGCAAGGTAGGTCTGCCGGCAAGTCGGCTGCTTGCACAAAGTGACATGGTTACCGAAATCGCCATTGCCGGCAGGAGTTTAGACCGAGCAGAAAGAGCTGCCAAAGGAATTGGCGAGAAGGCCATTGCAGTCCAGGCGGATGCCGCCGATGAACGGAAGCTGACTGCCTTAATGTCAGGCTATGACATCATCATGAACGCTGCCTACGATAATCTCGTTCTCCCCTCTATTCGAGCTGCCATAAGCAACAAAGCGCACTATTGCGATGCAAATGTCGTTGTAGAGGAAGCGTCGCAACTTTCAGCCGATGCCGCGTCTGCTGGTATTTCCTCCATCGTTGCCACAGGTGTCTCCCCGAATATCAGCAATCTAATGGGAGTGTACGTAGCGCGCCAGCTTGAGGAGGTTGAGCAACTCCAGCTCGGGAGAGCTGATATTTACAACTTTCAGAACGGGGACGAGTTAACGCCTCTGCAGTGGCTCGAGGAACCACAGCAGAGCCTCGCCGCTCTGCGAGGATTCAGGCAATTTATCATTTGGGTGTTGGGTGTAATCCAGAAGAACGGTCTCCGAACCGTGCGCAGCTTTAATGATGGTCGCTGGGTGGAAGCAGACGCCTTTGGAACCGGTATGGATGTTCCCCTCACAGATGGCAGCACAATGACCTTATATCCATATTCCGTTGGCGATCCGCTTTTTCCCTCAATTCCAAGCGATCTCTCCATCGCATCGCCGGTGGAGATCATGTTCAGCCCATTTCCTCATCAACTTAATGATCTGCTTCGGGAGTATTCTCTGCGAGTGGCTGAGGGAAACATGGACCCCGAAAAGGCGACAAACTCGTTCTTCGACACGGTTGAGAGTGATCCTCCCCGCTGGTTGGCCTTTACCGATGACTTCCCCCCGATCCCGAAGATGTGGTTACGGGCTGTCGGTCGCACAAAGGGACGTCCAGCGCGTTGCAGTTGCTGGTTGACGGCTCATATGTGGAATGTGGGTGGGTATTTCCTCACGAGCGTGGCGTTGGCTGCTGCCGTAAGCATTATCCTGCGTGGCGAGATACGAGAGCGGGGCGTTATTGCCGCCGAGACGGCTTTCGAACCGCTACCATTCTTTGATGAAGTTGTATCACTAATCCCGGACCCTCCTCCGGAAGGTAAGTTGATCGACAAGTCCTTTGAGTGGTTGGAATGACGAAGTCTCCTTTGAATAGGAGCCTCATGTAGGAGCGGCGTACGTGTGTGTTATCACAAACCATGCATCAAGAGTAAGAGACGGTTTCGTTCTGGGAAATCCAGCTAACCATGCGCTGGAGCGGACCTGGGATTCGGCCGGATTTACCTAGCCTTGCTGTATTATCGGAATAGCGGGTTGGCCGCTCAGCGCGAACGTTAGGCAGCATAAAGTTCTTTCATAAATTATGGGGAGACCTAATGGCGATAATGATTCAACAGTTAGGAGGGCGTCATGAAATTCCTTGTCATTTTAAAATTTCGTATTCATCCATATGAGTTTGAGGATCCAATCGGGTTAATGACAGCTACTCAAAGTTACTTTAATGATGCATTAGCTAAGGGATCGATTGAGATGGGTTATGGGTTTCTTGATAATGGAAGTTTCGTGATCATTGATGCAGATTCAACGGAAGACCTTTGGGACGTTATCCATTTAAATCCAATAAACTGGGCATATGAATATGAGGTAAAACCCTTGGTTGAGATGTCTCACTTATTTAAGAGATTTTTTGAATCAGTCGAACAATCCAGAGAGTAGGTGGAGAACACAATAGGATTTCTTTAACACTGTAGAGCACTTAATTGTGCTGCCTAACAATTCTCTGAAGCTGACCTGGTGGCTAGGCGAAAATTAAGGTTGGGAATGGGCATCAGGTCGATCATAATTAAATTGGAGATCATATCCAGGCAGCTTAGCTCAAAGCCGTTAGGCAGCTGAGGGTTGCCTGCATGGACATCTGGAAGTTCTACGACATCACACACAGACATCATTTGATCTGCAACCCGATCAGCCCGGAGAAGCTCGATATCCTGGTTGAGTTGCTTCAACTTCCACAAGGCGCGGCCGTGCTCGATATCGCCTGCGGCAAGGGGGAGTTTCTCGTCCGGCTGGCGGAGGCGTATGGTGTGGCTGGAATCGGCATCGACGCCTCTCCGCACTTCCTTCGTGATGCAAGGGAAAGGCTCAAGGCCCGGGCCCCGCAGTCCGGAATCGTCTTTCACGAGATGGACGGAGCTGCTTATGTGCCAGATGTGCCACAGACCTTCACGCTCGCATCGTGTATCGGGGCCAGCTGGGTATTCGGGGGTCATGGTGCAACTCTCGATGCTCTGAAGCGCTTCGTCGCTCCAGGCGGGTGGATCATCGTAGGTGAACCGTTCTGGCTCCAAGAGCCGGCGGCGGAGTACCTCAAGGCATCCGACGCCACCCGCGACAGCTTCGCAACTCACGCTGAGAATGCTGCCGCCGGGGAGGCGCGAGGACTTGAACTCATATACACCCTTGTAAGCAGCAAGGATGACTGGGACCGATACGAGGGTCTCCAATGGTATGCTGCGGCTGAGCACGCCCGCGTCCACTCTGACGATCCGGACCTGGCGGAACTCGTCGAACGGATCCACAAGGAAAGGTCGACATACCTGCGCTGGGGTCGCGAATCGATGGGGTGGGCGATCTACGTCTTCAGGCTGCCGATTCCAGGTTTCGACGCATCAGCTGCCTAACATCTATGAAAGCGCTGCAATTGTCAATGTTAAATACCTCATGAAGGACGAGTAACCTCCCTTGGATCGAGCCGGTCTCCCCGGAAACATCTATGCGTCGTCAAAGCGACAAGATCATCTCCAGCAGGCGTCTGGCAATCAACACCCTTTCCGGGTACCTGCGGCTCACGTATCTCTCAGGATACAGGTTAGGCACGCCCTCACGCCTGCTTCGGAGAGTCCTGCCTACGAAGGGCAGGATCACGATAAGGTTCCCCTTTCTTGAGGATCCAGAAAGAGGATTCAGCCAAGTGCCTGGCGACTGCACCCACGGCAATGGCGTGTCCTTTTCTTCGGCAAATTCTTTCATAGACCTGGCAGACCTTCTTCTGTCTCCAGGATGGATGATGACGGTGTGCGACGACAACATTGGCTCCTTCGATGAAAGCCCACTTGAGATAGTTGTTAGCCCGCTTGCGCATGTGTCCATAGCGGGTTTTACCTCCGCTGGAATGAACCTTGGGGAACAATCCGGAATAGGCGGCTAGGTGACCGGCGGTGGGGAAGCGATCAATGGTGCCGATCTCGCGTTCAATAACAATATCGAGGATGTCTGCCACACCGGGAAGGGACCTTAGCAGCTGCATGTCGGTAGTGAGCTGGATGCGCTCCAGGATGCGTTTTTCGAGCGCAGCGATCTGTTCCATGATGGCATCGAGGAGATCAAGTTCCTGTTCAAGACAGCGACCGGTTTCAGCAGGAAGTTTCTTGAGGGTTCGATGGAGCCAGACTCTGCCTTTACCGACAAAGATATCACTGTGATCAGAGTTGTTGAGAGCGTACTTCGTGAGGGTGGAGTGAATACGGTTCTTGAGAGCGGTACGCGGCTTAGAGAATGCCATACGGGTTCGGTGAAGTTCTCGTTCGTCGCGGATCTCACTAGGAGGCATCCAGACGGTAGGGAGGCTGCCGAGGTGGACCAGTGTGGCAAGACCTTTGGCATCGAGTTTGTCGGTCTTATTGATGTTGCCCATGATGACCTTAGCTTTGGCTGCGTGAGCTAGGAGCGGGATGCATCCCGCCTCTTCGATCTCGTCGGCGATCCAGTAATAGTTGCCAACGGTTTCGAGCGCGACAGGAGTTCCTTCTGGGAAATCGGCAAGGAATTCATTGATGGCTCCGGGTTGGTGATTGACCCGGGTCTG
>DUEW01000154.1 GCA_011174845.1 Anaerolineae bacterium | reverse complement strand
CCCCCACATATGCCCCTCCCTACTCCTCGAGTTTAGTTTTTTTCAGTGTACTCTTGCAATGGAATCTGTTTCAACTTGTCACGAATCACCAACCGGACTAAACTCTTGTTATGCATGTCGCTGCGTTAACCGTAGAACTACGAATTCCAGGTTGCACTTCGCTGAAACAAAAGCGCAGTCGTCTTAAGCCCCTCTTAGCCAGGTTACAAAAAGAATTTAACATCTCAGTTGCAGAGATCGATCATAACGATCATCATCAATTGGCGGTGATTGCATGTGTGGTTGTCAGCAATGCTTCCGGTCACGCCCAACGTATGCTGGCGGGGATCCCCACCTGGATCGAAACCAATCGCCCTGATTTGCAGATTATCGATGACCACATCACGCTCTTGTGAACCGTTTTAATCAAGCCCTCGGTCTTGTCTGGGCGGTCATGACAATTACCAAATCATCCCTCTTTCTATGAAGTTAAATCTTCGTGGCTAGGTTAAGCATCTTCTATCGATCTGCCGTGGATAACGTATCAATGTTCTCATAAGGAGGAAATATGGACCTGGGATTACAGGACAGTGTTGCCCTCGTCACAGCTTCATCGAGCGGTTTGGGTAAAGCCGCCGCGATGGAATTTGCACGCGAGGGTGCTCGGGTGGCAATTTGTGCTCGAACGGACCAACTGAAAGCGACTGCCGACGAAATTCGCGATCAAACAGGTGCCGAGGTCTTGGATATCCGAACCGATCTGACAAGACCGAAGGACATCGATGAATTGGTGAAGCGAACACATGAGCATTTTGGAAGAATCGACATCCTCGTTGCCAACAACGGGGGACCGCCCCCGGGAAATTTCCTCGATTTACAGCCCGCGCATTGGGAAGCTGCATTTGAACTGACATTGATGAGCACAGTCCGACTTTGCTATGGTGTTCTTCCGATCATGTTGGAGCAAGGCTCTGGGAGCATCGTCGCCAGCCAATCGTATTCGGTCAAACAACCCATCGACCACTTAATCCTCTCCAATTCGGTGCGTTTGGCAGTCATCGGTCTGATGAAATCCTTGGCCAATGAATTCGGACCCAAGGGGATCCGTGTCAATTCGATCAATCCATATTGGACTTGGACGGAACGCATCGAAAAACTCCTGGCAGATCGGGCTTCGAGGAATCAAACGACGATCAAAGAGGAAGTCGCCAGGATCACGCAGGATGCACCGTTGCGCCGCATGGGCACGATTGAAGAATACGGACGGACGATCGTTTGGTTGGCTTCGCCAGCCGCTTCATTCATTCACGGTCATGCTCTGATGTTCGATGGGGGCGCGGTAAAAGCTACCTTATAAATCAATTGATAATTGGTAAATGAATGCACTGAAAAGAAAGACATGAGAGAAAGGGAACGTTAGATCCGGGGTGTGGGGGGTAGCTCACACCCAGCTTTTCCCCCTTTCACCCCCGGTCGTCGCCTATTTCAGCGGTCTTATTAATTTAAAAAACCACGCAGCCAACGCTGCGTGGTTTAAGATAGGGAAAACGCGGTTGCCAGCCAGCGATTCCAAACAGAGATTGAGCCTACGCTGCCTGCTCCTCTTTCACCAACAGGCGGCGCCGGACCAGTGTTCGAAGGCGCGATGCGAGCAGGCTCGCATGAATCGGCTTGATGAGGTAATCGTCGGCCCCGGCATCGAGAGCGCGAGCGACGCTCCCCGGAGAGCCTAGGGCTGAGAGGATCAGGATCGGAACGTCGGAGAACTTCCGAATCTCCTCACAGACCTCCCACCCATCCATTTCAGGCATCAAGATGTCCAAAATCACCACATCTGGAGGCGATTCCTTACAAGCGTGGATCCCTTCTTCGCCCGAGAACACGGCATGAATCTGAAAATCCTGACCCCTCAATAGGGTGCGCAGCATAATCGAGAGATCTGGATCGTCATCAATGAGCAAAACATCTACAGCCATTATCAGCCCTTTTCAAATCTCTTTTATTATGCGGCATTTCCACAAACTTCGACCTTACAGGCACCTTGCAATGGGAATAATCCCCTGCTTGCCATCGAATGACAGAAGGACTAAGATACTTGACGAATTGATCTTCGAAAGTAAAAGAATGGTAGAAGAACCGGAAATTATGGCGGAAGACGCCTCAAACAACTGCCCGAGATGTGGCCATCCTCTCCCTCGTGATGCCAGAATTTGCTTAGAGTGTGGTGTCGATCTGGCACTGTTCGCCATGCTGGCAGACAAAGCTTATCTTGACGGGATTTCCATCCCTAAGACCTCCGCTCCTTCACCCGAAATATTAGTCCCTCGGATCGGGCAATATTTATTGCATCAGGGTCTCATCACCCAAGACAAACTTGATGTTGCACTACGACGTCAAAAAGAGCTTGCTGAACAGGGTCACCGGCTGCTGCTTGGTCAAACATTGGTGCAAATGGGATTTGTTGACCAGCAAACGCTCGATAGGATCGTCACACAGCAGATCATTGAACTTCACGCTGCGCTTCAAGAGACCAACCGCACCTTAGAAGAACGCGTGCGTGAGCGTACCGCTGAGCTCCGTCATGCCCTCGATCGGCTCACCGAGATAAGCCAGATCAAGGCGAACCTTATCTCGAACATCTCCCACGAACTACGGACCCCATTGGCTCACGTCAAGGGTTACATCGAGCTGCTCGCCGATGAACAACTTGGTCCTCTGACGCCTGAGCAAGGTCAGGCGATGGATGTTATTCAGCGAGCCTCTCAAAGATTGGGAAGATTGATCGAGGATTTGATTGAATTCTCCACTGCTTCACGTGAAGGATTGAGACTGCAGATGCAACAAGTCTCCTTACCCGATCTAGCATCCAACATCATCGAGCGCTCTCGAGAGAAAGCCGAAAAAGCCGGCGTTACACTTCACACGGAGATCGAATCCGACCTACCACCGCTTCAGGCCGATCCGGATCGCCTCTCGTGGGTTCTTTTCCAGTTGATCGACAACGGAATTAAATTCACCCCATCGGGCGGCCATGTGACTTTCACTGCCAAACAAGAAGACAGACAGGTCTTCCTCGCCATCCAAGACACAGGAATTGGCATTCCGCGCGAGAAGGTGGAAGAGATCTTTGAGCCGTTCCATCAATTGGATGCCTCTCCAACACGCCGTTTTGGCGGAACCGGACTCGGCTTGGCTTTAGTGAGGCTGATCCTTGAGGCCCACGGAACTGTGATGAGGGTGGAGAGCGAGGAGGGCGAAGGAAGTACTTTCAGCTTCCCGCTGCACGCAGCGGACAACATCGAATGACAGGACCGCTTATTCCTCCCGGACCATTGGCTTACGGCACGGAACTTAACGCCGTCTATGCCATCGCGCGGGTTGTCGCTGAGACTTTCGATACGGAAGCCGGTCTTGACACCGTATTCCGGCTGGCGCGCACCATCTTTATCTTCGACGTTGTCGCCCTCTATCTTCAAAACGAGGATTCAGGTGAGATTGAGCCAACTTACGCCCGCGCTCTTGGCCGCGGTCGTTCACGCGAAGCAGAAATCGCATGGGGAGAACCGGCCGCTTTTGAAGCCTTTCGCACCGGACAAACCGTCCTTCGCCGAGAAGATGCTGGTCCATCCGTCAAGGGTCGAGAGAGGCGACGAGATTACCTCGGATTACCTATGATGGTTGGTGGACGATGTGTCGGCGGATTGATCTTCGGTCGTTTCGGTGGACCATCCTACCCCCCAGAGCACATCCGTTTGGCCGAATTTGTCGCTTGGCATGTTGGTCAACTGCTGGAGAATCGGCGCATGGCACGCCGTATTGCCAGCCTGGAGGCTCAACGTGAGCTTGCCCGCATGCAGGATGAGTTCATATCCACCATCTCCCATGAGTTGCGTACCCCGTTAGGTTTCATCAAGGGCTATGTGACGACCCTGCTCCGAGAAGACGCTGAGTGGGAGGACGACGCAAGAGATGAGTTTTTGCATATCATCGATGACGAGGCAGATCGGCTGTGCGAATTGATCGACAACCTGCTCGATTCGTCGCGCTTAGAAACCGGCACACTCAGCATGTCCCTCGAAAAGACCCGCATCGAACCCATCATCCGAGATGTGGTTGCTCGTACACGATCCCTCTACCCCTACATGCCTCTGAACGTCGAAATCGCAGAGAACCTGCCAACCCTCGAGATTGATGCTACACGAATCGCCCAAGTTCTCAACAACCTCCTCTCGAATGCTAGTAAGTATGCCCCAGGATCCGAAGTAAATATTCGGGTCACCCAACGGGGGGGTCAAGTCCATATCGAAGTGCACGACCGTGGACCTGGCATCCCTCTCGACCACATCCCCAATCTATTTGAACGCTTTTACCGCGTTCCTGAGCGCGTGGACGATGCGCGTGGAACAGGCCTGGGCTTGTTTATCTGCCGCAAGCTTATAGAAGCCCATGGAGGTGAGATCGGTGTGGATAGTGATCCGGGGGAGGGCGCCCGTTTCTACTTCACCTTGCCAGTTCCATCAACCGGCAGAAAGAGTCATAGGGAGAACCAAGATGAGTGAAGAGACGACCATCCTAGTGGTTGATGACGAACCGCGCTACCTGAGATTGGTTGAAGTAAATCTCGTTACGGATGGCTACGCTGTCCAGACCGCTATGGATGGCCAACAGGCAGTCGAGGCGGTCGCAAGCGAACAACCTGACCTAATTCTGCTTGATGTGATGATGCCTGTTATGGACGGGTTCACTGCATGTGAGCGAATACGTGAATTCTCATCCGTTCCTATCATCATCGTAACCGCCAAAGGCGAGGAGCGTGATCGCGTACGCGGGCTAGATG
>DUEW01000153.1 GCA_011174845.1 Anaerolineae bacterium | reverse complement strand
CACAAATCCGAATCCTCTTGACTCCCCACTGAACTTTTCCTTGATGACTGTTGCCGAATCAACCTGACCGAAGGCCTGAAAAGCCTCACGCAAATCCCCGTCGGTCACGTCCGATGCCAGGTTCCCTACATAGATGTTCATTTTGCCTTCCCTCCCTTTCCGATTTCACTCCGCATCTTTTTTTTCGCCTAACGTCCTGAATCACCGGCGCCTTACCTGCGTCCGTGCGCATTCAGTGGTTGGGCAGCCCTAGGATTACGGGCACGCCACACCCGTTTCACCGCGTTGTCAGTATGGTGTCCTCCGGATCACCCATGAACGTATCCCTCCCCAGATTCCGTCGACCTGCCTTTATGATAACCTCGGAGCATAGAAATCTCAACGGTCGAGGGCGTCCGCTCGAGCGGGCTGTTACACGCGACATTGGGTTTGCGCCCCGCGATATTCGTCCCACAGTTCATTGAGATGGCGAGAAAGCTTGCCTGGTGGAAGATCTAGCGGGCTTCTGACCTCGCTAGAATTGTGGCGGATCGTGCATCCCCGGCGCGAAATCCTAACTTCGACAAATCTGTCCAGCGGTACATAGCCTGCGCCTATGCCAAGGACTGAAACGCCTATACCACCTTCATAAAGCGTCCACGTGAAAAAGGGGGACGTTCCAAACAGCAAGCCAATAGCTCCCGAGGTGGCCCGTAGCTGTTCCAGTGGCGGTTCAGCCGGGGCCTGGCTTCGCTCATACGCACCAAAAACGCTGAACGCGAAGCGCCACGCCATAAGGTTAAACAACATGAAGAGGGCAGGGATAACGAACGGGAGCAGTACAAGAAGCACAACCGGCGGGTTCTGCATCACGACGAACTGCCAGATGCCTACCACGTTCCACCCTAGCGCAAAGGTGACGCAGTACGCGCGGTAGAAAAGGTAGCGCCGGTGTCGCTTCCTTCTTGCTTGCTGCATATGTCCCTGCAGGTCTGATGCTTAACGAGTGTTTTTATGCTTTCCGTACAACACGAACGCCCACGCTAGCGCAAACCTTAATTACGGGTGATTACGGCGACGCCACACCTATTTCAGCGCGTTTTCAGTACGGTGTCCCCTCGATCACCCTCGATCACGATAAGATGTTTCACGCCAGATTGATTAGAAGACTGCTGAGGCGCGGGCTAGTGCCTGCAGAACTTACAGACGCGTTCGTGAAACAGCTTTGTGTTTTGCCACTTTTCACAGATGTCCCGCCTCTTTTCGTTTTCCCATTCCTCTTTGGGAGGTGTCGCATGAGTTTGCGACCATGGCAGTTCGAGGTCACGATGTGCGCCGATTGTCCAGTTGACTGCGAGTGTTTCCAGTGTCTTGCCGTCCTTCAGAGGGACAGAGTACGGCACCAGGAACCAGTCTCTGTATTTGCCTGCACGCACATCTGCTGGCAAGTGTTCAACCACCTCGCGAGTCAGCGCTCCTCCCGACCATTCTTGACTCTGCTCAAGACGGTGTGCCTCTATCAACGGCTGCCCAACATAGATCGAATTCTCGGCGTCTATGAAGGCCTCACCATATGATACTCCGCAGCGAAGGCGCGTGTCGACTTCTAACATCGTCTCAAAGAGCAGCCACCCAAGACTACTAGTGAGCGCTCTGACGTTCTCATCGGTGTCCTCCAAGGTGTAGATTAGGATCGTGTCAGAGAACCAGGCGATCCCGAGGTGACTCTGATCGCGTAGTGCTCGCAGAGACGGGAGCTCCGAAGGGAACTCACCCTTGTGGACAGAATGATGCGCTGCCTTCCTCAGCCATCCCAGGTGGTCTTGGACAACGCTGTCCAGCGGCTTCTCTTGGACGAGATCAGAGAATCCGAGAATATCGCACATCGCGATTGCGTGTTTACTCATCGAGTGGCTGCCTCCTTGCCGATGCACCTGGTTGCCTGGCCAGGATGTAGGAGAAGGGGATCGCGACGAGGTCACCGATAATGTACGTGGCGAATATGATGACCATGGAAAGAGCATAGCGAGGGAACCGGCCGGCGATCAGCATCGGGAGGATAACCCCGATCAACCATATGGACTTATAGCAGAGTTGCAGCAACAAAACAGGAACGAACCTGAGCGGCGACCGCAGACCGAGTATGGACAGAATCCCGAACGCTACATAGACGCTGCCGACAATCCCCAAGACAACCGGTTCTTCAACGGGCCATCCGAATGCGGCCTTGATAACTTCCGGGACGACAATGATCCCCAGCCCGAATCCCCCGGCTCCAACAATGGTGTAGATGTACATGAACCTCAGCCATCCCCATCGGACGTTGATCTCTTTAGCCATTGCTCCGTTTCCCCTTTCGGATGTACCTCCCCCTCGCCGCCCAACGGTTCACCGATGACCGGTGCGAAACATCCGATTCAATCCGCCGGTTAGAAAGCGGCCTGTCTACCCTCGTGTGGACCAAGACTTGGCCAATTCGAGCGATTTGTGGAAGTTGAGTTGGCCCCAACCCGTGTACTTATCCCATCCTTCGTCGCCAAGGTCAGTCGCCCCCTGCTCCACAATCTTGATCACTTGTTTGTGGTTGAGGTCGGGCCGTAACGACCGGATCAGCGCTACCAGCGCGGTTGCCATAGGCGCCGCCCATGAAGTCCCACCTCTCCCCTGCTCCCACAAGTATCCCGGCATAGCCATGCCAAAGTTCATTTGCGTCCACGTATCTTTGTTCAAGTGCACGTTAGCTTCCTCAATATCCGGCGCGCAGGTGACGAGATCGAGCATTGGCGCCATAACGTTCAACCCCTTGCCGTACGACGACCCTTGTTGGACTGTTCGTCCACGGAATTCTACCGGTTTTGCCAGCCAGCGCTGCCCCTTTCGGTCCAGACCGCCGACAAGCAGCACGTCCAGTACACCCGCCCACTCGTACCACTCATCTTCTCTGTTGCTGTTTCCAGATGCGGCGACAAGAACCACATCCGCCTGGAGAGCATATTCTAAGTCGCTCATCGGAACAGTGCCGAGACCCACGCTGAGGTTGATGACCTTGCAACCGCGATCCACAAGATAACGAATAGCCTTGCCATCTTCTTTGCCGATGAGTTCATTCCATTTGCGTGAGCTCTCCGGTGTTCGCTCTCGAATCCAGCGGTGCGTGCCCAAGGCGGCTGGTACAACCTTGCACTTGGGCGCCAGACCGGCGATGCCAATGCTGTTGTCCGCTTGAGCAGCGATGAGTCCAGCTACGGCGGTTCCATGAAGCAAGTTCAGATAATCGACCGGGTGTTCCATACCTTCCGCAACATAGCCGGGAAGTAGGTTGGCATGCAGATCCGGATGTTCCAGGTCAAAACCGTGATCTACCACGCCAACAAGACACTCCGAGGTTCCCTTCGTTATTGCCCAGGCTTCCAAGACGTGCATGTCCGCAAAATAGTATTGTTTGTCGAAGTGAGCGTCGTTTGGGGCTGGATGTTGCGACACTGCATTCTCTGAGGAGAGGTCAGGATTACTGGTGGATTCAGCGGCATCTTTCATGACTGTGTCTGCGGCGAAGGAGAACGACGTGGCCACCAACCCAATCGACAACGAGAGTATCAGGGATAATCGAAACATAAAGCTTTTCTCCATTAGCCTAACGGTTCGCCGCCCAGCCGCCGCTACGCGGTCGGCTGAACCGGCCTGCTATAAGTCATCCCCAGCGTCTTGCCCGTCCGTTTCTTGTTCGAGGCCTAGTCTCTTGCGGAAGCTCGCGGCGGATGAGTTCGACACCGCAACGCCCAGTCGCCTTCTCCCCGGAATGTTCAGCCAGAACCCCTTCTTGAAGAACAGCAAGGAGCCATTATACCAGATCGTTTCGCGAACCGACTTGACATCTGCCAGAGGTACTGCAACGCGTTTGCCAACGATGGGGATAAGAAGCAGTTCGTCTTTCTTCAGAAGGGCTATGCCAGGCGATTGAATAATGCCGTTTACGATGAGGCTGTCCACCGGTTCACCTTCGTCAGGAGGCACAGAATTACGCAGAGCTTGCACCCGCTTTCCAACGATTCCATAGACTATCCATGCACCGAAGCCCATGAGCGCAAAGACCAGAATCCAAGACGCCTTGGTGCCAAGGACGGGATAGAAAGCCACGGCCAATGCACCGGGGATCAAGATCCACGCTGCGACAAAGATCCTCAAGAGCTCGGGTTCCCACAGCCACTTCTGAAATATGCTGTCCTTATTGTTCTTCATGACACCTCCGTTGTACGCGCGTCGTTACAACTACGGCTTGCAAGTCCCCAGGCCGCCACGCTCATTTCACCGCCTTTTCGGTGTGGTGCCCTGCGAGTCTCCCGTGTTAGATCGTTCCAGTTGCGGCTGTTGCTCCGCTGACGCTTTTGAGGTTTGATGGCATACGAGGAACAGAGAACCTGCCAACAGTGGAGGCAAGACCATGGTGAAATTAAAAGGCAGTTTGGAAGGCGTGAAAAAGTTCACGAGACTCGGTCTGATATGAGGCGATGCTAGGAAGCACAGGACTATCAGCGCACCATCTGCCAGCAGTACCGCCCCTCCCAAAGCTTCCTTTCCCCATACGCCCGCAATGATGGCAGCTCCCACGGTCGGCAGAAAAGCAATGAACACAATGATCATATAAAGAGCCAACGACATACCTTCTTCGTAACCATTACCTGCGACGAACCATGCAATAGCCAGTGCCCAGTATGCCCAGGGTATTGATACAAGTCGGGCGACCCACCGCATCAATATGACCGACCATTTATTTTTAGAGCTGATGTTCGACATGATAATCTCCTTTATTCATCACTCAAATCAACCGGCTGACCTTCATTTAATCTGTCTGCTGTCGATGTATAAATCGTCGCGGGCTCCTGACCATTGATCTCGGCTACAAACACAGTTGAGATTGCTTCTGTAAGGTGAAATGCAGGCCCTTTCTGGTCCCCATCACCTGTATAATCAGGTCTAAAATTCTTAATCCAGTCCATGCTAATGGTCTTCTTGCCGGTTGCACTCCAAACCCTTTTGTCGGTCGCTGGATCGGTCAGGCTCGCGTCAAAGCTAGCCCCGACCATCACTTCAAGCCCGTCAGGGCGTGTATCATAAACAGGTTCGACGTTTATCTGCATCACAGCATCCGGCGCAAACTCCTCGATCTGCTTTTGATAATCCGTTGCGGTCTCTGACGGAACTTCAATCGAGACAACCGAGGTCTCAATACCATTCAATTGAAAAGCGTGTATCATGCTGTACTCAAAATGGTGGGCAAAACTGGGCATTAAAGATGTATCTACCTTAGTGATCACAAAAAGCCGCTTTACCTTCTTATCAAACGGCCCTTCCTTTTTCGAAACGATATTATAATCACTGCGTATCTTCTGCACGTCCCTTACTTCAGGCACCGGCCTGGGCCTGGAGAATACTTGAAAGGCAAAAACCACAACCGGGGCAACCAGCAGCACAGTAATTACTATTCTCAAGGTTATTATTGTTTTATTTTTCATAGGTAAAAATCCCCTTTCAGAAAATACCTTCTAATCGTCTTTCTTATTCTATTCTCGTTCTTAATAACATTTTCCATATAAATAATCACAACAAAGACATCTTTTAAAAAGGTCGACCAATATACCGTGGGCGGTCAAGGGCTGAAAGCTCATAGTCAGTACGAATACAACAGCAATCGAACAAATTGTTACTTTTTTTTCTTTTTCATTTCTTCTCCTTCCTGACGTTTCTTTCCTGTTGTATTTTGTAAACCAACTAAAAAATAATCTGTGCAGCTCTACAGCAGGCTGGCCGGCTCTTCAAAGCCCGCCTTAAATGCCTGTTGCACATCGATGACCGGATGCAGATTGAGTTCGACTACATCACCAAAGACGGCCTGAATCGTCAATAGATTAGCCAGGTGAGTATGCTCATCCATTTCAAGCAGCAAACAGCCGAAGAGAGAGGATGGTTCGGTAAACTCATGAACGACGTTGACCCGCTTGCGGAATGCGGCAGAATACTTTTCCTGCCATCGCTGCCGCAGCCGAACCGCCTCTGCACCTTTTCCCGGAT
>DUEW01000152.1 GCA_011174845.1 Anaerolineae bacterium | reverse complement strand
GCGACGCACGCTGATCCGGTCGATTACCCCGATCGTTGGTTTACAGCTTGTCATGAGCACGGTATCTATGTAGAGGAAATTTCAACAGAGCGAGCTCTCCGTATCGAGCCGGATTTGAACCCAAATATCTCGCGTTCATTTCGTGTTCTCGATGCTTCATTAGATTCCTTCGAACTCCTCCACTTACTTGTCTCAGCGATTCGAAGAGCAGGTGGCCAGGTGTGGCTGCGCCATCGACTCGAGAGCCTCACCATCGATCGAAATACCGTCGTTGCTGCGGAGGTCACAAAACTCACTACCGGTGAACGGGTCACGATCAGAGCAGATTTTTTCGCAAATGCTGCGGGGCCATGGGCTCGTCAAGTCGCAAATCTCGCTGGCATCGATTTCCCGATCGCTCTGGGCAAAGGGACGATGGTCGCCCTTACCTCTCGCCCTGTACACACCATAATCAACCGCTGCAGACCGCCATCCGATGGGGACATCATCGTTCCCGTGGGCACCGTTGCTGTTCTTGGAACGACAGATGTTGAAGTCGAGTCCCCTACAGAGTTGGCCATCGAACCGAGAGAAATCGATCTCCTACTGGCTCAAGGTGAGATCCTGCTGCCAGGATTATCAAAGTATCGACCACTGCGTGCCTGGGCCGGCGTTCGTCCTCTTTATCGACCGGTCCGTGGTGAAAGTGGTTCTACGCGCGCACTCCCACGTGGACATGTGCTCCTTGACCATGCCGAAAGTGACGGCGTATTTAAGATGGCGAGTATATTTGGAGGTAAGCTCACAACATTCCGATTGATGGCCGAACATGCGATGGATTTGGTGGCGAGACAACTAGGCGTAGGAACAGCTTGTCGTACTGGAGACACACCCCTGGATCCTGAACGCAGGAAATTCTTCACTTTATCGACACGACTTGCTGAGTTAGAGACCTCAAGTGAGACGGATCGCGAACAGATCATATGTGAATGCGAATTGGTTACCCGGTCAGCGATTGAAGAAGCTCTAAGGTCATCATCATCACCCGATCTTGATGATGTGCGGCGAGACTTAAGACTCGGCATGGGTCCATGCCAGGCAGGCTTTTGTGCTTACCGCGCTGCGGGGATCGCACACGAAGTTATGCCATCCCCAATACCTGATGGTGGATTGAGTGAATTTTTAAAAGAGCGCTGGCGTGGCATCCGTCCACTTGGATGGGGAGAGACATTGTGTCAAATGGAGTTGACCCGTAGGATTTACCTCGATTTACTCCACACGCATATGATCCAGGAACCATCAAAATGACAGAGATCATCGTCATTGGTGCCGGATTGACTGGTCTCTTTGCTTCCATTTTAGCGGCTGATCGCGGCGCCAAGGTGACATTGGTGACGCGGGGACGAGGTGGTCTTACACTTTCACACGGATGCATAGATGTTTGGGAGCGGTCTACTCCCTCCCGAGCGCTAAGCCGCCTTCGAAGCAACCATCCCTATCGTCGAGCTGGCCTAGGATCACTCCAAGCTGGGTTAGAATTTCTCCAAGCCCTCGGTCGCCAAGCCAACTACCCCTTCATAGGGAGCATCTCTCGCAATCTTCGGCTTCCCACAGCATTGGGCGCCATCCATACGACCGCTATCGCCCCTCATTCCTTAGCATTAGGAGATTTGAGAGATAACACGCCTATAGTAATTGCCGGTGTTGATGGGCTACGAGATTTCTTCCCGGAGTTAGTGGCCGCAAATTTGCGTCGTGCAGGAATAGCAATTGACGAATCCTTCCAGCTCCCGCTCCCCATGCCACCTACACAACGCGATCGTTACTCCATTGACCTGGCTCGCTCCTTTGAAGACCCTGACTTTCGGGGTGAAGTCGCTCGCATATGGAAGCCCCGTCTTTCGGGCATCAAACGTCTGGGAATACCCGCGGTGTTAGGTTTTAAGAATTCACAACTTGTACATGAAGAGATTCAAGAGAGATTGGGTGTGACGCTCTTCGAGATTCCGACCCTGCCCCCTTCCCTACCTGGTCTGCGTCTTGAGAGCCTCTTGCACCGTAAGGCGATGGAATTGGGGGTATTCGTAATTGAAGGTCCGAAAGTTGTGGGACGGGTGGATGGATCAACGACAGCACCTCGTGTCTCTGGAGTCGTCCTACAGACAGTCGGAGGTCCGCGAACGCTCACTGCTGATATTGTCCTCTTAGCGACCGGGGGAGTGTTGCATGGAGGGCTGGTTTTCCAGCAGGATGGACAAGTACGAGAATCCGTCTTGGATTTGCCAGTCATCTATATTGAGGGAAGAGCACAATGGACGGTGCCCTCACCTCTCGACGCACAACCTTATGCCAGCTTTGGTCTTTCTGTCAATGATCATATGCAGCCCTTGGGCGCTGATGGATTGCCTATCTATTCGAATTTATACTGCGCTGGGGGATTGATCGCTGGCGCAGATCGATCAGAAGAAGGTTCGCGTCAAGGCATTGACATAGCTACTGCTTACCGCGCGATTGAGGTAGCGCTCGGATGATGCAACCTACGATCACGACAGACCTGTGCTTGAAGTGCAACATATGCACTTCCGTCTGTCCCGTTGCTTCCGTTACCGATGACTTTCTGGGCCCAAAAGCGGTTGGTCCACAAGCGGCCCGATATCAACATCCCCTTCAACCACAACCCATTCCTTCGCTTACTTGGTGCTCAGGGTGCGGCACTTGCTCTCGTGTCTGTCCACATGGGGTAGCGGTCGCTGAGATCAACATTCAGGCCAAGGCTCATTTAACCAAACAAGCAAAGACAAACCTACGCGATCATCTCATCTCACGCCCTGAACTTCTCGCGTGCCTCGCTAAACCTATCAATTTTCTTGCCAACAAATCCATGAGTTTCGGGCTGACCCGATGGTTTCTCGAAAAATCTTTAGCTATCAGCTCCAGCGCTCCACTGCCTACATTCGCAAGGACACCCCTTCGTAGTCAACTCAGCTCAAAGTGTGTCGACATACCTCCTGATCCAGGTCCCGACGCAGATCAGGTGGTAGCTTTTTTTCATGGCTGTAGTAGCAATTATTACGAACCTGAGATAGGAAAATTAGCTGTCAAGATCCTTGAGCAACTAGGGCAAAAAGTTATTATTCCCCCACAAAAATGTTGCGGCCTTCCATTGCAATCAAATGGGTTGTTTAAGGCTGCTACACGCTACGCTCAAGCGAATATCTCTTTGTTGGCTCCCTTTGCTCGTCGCGGGATACCGATCGTAGGGGCATCGACATCTTGCACGCTTTCCATAAAGCACGATTATCGCACTGTACTTGGATTGCAGAGCGATGAGAGCCATTTGGTCGCATCTTCGACATTCGATTTCTTTGAGTTCCTTACCGTTCAATTGGCGCATGAGATCGATCAACTAGACCTCAAACCCCTCATCGCGGATGCGTTGTATCATCCTCCATGTCAATTACGCAGTCATGGGATAGGCATTCCAGCCTTGACAATTCTTCAGCGTATCCCAGGGCTCCAGCTTCATCTCTCAGAATCGGAATGTTGCGGCATCGCTGGGACATACGGGATAAAACAGGAAAAATTTCAGGTTGCGTATGAGGTGGGCAAGCCCCTTTTCGCTCAAGCACAGCAGCTAGAGGTTGACTTCGTTCTCAGCGATTCTGAAACCTGCCGTTGGTGGATATCGAAACACACTGGGCTTCCTGTCTACCACCCTCTAGAAATCATGGCGAAAGCGATGGACATCATATGAACTACGAATTCACCTTCCTCCGGCACGGTCTATCCGTTGCCAACCAAGAGCAAATCCTTCAGGGTCAGCACGACTCCCCACTTTCTGAAGAAGGTCGTTGCCAAGTTGAGGAACTCGTCTCGTGTTGGATCTCGGATGATATACATTTTGATCTCATCATCTCCAGCCCACTCCTACGTGCTCGCCAAACCACCGAGATCATCGCGGAGAAGCTCGAAACCGAAATCGAATTCGATGAGATGTGGATGGAACAACATCACGGTGAAGCGGAGGGTGTTGACTTCGCCACTGCTCGAATCTGGTATGAGGATCGACCACCTCCCTCAACCTATGAGCCTCT
>DUEW01000151.1 GCA_011174845.1 Anaerolineae bacterium | reverse complement strand
TACCTCCACTGTTGATATGCGGTTACAATGGTGTCGGAGCTGGGGCTTGTGGCATCCGAAATAAAGATACCTTTAGGCAATCGTATCTTCCGTCGTGTAGGAAAACCATTTTTTCGCACGTTATTTCGAATCTTGAGTCGGGTAGAACTTCAAGGTTTTGAGCATGTGCCGCTGGAAGGGGGCTACCTGGTTACTGGCAACCATGTATCCTTGTATGACCCGGCTTTCGTGCTCGCTTTTTGGCCAGCAGATCTCGAAGCTGCGGGAGCTGCTGATATTCTCAATCGTCCTGGGCAGAATATCTTAATGCGTTGTTATGGGGGTATTCCGGTCCATCGTGGTGAGGTGGACCGGACTTTGCTTCAGGCGATGATCGACCGATTAAAGAGCGGTTTGTCTGTCTATATCGCTCCTGAAGGTACACGTTCTCACCTCCCGGGTATGCAACAAGCTCATCATGGCGCGGCTTATGTCGTAGCTAAAGCGGGAGTCCTGGTCGTACCGGTAGGGATGACTGGCACAGAGGATATTTTCAAATCACGTAGAGAAGGGGTGAAGGCGACATTGCGGATGGTAGTTGGGCGACCGATCCAGCTGCCCCCCGTAAATACACGCGCATCAAATCGAAGGCAGGCTTTACTGGCCAATACGAACATGATCATGAAAGCCATTGCTGATCTGCTACCTATAGAATATCGGGGCGTTTATGGGTAAACAGAGTCTCAAGTTGAAATTGCTGGATTCGAAAAGCACTTTTAAAAGCAGGGGTTTATGGAGTCATTGGAGGGAATGCATATGAGCGCGCTCGCAGAGCGAGGCGTTGGGGGGAAGAAGTCGTGGGTCTACGATCACAAACGTTTGGAACGGCGACGTTGGATCCTGCGTTGGCTGATCGATAAGGTTGCTTTTCGTATCCTGGCGAAATTCGAACGGGTAGAGGGTTTGGAGAACTTTCCCCAAAAAGGCCCAGCGATCCTGATGATCAATCATATCGCATTTATCGATCCGATCGTCGTGTTGGCCTGTCTGCCGCGCAATATCGTCCCCATGGCGAAGGTGGAGGTCTACCGTATCCCCGTTTGGGGTATCTTTCCATGGATATGGCATGTGATCCCAGTCCGGCGAGGTGAGGTGGACCGGCGCGCGTTGAGAATGGCACTGCAGGTGCTCTCGGCTGGTGAGGTCATCTTGGTCGCGCCAGAAGGGACACGCGGCCCATGTCTGAAACGAGGGAAGGTAGGCGTTGCTTACATAGCTTCTCGAAGCGGCGCGCCGGTGATTCCGGTGGCGGTTGAAGGGACGAAGGGATTTCCCTCCCTCAAGCCTGCGCGGTGGCGCCAACCAGGAGCTGTGATTCGACTGGGGAAACCGTTCCGCTTCCGCTCGGTTTCCGATCGACCGAAGCGTGATGAACTACGGAAGATGACAGACGAGGCGATGTATGTTTTGGCTGGGATGTTGCCTGAGGCCAGGCGAGGGGAGTACGCTGATCTGAGTAAGGCGACAACCGAAACGATCGAATTACTCTGATCGTGAAATGATGGGTATAATATTTATGCGTGAGTGAATGTGAAGGAGGTGGGTTGGGATACGATTCTTAAAACCATTGGGGAGGATCAGCGCAAGGCCCCACGACACTTGGGGTGACGAGGACGAGGGTTCCCTACTGCAAGGTAGGGTTTACCGGATAAGCATGACGGCTCCCAATCGTCTGACCGGGAAAATCGAGAGATCAGCGGATGCCCTCCGGGCGTGCCACCGCCCGATACTTCCCCTCAAAAGAACCATGCGGGTAATGCTGCATCGGTGACGGTGCGGACAAAACCGTAAGGAGTGGCGATCATCCTAAACCATATCAGCTTGGGAGGGATTCCATGTGTGGTATCGTCGGTTACGTCGGTGACCGCGACGCGACGCCAATTATTTATGAGGGTCTAAAACGATTGGAGTACCGTGGTTATGATTCGGCTGGACTCGCCGTGCTGCAAGATGGTGTCATCGAAGTCCGTCGTGATGCAGGAAAACTAGAGCAGCTCGGTGACCTCCTCCTTCAGAATCCGGTCTGTGGGCAGATCGGGATTGGGCATACTCGATGGGCGACTCACGGTGAGCCAAGCGCTCGAAATGCCCATCCTCATCTCGGAGCTTCGGGCGAAGTGGTGGTCGTCCACAACGGCATCGTCGAAAACTTCCTCACCTTGAGAGAAGAGTTGGAAGCCGAAGGTGTGATGTTCAATTCGGATACAGATACAGAAATCATCGTGCATTTGGTAGAACGATACCTCGCGCTGGGACATGGCTTGGCGCAAGCGGTCCGTAGAGCTATTGCGCTCCTCGAAGGTGCACACGGGATCGTTCTGTTCTCCCTTCGCGAGCCGGATAAGATCGTCGCTGCGCGGGTGGGAAACGCGGGTGGTGTGGTCGTCGGAGTGGGGGAGGGGGAGATGTTTGTCGCTTCCGATATCCCGGCCATCCTCGAGCACACCCGTCGCATGGCTTTCCTCGAATCGGGGCAAATCGCGGTCATCACGAAACGTGATTTTCAGGTAAATTCGCTGCAGGGAGAGCGCGTAGATCTAGAAGTTCATTCCGTTCCATGGGATCCAGTCTCAGCCGAGAAGGGGGAATACAAGCATTTCATGTTGAAGGAGATCTGCGAGCAAGTTCGGTCGATAACTGACACGATTGGGGGTAGGGTGGATTTTGAAACAGGTAGAGTTTGTCTTCCGGATCTCAATCTCACGGTAGAGTTAGCGAAGCGAATCGAGAGGATTGTAATCACTGCCTGTGGTACGGCCGCCCACGCGGCAATGGTTGGTAAAATCCTCATCGAGCGGATTGCACTTCTGCCTGTTGAAGTGGATATCGCCTCAGAATTTCGTTATCGAGAACCTTTGGTGAACGATCGCACGGTGGTGTTGGCCATCAGCCAATCGGGTGAGACCGCAGATACATTGGGGGCGATGAACGAAGCTCGTCAACGTGGAGCGACACTTTGGAGCATCGTGAATGTGATCGGTTCTCAGGCGATGCGTATCGCCGATGGATTCATCAGTATGTATGCCGGTCCGGAGATCAGCGTAGCATCGAGTAAGGCGTTCACCGCACCCTTGATCGATCTCTACCTGTTGGCCATATTGCTCGTTGATTTGAGGGGATCGCTGAGCGCGGAGCGAAGACAGGAATTGGTCCGTGATCTAAGGCTGATGCCAGATTTGGTGGGACAGTGTTTGGACCGAGCAGCTCAAGTTGAGGCGATCGCCTGGGCGCTGAAAGATACCGCCCATTGCCTCTACCTTGGAAGAGGGATCAATATGCCCATCGCGTATGAGGGGGCATTGAAACTGAAAGAAATCTCCTACATCCACGCTGAAGCCTATCCCGCTGGCGAGATGAAACACGGTCCCATCGCGCTCATCGACCAAGAGATGCCTGTGATCGCGATTTGTCCACGAGATCCATGGTACGAAAAAATGCTCGCCCAGGTTGAACAGACAAAGGCTCGGGGAGGGATCGTCGTGGCGCTGGCTACCGACGGGGATGAACTCATCTCCTCTCTTGCGGATCATATCCTCTGGGTTCCGGAAACTCCTTGGCTATTGAGCCCAGTGACGACAACCATTCCCTTGCAATTGTTGGCCTACCACATCGCTGTGATACGTGGTGCCGATGTCGATCAACCGCGTAATCTAGCGAAGAGTGTGACGGTAGAATAGCCCATAAGCTTGGAACCCGTTTTATATATACTATTATCCAAGTTTTATCATCCCTCAAGGAGAAGTTTCTATCGCGTTGATCGAGCATGAGAAGAGAAGAAAAATGATTAACCGATCTCACATATCAGATATCCTGTGCTGTTTATTTCTTGTTCTCCTCTTGGTCGCTTGTGGTACGCCATCGAAACCAGTTACCGCGTCCGGCGGTGATATGGAGGTTCCACCATCATCTACCTCCACACATGCCCACCCTTCACCTACCTCCATCTCGCCCACGCCATCTCCGATCCCACCGATGCCCACTCATACACACCAACCAGAAGCGATCGTCTACCTGAATCCTCAAAGGTACTTCGTGGAGTATATCGTTCGGGTCAGCAACGATGGATTCGATCTGAATGAGCTTCAGCTGTACCAACCGAGGCCTGTTGAATGGGATGCGCAAACGGATGTTGAGATTGAAGAGATCTCGCCTACTCCAAGTGAGGAAGGTGAAGATCCAGACCATGGAAATGGCATGTATTTATGGAAAATCATGGGGGATCCTAAGCCTGGGAAATCTACCACCTTTACATTACGCTTTACCTTCACTGCTTACGAAACGAGGACCAACATATCTCCTGAGGACATTCAACCGTATGATCGGAGCAATCCGCTATATGCCATGTACACTCGACCTGAGCGTTTTATCGAAGTATCAGATCCAGAGATTGTTGCTCTTGCTGATCAAGTAGTCGGGGCTGAAACAAATCCATACCTAATCGCTCGCTCCTTCTATGATTATGTCGTCGATACCGCGCAGTATAAGCTCCTAGGAGAAGGATTAGCGGGAGCGAAATCGCTCTGCACCGGGGGGACGGGCGAATGCGGGGATTATTCAGCGTTGTTTGTGGCTCTCTGTAGAGCAAAAGGGATCCCCGCGAGGCCGATCGTGGGATATTGGGCGATTAATGGAATCGACCAGACGCATGTATGGGCTGAGTTCTATGTGGAACCATTCGGCTGGGTTCCTGTTGATCCAACCATCGGTCAATTCGAGCCTGGCAAACGAGATTACTATTTTGGCAACATGGACAATCAACGCGTGATCTTGAATAAGGGTTACAACATCACATTAGATCCACCGGGTCCTGACAATTTCATCGCCTCTTTCCTGCAGGTTCCCTTATGGTGGTTTTGGGGGAGTGGGGATTCTGACGCCATGAGTATTGAGCGAACGAGGTGGCGTGTCGAGATTGCGGACTGATCGATTGTCTTAGACACGAAACTCTCGCCATTTGCTGCATTTTTCTCTACGAATCAATAGATGACGAGCTATTAATAGCGATGAAGGGTATGTTGATGTCTGGGATATAGGGGCGGGGTGACCCGTTCCCTGCATCATGGATGATCTACAGATGGCGCATTCTTGTGTGTATCAGGCTCGTAACGCGCCGAAAGCGAATCTCCCCCCTCCAATAGGAGTTGACATGTAAATCATATTGATATACAAATTGTATGTCAATTTGACATACTGTTCGATTAAGGGAGTTTGCAATGTCCCCAAAGAAACTAATCTCCACAAGAGTGAGCAAGAAGACGGACGAGCAATTGAGCGAGCTGGCGGACGCACAGGGGGAGACGAAAGCCCACATCATCGCTCGAGCCATCGATCGGGAGTACGAAAAGTACAAGCTCGAGCAAGAGAAACTGGCTCAAGCCGAAGCTCTGCGCCTGGAACTCGAACAACGTGTGCGGGATTCGGAATTACAGTTACAAACGCTCAATGAATTAGAGAAAGCTGCTGAAAAGTTCTCTGAGATCGCGCAAAAGTTGGGTCAATATCCAGATCCAAAGATCATTGAGACCTTGCAGGCCGAGATGGCCGAGGCATTGAAAGCGCTCGAGAGGGTGAAAGAAGAACGAGATCAAGTAGACAAGCAGTCATAGGAGAGGGATCGGCATTTCCCGCATAAATCCATCAAGATCCCATTGGAATATGAGGGAACCAGGCTTTTCTTATAATTTCAAGTGATTTTTAGGAGCATTAGCTTGAAAATCGCCCAATAGCATCGCTCTGGAGCCCAGGAGAAGGCCCCAGAGCGTTTTTATTTTCGATTACATAGATTGATACAACATGAACCTTTTTTGGGCTTAAAACAGCCCTCCTTGCTTCAAAATTGTGCATTCTTATGGATATTCGATGCTCAGACAGGATCACACGAATGGAATATCCTTCTGAACGCCCCTTGGGCAACACTTGGGCAGGCTCAGGACAGGCAGGACGTGGCTCAGGACAAACATAAAGCGTATAGAATCCTTGGGATATATCGAACTCAAAAGATCCATCATAGGGTTTCTTCGTCTGCGCGGAGCCGAAGGTTCTGAGGGTAGGTGAAGGGCTCCGGCTCAGAATCTAACCATTGTAGGGGCGACTGGCCGGTCACCCCTACACATTGGGAATTAAGCATCCCGCAGCATTAAGTTCGCGGGATGCTGTGTCATCTTTCTCCCGTATCATTCCAAGTAAGCTCCTCGACTTTGCTCAAGATCTTCGGCTTCTCGAGCGAAGAATCCCTAGGGTGTTTTGAATGAATATGTATCATCATAGGGGTTCCTCGTCGTGATGCTCCTCGGAATGAGACAACGAATTCTGAGCCGAGGACCAGCGAGCATTCCCGAGTTTTGTCCAAAGCGAAGTGGAGGGGCCCACCCGTTATGGTATTTCTATTCTGAGTAGGGGCGACCTTTCGACATGTTCACCACGAAACCGGTCGGTCGCCCCCATTGCCTTGTTATGCAGAAATGGATCTATAGTTCTGCCGAACAACTATTATTGTTCACGATGAACGGTCGAAATAGATACTCTTACCCGTCGCGGATAGTGGGATCCCCACAACGAAATCTAAATCGATAAGCCCGCTTTCACGGGCGATAAATCCTGCGCGATACATAATGCGATTATCCACATTCATCATCCCGGCGATCTTGACCGCAGAGCCTATGGCGATTCCCATATCCAGCAATCGAAATGCACAATTAGGTCCCTTGAACTGCCCATCGAAGGTGTTGATTTCGATACAGGTGGCCTCGCCACATGCTCCGCAATTTAAATCTGCAACCTCGGCGTTTTTCAATCCGATGAGGACGACACTGACCGAATCGAGGACATTCGCCCCGTCTCGTTCAAAGTTGGGGTTCTTATTTTCCTTGCCATAGTTGATCATTTCCTGCCCGAGACGGTTCTTTCTTTCGTGATCGAGAACTTCAATGACAACATAATTTTCGCCTTTGGTCTTTGGTGCCGTACAAGCTGCCACCGCCATCAAATCTGCAACGGTTTTGATCGCTTCCATCCTTTTCCTCCAATCCGTTTTCTTCCTGGCCGTGTCTGATCTTGTAGAGTATTTTCCTACAAACCATTAGATTTCCAAGCATCATCAAGGTCCAGATGGCCAAATCGATGACGATTATGGAAGAGCAAAGAGGGTATGGCAAGTCGCACTGTAGTTTCTGCGAAGGCAACATCCAAATAGAAAAAGAGAGTTCCTTCGCGGAGCCGTAGGTCCTGAGCCAGGCCGAGGGGCTCAGGATGACAGTAAAAGGGCGACCTGCCAGCTTCGTCGAGAGCTTATCGAACGATTGCCCCTACGCAGAATGCCCATAGCATACCCGAGGCGATCCCCTATGTTTCGCATTGGGCAGGACCTGCAAATGCTCGATAGATTTCGTCTCACAATGACATTTCATTGGGACCATTCTTGACAAAGCACCACTAAATCCAATGAATGATTCTTAATGAAAAATAAGCGGGGAGTCTATTAATTCACCTTTCGAGCGATAAGGGTCTGACCGCCACCGCCGGAAGCCTCCAGCGTGCGCACTATCCCTTGAGCATCTCGAATGAAGCTGTATTCTCGGGTGCTTACGGTAGAAAAGAAATGAAACTCTGATTCCGGGTAGAGGCCTCGTTTTTGTCCATCCACTGGGGTGTGTAAGATTAATCTGGATCCAAGTGCACTGATCTGAATCGGGAAATCAGGATAATCCGCTAGAACGTAATCACCTGCTAAAGAGTTAAGGATGGAGGGATCGATGTCGGCGATTGTTTTTTCAACCGGTTGGAGGGCAGGCCACCTATAAAGGCGCGCGATACCTCGTAGAATCTCGTCACACAGGTCTTCGCCGCTCTCGCCGTTGGTCATCACCACCGCTCCCAGCCCATTCTCCAGGAAAGCCACCAATTTACAACGGTAGCCTTCGTTCGATCCGCCCATCAGGATGTGGGCCGCACTCCCGCTTCCGGCATGTAGGAAGCCCATCCCGAATCCCCAGATTTCGTCACCACTCAAAGGTGTAAGCATTTCCTGGATCATCTCACCTGATAAAACCTTGTTTGATTGACCGGCGATAGATTGTATGACCTCGATCGTGAAGAGAGCCAGATCAGTTGAGGTCGTCCAAAGTCCTGCTGCCGCCAACTCCGGATAGAGGTGCCAACCCCCGATGATTGGCTCACCCTCACGATTGTGACCCACAGCCGCGCGGTTTGCCTGTTCCGAGGGAAGAGGTTGGTAGAAATTGCTGTTCCGCAGCCCGAGTGGTCTTAAAACAAGTTCGTCCATCAAATTCGGAAAAGCCTTGGATGTAACATCGATGAGCAATTGCTGGAGCACAACGTATCCACCTCCCGAATATTGAAATCTGCTTCCCGGGACCAACTCGACCCGGATCGATTCCGAATTTGCTGGTAGTCTGCCACTAAGGATTTCGAGCAAGGTAGGGATATCCTCGCCGACTGGGTAACCAGCAAAGCCATGAACGCTCAGCCCGGCGGTGTGACTCAGTAACCGCCGCAAGGTGACCCTCTCCTCCATGGTGAGAACGCTCTCAGGGACCTTCCATGATTGAAGCACCTCGTTCACATCTCTGTCGAGGTCGAGCATCCCTTCTTGGACAAGTCGCAGCGCAGCTATTGCCGTGAAAGGTTTGCTGATGGAGGCCGCCTGAAAGAGTGTATCGGAGACGATCGGAAGATCACCCTTCGAGTACCGAACACCGTAACCCTTCTCCTCCTCTAGCTCGCCGCCGTTTATCACAGCGACGCTGACCCCAGGAACGTTGTAATGTTCCATCCGCTCGAAGAGCCTCATTGAAGGTGCAGGTTCTCCTCGGATCACGACAGGAGGGAGAAGGCCTTCCTCAATAGCTTTCATTCTGCTCTTACACTCACCTGATCTTACATCCCGCTACGTACAATAGGTTAGGAATCATCTCAGATGATAGCATGGTCAATTTCTAAATGCACCGCATCGTGTGTGGACATTGAATGGGGTTAAACAGAGGTCCACTGGAAGGCCGATGACCTAGCTCAATCACGTGAGGGCGTTTCTTGGATGGAGGGATTCCTAGTGGCTTAGGTTATCTGATTGTGAAGGAAAAGAAAATTCGAGATCGGCTGAATCTGAGGTCACCCGCCGTTTGGATCGTCCCCGGCGCTCATGTTTCCCATCACACGTTTCTGTTTGTCCACGCGGCGGATTTAGCGAGAAGCCAGGCGCGAATGATCGGACGGAAGAGTCGAATCAGGTGACGTCTGAAACCTAGCTTTGCTCTCAATTCATGAATATAGTCTTGAAGCGTACGTCCTTGGAATGCGAGCACATTTTGGCTCTCGAAAGTGTCCAACCAATCGGTGGGGTAGGGCTCTTTGGTAAAAGCATCCTCCGGCAGCATTCCAACGCCAACCGCATCCAGCACGCTGGCGACGAGTTCTCGCTGATAGAGCTGACAGCTCGGTCCTCCTCCGATCAGCCAGGTCTTGCCCCACACTTCATCGGACTCCAATGCGTTGCCGATGGCCACAGCGACATCCTTCCTGTGGACGAATTCGATACGGTTTTCCAAGGGAACCTCGAACATACCCGGATCGAGCACCAATCGTACCGGAAGGGAGGCCCCTAGGCGGAAAATTACCCATTCCAACCCGGATCCCTTGATCAGCTTTTCACACTCAATCTTGTGCTTTGCGTAATGCTCGATTGGCTGTGGAGGGTCGTGGATCGTACGTGGTGGAGGTTGATCTTGTGTTTTTCCATACACATGCAAGGACGATGAAAAGAGAAGCTTTGGCGGCAGGGGTTGAGCTTCCATCTCCTCGATCAAATTTCTTGTTCCCCCGACATTAATGGCTCTGGCCCATTCAGGATCGTCCTCGCTGCTGACACCGGTCGCGGAAAGTTTTGGAATGACGAAGGCTAAGTGGACGACGACATCTTGGTCCCAAACCGCAGCGGCAACGTCCTCACGAACCCGGAGATCGCCCCAGAAGACTTCCGCGTTTCCTGGCAAAGATTGAACGGCTTTCTCATTCGCTTTTGTCTTCATATCAAAGCAGGTTACCTGATGCCCCCGCTTGAGCAGTTCTTCCAATGCGCTCATCCCGATGTTGCCAAACGCGCCGGTCAAGAGAACCTTCATCTTTTCACCTCTCCCTCAAACCTGTGAGGAGGATTTGTAAACTTTCTTGTGTCACTCGTTGCCAGTCGTCCCCTCGGGGATCGATCAGACCCTGGATGAGCAAACCCAGCGCTAGCGCGAGGATCAGCTTGGCGGTCGTTTCTGGGTGGACTTTTTTCAAAGTACCTTCTGAGATCCCTTCCGAGATCATCTCAGAGAAGAGATCGCGGTAACGATGGAAGGGGTCGATCAACGCTTGCATGACCGTTGGATCCCGCATGGCTCGAGTCCAGAATTCGAGGTAGATGGGGAGTTGATCCTCGGCGGCCTGGAGAACCTCTTGGATAAGACCAGACATCGAGAGGAGCTCCTCGGGGACGCTCACCGTCTCCTCCCGCAGGTTGGTCATTTGACTCTCCAGTCCTTCTAGCCATCTGCGAAATAATTCGAGGAAGATCTCCTGTTTGCTGGAGAAGTGATGGTAGAAGGCTCCCTTTGTCACACCGGCGACCTGACAGATCTTTGCCACGCCGGTGGCGTCGAAGCCATGTTGGGCGAAAGAGGTCTCCGCTGCCTTGAGCAAACGAGTTCGAGTCTCTTCCGATCTTTGCTGCTGTTTGTTCATCCTGATCACCACCCATACAATACCGACCGGTTGGTATGTATATTAATCGGATGCGTTAGTATTTCAATGGGAGAGATGTCATCTCTTGCGAGGATATCTGTCCCGATAACGAGCAGAGATCTTTTTCCTAGAGAAACTCAAACTTATCCAACCACTTTAAAACACGTTCTCCTCCAAATGATGTGGGTACATGGAATTTCAACACATTGACCTCTATCGCAGCGGATCAGGATACAATGCCCGATCCAACACATTTATCAACAAATTCCTCAGCAGGTCAGGCGCCCGCGCCTGACCGTCGGCGGCCCTTCGGTATTGCCCAGGATAGGCATGGGAGCCGCTCTTCGAGATTGGATCTGTCTAACAAAAGGGTGGTGATTCTTACCCGCGTTACCGGGTAACAGAAAAATTGAGGCTTGACATGAACCTGTTTGGGTTGTATACTGTAACCACGAAACCCGCATAAACGGGTAATGAGAATAAACGGGAATCATAAATAAGAAGAGGGGCGTACCATGGCAGATCTAGAATTCATCGCACCACCAAAGGTAGCAACGATCTCCTTCTCGCTGGAACCGGCATACAACGCCGTGGCGAGTTTGCATCTCATCTGCGAGGAGCTATCCGGTTTTAGCGAATGGGTCCATCACACCGCAGCCAAGTTATCGCCGGAGAAGAGGCTTCTGAATAGCGTCGTTTGCGGTTCGGCTCCCATCTTCCTCGATGGGGAACAATGGTCCAGCTTTGAAGCTTGGTTGGATCACTTGGACACGCTTGATCCAACCGAGATGCGCGATCGGGAGGTGGACCTCTTCCTCGACAAGGTGAAACAGCATTGGAGTGATGAGAACGACGAGGTACCGTCAGCAGAGGAGTTCTTAGCGGATCGCGGACTCTTTCTATCCATCGTCGAATCCGTCATGACCCATAAGGGCAAGGGGAAGTCCTTCAACCGGGAAGAATTTAAATTAGATTTTCAATTACTCAACGACCCTCCCGCCAGGAAGGACGCTCTTCTCTCTCACTTGCGAGAGATGTGGGATTTATACCTGGAGCAGGATTGGAATCATAACCTACCGATGTTGCAGGAATCTATTGCAGCCTTTGAGACGCTTGATTTCTCGGAGAAGTCAACAACGGAAGCCGTGCTCCAAGTCATCGATCGGGATCGTCTGCCTGATGGCTGGGATCAAAAGTTTGAAGAGATCGAGAGGTTCATCTTCATTCCCTCCGCACATATCGGTCCCTATATCCTCATGATTGATCTTAGCAAGAACATTGCGAGGATGGTCTTTGGTGCCCGCGTTCCGAAGGGCGCAACCGTCGCTTCCTCCGCACTCCAGCGTTCCGAACTCCTCATGCGTCTCAACACGCTGGCGGACGAGACCCGGCTGCACATCTTGGAACTCCTGACACAGGAGAACGAACTCGGTGCGAAGGACATCATGACTCGACTCGACCTCAGTCAATCGGCTGCATCGCGCCACCTACGTCAGCTCAGTGTCACGGGTTACCTGATCGAAGGGCGTCGCGACGGCGCCAAGTACTACCGCCTCAATCAAGATCGCGTCAAGGACACGACCGATGCGATCGAGGCCTTTCTGAAGTAGTCTGTGTGGTTATTCTGGAGAAGTATAAGATTGAGTTGTGGTAGGTCATCATAAAGACAGTTTGAGAGGAGAATACAATGTTAGGTCCAATCGTTCCTGAGCGGTTTCATGTCATGGGAATATACCGCATGCGAGAAGAAGAGATCTTGGAGGACGTAAAAGTCACGCGGTTACTCAAGTCGATCCATCCAGCAAATCAAAGCTTCCTTGAGCGGATGTTGTATGACACTGGTGCCTTCCTCGTCTCTGTTGGTGAGAAGTTGCGTGAACGATACGCTCCTACGATGCCTCACGGACGTGAGGTGTGCCAGACCAAGATCTAAACCCGCCGGTAATGATCTTAAACCTCCTACGGCATCAGGGCAGGTAACATAACCTGCCCTGATGCATTTAAAACCAATTGGAAGGGAATTTTCGGAGTTTTGAGTACATTTAGCGCTGGTGCGCATAGCCATATATATGGGGCGTGGTGAGCCTGGTTTATACCTCTAGCACCTGAATTTCTACAATAGACTCAGCGCTTCGGCGATATCTTCAGCGATCATCCTCCGTTTACTTTTTTCGATGAAGAAGCTTGGACCCGCCTGAAGGTAGGAAGGGAAAGCCCTCATTCCACGGAAGTAATAATCCTGCCCTCTGATCTTGTAGGTAGAACCCGCTGGGATCACCCTATCTTCACCAACACTCTTTGCGATGTAGTTGACGGCCTTGATCGCGACATCACCCATGAGCAGGAGAACCTTCACGTTCGGAAAGAGAGCGAGCTCCTCTTGGAGAATGCGTGAGCATTGCTTGATAGTTGCCGCCTTTATCCCATATCCGGTCTTCCCACATTTCATCGCCGTGGTGAGGTACACGCCCAGGTCGAGGATGTCCTTCATCGAAGAGACCTCCGCGCCGGCATCTTTGAAGGCTTGAACGGTGGTTTGTTGAAAGAGTGGATCGCCTCCAGCATAGTAGTAATCGCTAGGATCCGGTGGTGCGGCTTCGGAGATCATGATGATGGATAGGTCTTCTGGATTTACCTCGATGTCAGGCACGATATAGTTCTCGTGCTTCACATCCTCGCACGGAAAATCGACACACTGTATGCATTTGTCCACTCGCATGTTTCTCTTCTCCCGATCCCTCGAAATTGTGATCACCGAGTAGAATTCGCGCGACGATTAGCGAATTCCGAATTTTATTAAAATATCTTTTCAAAAGGTCGACCAGATCTGAAACTGGGATAAGACTGTCTGTCTAATTCTAATCCTCTTTCATGTTTGTCTCATGAAAACTTCGTTGATTTGTTAGCTAGATCTAAAGCCGATGTCAGGCAGGGGAGTTCCGATGAGAGATACCCTTTATTCTCTTTACGACTTTAAAACGCAGTGATATGTACGCCGAAGGGAGATCAATCTCTGTGCTACCTGGTCACATGGCCAGGGCAAATACTCACCATCTAGACGTATCCAGCCAGACCACCTGTCGGATGTTTGCAGAATGCACTGCTCTTATGATTTACGAGGCAAATCTTAAATCGCAATTAAATTTCCCCAAGATTGTGACGTTTATTGAGGAACAAAACGGTCAAGGTTGTCGTTAATGGAATGTTGGATTGTTCGTGTCCATCTCATGGGATGTGCCAAAACGTTTTTGGGTACCTGTTGAACAGCTTGGAGGTAGGTATGAATAAGACATTTAACCACATAGCTTTAGTCCTTGTTAGCCTCACAATAGCCATCACGGCCTGTGGGCAGCCCAGTAACCCGTCCAACCTCGGAGAGGTAGGGGATGTCGCCACAACCACGCCAGAGGTCAATGAGAATAGAGAACAAGGGAGTCAAACGGAGGCAGCACCACCTCCTACTGAGGATTCAATGGCGAATGAAGATCAGACTGTGATCGATGGATCCCTCTTCTGGAGCGAAGCCCACGACGACCGGACGGGTGTGAGATTTGCTGTGCCATGCTTTTGGCAAGTGAACCTACCTGCAGTCGATCCTGGTGGATTAGGAGCATTCTCGATACGAAATTACGACGAAGAGTTTGTGCTTGCACATCCAAGAAGTCACATATCGGAGGACGAGGGAGCGATCAAGATCGACATGGTCTATATTCAACCCTCAACCTTTGGCGTCCCTGTCGATGTAAGCCTGGAGGAGTTTGCGCAATCGCTCACCGATGATGAATTCAGTGAGCTTCTGTCTACGGAGCAGGTGCTGATCAACGGTCAGCAGGCTCTGCTGGTAACCAGTCGGGATGAACGGGACGATTCCACCAATCTGTATCATCTCTTCGGACTCTCGACAGATTTGGTGTTGCTTTTCAGCGTGTGGCCCCAAAGCGCGCTGGAAACACCGGATGTGCAGGGCGTGCTAAATTCGATCGCGTTCATCCCTGAGGTCAATGTCCAGATTCCTCAGATGCTTCCGATGGATCCTCCGCTTGGCGTACCGGCGTCCTGTCTGAAGGGTTTTGAATCCACATCCAACATGCAAGATTTAGAGGGGAGCTTGTCTTGTCAAGATGTTGATGATAATTCCGCCGAAGCGTTGGCATGCGCCATCCAGGAAGCTCTATTGACGAGGGACATGGAGGCGCTGGCGTCTCTGATGAGCGATCCTTTCACCATCGGCTATTGGGGATCGGAGGGCGGCTATGCAAGCCCGATGGATATGGTCAATGAATTGAGCCGCAACCGGCTGCCTGCAGACACAAGCGGGTTGACCTTCACCGACGACCGCAGCATGTTCCCTCCGCTTCAAGGCATGCCGCCGGGAACGATGTTTGGGCCGGATGTCGATGTCGCCCTCATCATCTACAGTGAAGGCTGGGGGGGAGATGGAGGTGGGGCAGCATTGCTATATATTATTCAAGAGGGCGGAGTGTACACCTGGCATAGTATGGTGTACTCCCACGTACATTTTGATAAGTAAATAGCAATCGTGATGGGTTACATGACCAGATGTAAAAAGATTCTATAGGTTCGTAAGGATGAGTAGCTTTAAGCTACAAGCCTCAAGCTACAAGCTTCAGGCCACAAGCCACAAGTCGCAAGTCACAAGTCACAAGCCACAAGTTACAAGTCACAAGCTTCAGTTCACAAGCTATCGAAAAAACTCCCCGCGAGCTTAACACTTGCGGGGAGGCGATTTGGTCCTCACTATAAATTACCCTCTCCAATTGGTCATCACAAAACCCAACACACATAACACTATACCGACATAATTCACCGTCGTTAATTTCTCTCGAAATAGAAGAATTCCGATCGGAACGAGCAGTACCGCCACGGCCACATTGGAAACGATCGCTCCTAAGCTGATCTGCCAACCTGCACGATAAGCCAATAGGTACCCTACTTCCACACCAACAATCGCGATGCCTAGGCCTATGCTGACCCAATTTACTTTCTTGATCATTTCAACGAAGCTGGTTGAAATAGGGAATAAGGGGATCAATAGAATGCTGAGCACAGTGGATGTGGCATAGGTCACGACGAAGGCAAACATTGGGTGTACATCCGCAGGCGTTATTTTCTGAAATAGATGATAGAGGACAGTCCCGAGGATCGCGAGTACGATAGCGAAGATGTACATTTGATTTTCCCTTTCACCCATGTAGGTTGTATCCAATGTCGACAATACCGAACAGATCGGCGATTGTCGCATTAATTTCACCAGTGCCAATCACACAACAAATGCTAATAACCTCAAGACTTCAAAATAGTCATCCGATTCAAAATGAATCGTGTGCGGATCCTGTAAGTTGGCTCCTGGGAAAAAGGACGAACGGTAAGCCTTCGAGTGATCCTTGTACTTAATCTCGACAGAAAAATGTTCCGGCATTTGAACCATACATTTGGACACATCGCCCTCGAGCGCCCTTTGAACTCCTTCTTGTATCTTTTCTACAGCTAACTGTGGGTGGATGTTGATGGTTGAGTCTCCCTTCCCATGTTTAACCGCAACGGTCACGATATGAGGGATGAGGGATTTCGCCTCCTCACAAAGACCATCATCACCGGAGACAAACACCGCGGGCACATTGCACAATGCTGCAGCATATGTGTGTAATAAGAATTCCGACGCATAAACCTCATTGATTTTAATGTGCGCAACTTTTCCGGTTATGGTGTGGGCCAGAGGGTTATCACCAGATCCCGCTGAAGAGTGATACCCGATCATCAGTGTGGCATCAAAAGTCTCATCCAGATCTTGAACCATAGAAAATGGATGCTCACTCCATCCGCGGATAAGTCGAACTTCTTTGGGTAATTTCGATGCGATGATGTTTCTCGCTGTCGCATGGGCGTCTTTGACCCAGATCTCTTTTGCTCCGGCCTTTAAGGCTCCTTCACATGCGGCTGCGACCTCGGCTGTGGTTTGTTCCTGGAATTCTTCGAAATCGGGGCTCTTTTTATCTACTTCATCCCAATGAGTCGTCCCTGTGATGCCTTCCATGTCAGCGCTGATATAGATTTTCATCTTTCAACTCCATTTTTGAATGTTTCGATCGATTCAAGAGGGTTATTACGCAGAGCTGTAGTGTACTCTCAGGTGAACAACGTGCCCCACACGAGATTAACCATCATATGTGTAATGGCAGAGGCGGTTACTTTACCTGTACGTGACCAAACCCAGCCATAAGCAATCCCGGCCATGGAAGCCATAAGCACATAGGCCCAGTTCGGAACAGAAAACCCTGAGGTGGTATTGTTCAGGTGTGCTAACCCAAAGACCAGCGAGGCGATCATTAACCCGATTCCCTTGTTTCCCATCCGCTCAGAAAGTAGGTTCTGGATCAAACCTCGGAAGAGCACCTCCTCGATCAAAGCAACAAGCAAATACCCTCCCAGTGCCCCCAGAACCAGATCGAGAACTCGAGTAACGGCAGGATTGTAGTGCAGGAAACCAATCCCGAGCCCGATCGGAAGACCGAGGACAGCATAGCCAAGCAGTCCGATAAGAGCATATTTTAGGTCTCCCCAACTCAGTTGGAAAGTGAATCCCAATCCTTTCAGGGGGTAACGCACCAAGAACAGATACAGTGCTAATGCGACCGCGATCAATGTATCAACAGGCAGGCCAACACCTGGAACGAGCAACGCTTCAATAGATGGGAGCAGTGAGAGGTCTGAGAGCCGTGCACTCAAGTCCAAACCCGGCACGAAGAAGCCCACCACCAATACAAACAGGTCAGGTTCTATAGGCACCCAAATCGACAGAATGACCAGGATGTGTAAAAGATCCAATGACTTCTTCTGTTCTGACCGCAAGCGCATTAGCAGGGTAGGCAACGCGAGGAAGATGAGGATGCGCAACAAGTCCCCCAGATCCGGTTGAAAATTTTCAGCCAGCAAGAAGGGGATTACGAGCAATCCCACCGTCCAGTCCCCCCATCGATTGCTCAGCCGCATTAATGCGATCCGCCAAGGAGAAAAGGCAAAAGCCAAATAGATCAAAAGCAGGAGCCAAGCAGCGAGGGTGTTCAAATGGTCGCCTCCCTTGAAATTCAGAGAAGGATTGAAGTGGAACGTTTTTGGAATCCAGCAGCTTTGCTGCTGGCCATCGGCAGAGCCGATGGATTCCAAGAGATCCCTTCGCTAATGAGCGATCGTTTCATTTCACTCCTGGCGGACCTACAGAGGTTCGGTGGCGTTCGAAGGCTCGCTTCAGCTCACCGAAGTATGAATTCGCCGTAGTCCGATCTCTCGCCAAAGTCTCAAACCAACGGTCTTCTGAAGCCTGATCTAACGCTGAAAAATCTTGCTGAGCACACGCCCGTGCCAAGCTTACATTTCATTCGAAGACGATAGGTGCCGAGGAATCCCTTTGATGTACTTTCCGTGTCATCGTAGGGATTGCTCGTATCTGTCCTGAGCCCCTCGGCTTCGTTTGGGATATTACTCTTCGAGAGGGATTGGCTTGCATGCAGTATTTGACCGCCACGAGCCATCCATGCTCGCGACCAACGATCTTATACGATCCACACACATACACAAATAGCCTTTCAGAAGTAAGCGCTGAGCGGTTGATATGGATTCATCGGTTCTGGTGGGATGAGGTGATATTCCCCTCCCAAGATGCGGCGCACCAACCATTCACACCACGGTTCAAACGGCTCGTTGAATTCCTCTATCTCTTCGAGGGAGAAAAAGGCTGCATGATCCGTTTCAATTCCCCCATCAGATTTAGGAATACCACCAACGTGCTGACATAAGAACACGATGGCTATCCACCCTTCTCGCTGTAGTTCCTGTATTCCTAACATCCCTTCCACGTTGGCTTTAATCCCACCTTCCTCCAAGGTTTCTCGTAAAGTTGCTGAATCTGGAGTCTCATCGGGATCCACAAATCCCCATGGGATGCTCCATTGCCCTTCGAGCGAATGACCTTTGGCTTGTCGCACAAAAAGCGCTCGCTCTCCTTGAAGGACAACTGCGCCAACACACACCACGAGCTTGGGTGGTCCTTGCGATGATGATCGTTCTTCATTGGTCATGGAGTTTTGATCCTTGGTTGGTAATAAAAATTTCACTGAAAGAAGATTACCTACGAGAACTGGGTCGAATAGATCCCTCCCCACTTTTCGCAGGAATTATTTGAAATGGACCCATTGAATCAGCTTCCGACTGGCAAGAAATAGAGCGACTATTCTGTTGAGGAACTCAACCGGAACGTATAAATGGTGTCGAATCGATGTCCCATCACAACGTCCACCTCGCCCGTACTTATGCCATAAACAATCGACCACTGAGTCTCATCCTGTGATACGTTTCTCAGCAGGTCGAACGCTTCTCGTATGTCGAGACGCCCTTCAGAATTGTTGAGCCTTTGGAAGATCCTGTCGTACCTCCAACAAATCCCTTCTGCTGATTCGCCTGCCGAGGTGCGCAGGAAGTTGGTCGCTTGATGCCAAGCGCCTTCATTGAAGATGACGACCATCTCGCCTTGATAGAACTCCACCAAGACCGAACGTCCCGTCCGATCGGCGATCAAGTAATGAATCGGCGGGCCACCCGTCGTGTCGATGTTGTAACTTCCCAAGATCTCAACCGCTTCATCGACAGTTCTGGCTCGATCAAGCATCTTGCGGATGACCATCAAGGAACCAATGGTCTCTTTCTCTGGATCGAGGATCATATCCCCTGGCGGCACCGCTGCCATTCCGATAGTCAGACCTTGGTCGTTCATACCATCGAAGGGCAGAAATGGCGCGTTCAAGAGTGACCGAAGTTCATTCAATGGGAGATTCGGCAGATCCCCCGCGTTGGCTTCCCCAAAACCAAGGTAGGCGATATCTACCATTGAAACCGAGGCATACCCATCTGATGGGTCGGTAAATAGGAGCAAGGCCGGACTGAATTCCCAATCGAAGTTGCGTCCATAGAGCATATTCTCCGCATCTCCAAGGGCCGCGAAAAGCGAGCAGGCCCATGCGTTAAGGTTTGGCTTGGGCAGCTCGTACACCTTCCACTTGTGTGGAAAAGAAGATGAAAACTGTGTGTACGTTCCGTAGTAGTGCATCATATAGAGCGGATGATCATCCACCTTCTCCAGGCTACTGAGGGTGGCAATCTCTTCATCGGTCAGACCTTCTGTTCCCTCGGCCGTTGTTGATATATTCAAGGCTTGGGGCGAGGTGGGGGATGGGGTCTCTTCAAGGGAGACGGGGGAAGGCGTAATTAAAAAGACGCTGCACCCGGATAGCAGGCAAGAGATCATCAAACAGCAGATGATCTGAAGGAGGGGAATCTTAGAGGGCGATCTGTGCTTCATGGTTTCATCCGCCCGAGTACCGCATCAACCGGTAAGCCCCACATTTTCATCTCGACGCTCTCTACGATGTGAAATCCAGCATCTGACATGGATTGAGCCACATAGATAGGACGACAATCTACATAATTCGGGAACTTCTCGTACGCCCACTCATACAAGCGAACGGCTATACTCTCTTCGTGCTTCTTCGACATCGACACGACCGTCAGTCGTCCATCTTTACGCAGCACTCTACCACACTCTCTGAGTACGATCGGGATCTCTGGCGTATCGAACAGCTCCAATGTGAAGCTCGAGAAGACGGCATCAATACACCGGTCTTCATAAGGGAGTTCTGCTGCATCGCCACATCTTAGTTCAACCCTGTCTGAGAGACCTACCGCTCTCACTCGTTCGCTTGCGATCCGATACATCCCCTCTGAGAGATCCATTCCATACACTCGACCTCCATCCCCTACAGCCTCCGCCAATGCCAGGAGCGCTTTTCCGGTTCCGTACCCAATTTCGAGGATGGTCTCTCCTTCCTTTGCCTTCAATATATCCAACCCCACTTTTACAAATTTCCACTCACTCGTTCCTGCGATGAGGTCGTACCATCGGCTCATCCTATCGTAGCTTGCTTTGGCCGTTTCTTTTGTACGGGTGACCCGACTGATTTGGTCGCTGGTATGAGCCATTTCCAACCTCCAGGGCCTGACAGAAAGATCCCGGGTTTATCTTAATACATACTGGGTCATGGTTGCGAATCGAGTCGATCATGTTCAAGGGGTTGGTTGAGAACATCGCACTTCGTGATCAAATCGCCACGAACCCCTCAGCGTAATATTTATCGGCGATGAACTCACCGCGAAGTGTTTACGAAGGCGGCTTCTGTAAGGGTTTAGACAGGATCGAGTCTCGCTCATCCCCTCTCCATCATTAGATTTCGAATACAAACACCACTGGCTCGTTTACCAAATTGAAATATTGATCACAACTGCTTACATTGAGAAAGGTCGTATGTTCATTCGACGTCACTCCAACCCCTTCGTGGATGTGCCCGAAGATGTGAAATCGCGGCTTGATCCGTTCCACCGCTTCCAAGAGATCTCTACAACCGACTAGTTCCCCTCGGAAAGTCCGATCCCCATGACCGAAGGGTGGACCGTGCGTAATGAGCACATCCGTCCCTTCCGGGATGAGTTCCCACTTTTTCCGAATCTCGGGTCCGCGATGTAAGTTAAAAGCCCAATCATGAAACCACGGCTGCCAGGGGCTACCGTAGATATGAATTCCTTCGATCGCCACAGATTGGTCTTGAAGATAAATGGCGTTCGTGAGAGCGGCTGCGCTCCCCGCGCGATCTCGCTCAAAGCAGAAATCGTGATTTCCAGCGATGACAATCTTCACGGGATGCGGTAAAAGACCTATGAACGTATTGAAATCTTTCACGTCCTCCATGGAACCCTTTGCTGTGATATCACCTGCGTGGAGGAGGATGTCCCCATTCGGAACATCGAGAGCCCAAT
>DUEW01000150.1 GCA_011174845.1 Anaerolineae bacterium | reverse complement strand
TACCCTCAGTGTCGGCCGCGAAGGTCGGTAGCCGTAGTCTCACTGTGAGCCTCATCAGGGGAAAAAGGAAGGTGCTGCGCACCAGAAACGTATCCCATAACGTTCGACGATCTGGGCTTGACCACTGGCGCGTATCTCGTCCAATGTTTGGCTGACCTCCCCGGGCACCCATTGGCTCAGCGCCTCCTCTAAATCAGACTCTCGCATTGGATGACGTGAGATGATGTCGATCACCGCATCAACTAGACTTTCGTAACCGCTCAAGTCGATTGTGCCTTCGATTGGATGGACCACTTGAGCGATGTTACCTAGGATGGCAGTGGCGCGCATCAATGCTTCGGCATCCGGGGGTTGAACCCAGGTTTCCACCGGTGGTCGTGTTGGCAGGTTGATATGAACTTTATCGGGTTCGATACGATGGATGGCATCAGCGAGCTCGAATAGCAACTCCTCTGAGTCGTTGAGATTTCTAACGAGCATTACCTCCGGCCACAATTTCACCTTGTATTCGTGACTGAAGGTGATCAACCCCTCTAGAAGACGCTCGAACGTAATCTCAGGATGTGGTCGATTGATCTTACGGTACAACTCAGCTCTGCCCGCGTCAAGGCTCGGTAGCACAGCATCAGCAGCAGCTAATTCCTCCCGCACCACCGGTTGGTAAAATAGCGCGCCATTCGTAATCACCGCAATCGGTAGATCTGTGAGCGCCTTAACCTCACGAATCATCCGCCCGATACCGATATGTAGTGTTGGCTCACCTGATCCGACAAAGGTAAGCCAGTCGATCTCGCCTGGTTTGTGTGTGTTCAAAGCCTGCTCGACCTGATCAACAATCTCATTGGGTGGATAGTAACTCGCGCGTTTGTTGGTCACGGGTTTCGTACGACCAAGTTGGCAGTACACGCAGTTCCAGTTGCAGGTCTTTAACGGGATCGGGTCGATCCCCAGCGATTGACCCAATCGCCGAGAGGGTACCGGACCATAAACATACTTCATTCAATTGCCTAACTTTATTCGATCACACCGTCCTGTGATTCCGATGGATGTAATCAATGGACATAGACCCGGCTTATTCTTCTTCTATTGGGAATTCACCGATCATTTTCTTGCTTACCCGGACGATGTGGCCTGTTGTTTCTCGCTGAACGCATGTTTCTTCTTATCTTCGACCTCGATGCGTTACATCGACTATTCACGCGTCATCGTCGTTCCGCATTTAGGGCAATTCTTGTCGAAGCAGGGTTCTCCTACGGCATGCGGTTCCTTGTGACCACAATTCGGGCAGACGCATTTTCCATCTGGACCGGCGGCTTTGGGTCCGCCCATGCGACCAGGTCCTCGTCCACGACCGCGACCGCTGCCTCTTCCTCGTCCTCTTCCTTCAAATTGGAACATTGAAAATCCTCCTAGCATTACGAGAACAATAAACTAACCCATGCAACAATCCATTCCGTCATGTCTCGATTATTCAGTAACCTCTCGCTGGTCGTAATGCTCTCTAGGTTTGTATGGTTTCCCTTGTGTATTTCTACTCTCGCGTGTCACCTTCGTCGTGATCGTGATGATGAGCATGTTTAATACTTTCTCGGCAAGGCTCTGCTGTACTCAAGTTCCCGCGCAGAAAATCATCAATCGCTGCCTTCACCGTCCCGCTAGCACCGGTGGCCGTATTTATGCCGTATTCTTGGAAGAAAGCGATCGCACGACGCCCCATGCCGCCACTGATCATGACATCAGCGTGCTGGCTGTTGATGTAGCCTGGCACCATGCCTGGCTGGTGTTGCGCGTAGTAAGGATTGTCGATCATCTGGACCTCTCTGATCTCCTCTCCATCGACGTCCACTAAGACGAAATAGGGGCAGCGTCCAAAGTGATGGCTGATGACACTGTCCAGTCCGTTGTCATCTTCAACTGAAATAGCAATTCGCATGGTTTATGCCTCCTTATTCATAAGTTTTGTCAATTCCTCTTCAGCGATGTAGCCCTCCACCCTGATCTCCTGAGCCGTGACGCCAGGGACCTCAGCTACGGCTTGTTTGATCTGGGTAGCCAGGAATACAGCGATCGGACATAGCGGTGACGAGGGCTGAAATGTGTAGCAGATCACGCCTCCAGGTTGAACCTTGAGATCCTTGACCAATCGCATCCGTATCACATCTGCGTTTGTCTCTGGATCGATGACCTCACGGAGACGCGCAATGATAGCTTCCATTAAGTGAGGTGGCACTTCTTCGTTCATTCCACTGTATCCCTAAGTGCTGAAACTGTTTGTGTCCAAACCTCTCGCAACGCCAGAGCAGCAGCTCCAGCTGTTTGGTAGACAGTCACTGGTTCGCCATGTGTCATGGCTTCAGTCACCCCAATGTCATAAGGGATGGTGCCGATCACCTTGATATCATGTTCATGGCAAAAAGATGTGATCTCTGCCGTCCCAGCTGGATAGAGATCGTATTTGTTAATACATACCAACGCTCGGATGCCAAAGTGATCGGTGGTTTGCAGGATTCGCTGCATATCGTGTATACCCGCAGCTGATGGCTCAGCGACAATCAGCGCTAAATCTGCGCCTGAGGCGGCTGATATGACGGGACAGCCAATGCCAGGAGGACCATCTACGATGACCAGTTCGTAATCTTCGTCGAGCGCCAGCAACCGGGCACGCTGCTTGATTAGTGTGACCAGTTTGCCAGAGTTCTCTTGAGCCGGATAAAGTTCAGCGTGGAACAAGGGTCCAAATCGAGTCTCAGACCTTGACCATTGTCCTGCGATCTGTTTCTCCATCGTGATGGCCTCGCAGGGACACTGATAGACACAAGCAGCGCAGCCTTCGCAAGCAATTGGATCCACATGATAAAGACCACGGGACTCGTAGATAGCGTTGAATCGACAGACCTCCATGCATTCGCCGCCACTGATGCATTCTTTTTGATTAATTATCGCGGCTTGTCCCCCCCAGAAATCCTCTCTTTCAAGAATGTGTGGGGATAACACCAACTCCAGATTGGCGGCGTCCACATCGGCGTCAGCGAGCACGGCTGAAATCTGATCGGGTCCCTCTGCCGCCATATGTGAAAAAGCAGCTGCCACGCTGGTCTTCCCGGTGCCTCCCTTTCCACTCAAAATCACAAGCTGTTTCATGGCGATCTTGCTTTGATACTACTTGGAGGTTGGGTTTCGGTGTTGGGGGTTTGGACTGGATCGGCCCGATTCTTGCTTGATGACAAAATTTGATCATACAACTGCCGGAATCGAGGGAGATATTCTGGGAAAGCTTCGACCAGCGTTTGCCCTCGAGAAATGGCTTCGCCGATGCGACGTTCCAGTGGAATGCGCATCAGGATAGGAAGGCCTGAATTTTGGCAGTAATCAATCACGCCAGTATCGCCAACCCCATCCCGGTTGATCACAACTCCCGCAGGGAGATCCAATTCACGTGTTAATGTGACCGCCAAACGCAGATCGTGCAGGCCGAAGGGGGTAGGTTCGGTAATGAGGAGTACAAAATCAGCACCCCGAACAGATTCGACCACAGGACAGGAAGTTCCTGGGGGAGCGTCGATGATCACCTTGGCTCCATCGTGAACAAGCTGCCATTGTTTGAGCTCGCGGATAACTGGCACGGCCATTGGTTCACCAACATTCAGAACGCCTCGGGCGAAGCGAATTCCGGATTTCGCTGGACCGGCCTCCAACATGCCTAGTGGTCTGGGTGTTTCAGTAATCGCCTTCTCAGGGCATTGAAGGGTGCAGCTACCGCAGCCATGACATAATTGGGGAAAGACGAGCACTTTGTCTGCCACTGAGACGATCGCGTGGTATTGGCAAATCTCAGCACAATGACCACAGCCGGTACAACGCTTCTCATCCACCTTAGGGATCGGTATGTTAACCTCCCGCCGTTTGTCGAACTCCGGTTGCAGAAAGATGTGTGCGTTGGGCGCCTCGACATCACAATCGAGAACGATTGGCGAGAGCTCTGAAATCGCCAGAGCCAGACTGGTGGCCACGGTCGTCTTACCGGTGCCCCCTTTCCCGCTGGCAACTGCAATGATCATCGGCTTTGTTATCCTCGCGCCCTGCGCCCACCATGTCGTTGTGGACTGGTGGGTCCTGAGATTGGTTCGAGTTGATCGGTCAGAAATTTCTCAAACAATGAGCTGATATTTTCAACTCGAGTACGAAACATGCGGATGCCAGCAGCTTCTAATGCGGTGTAGGCGTTTGGTCCGAATTCCCCGCTGATGACGGCTTCCACCCCTTGATCAGCGAGGAACTGCGCAGCTTGCGGACCTGCACCGCCCATGGCATCTGCCGCAGGATTTTGCATGGGCTTCCAATCTTGGGTCTCTGTCTCAACGATCAGGAAATAAGCACAGCGACCAAAACGTGGCTCAAGCTTTGCTTCAAAATTTGGCTCACCAGCAGTAATTGCTACTTTCATTCCAACACTCCATTGTTTTTATTTTGTGTGCTTAGATGTCCGTGATCAAACTTGAAAACAAGCTCATCGGTTGTCGGCGGGTTGTTGTCAGCATCTCGATGGTCTCACTTTGAGTAGGTGAGTCCAGGTCTTTTCATCGTCACTAGTCGGACACCCGCTCGGTGGACCTGACGGAAGTTGGCTCCCTGACTCAAGGCTCTCATCACCGGCTCGATCTTTGTTACGATCGAACCGGAAAGTATGTCCGCACCATAATCAAAGAGCACTGGGCTGAGTGGGGTGCTCGGACCCAAGACCATGACAAGTGATTCTGGTGCACACAGCCTCAAGAGGCCCTCCAGTGTGTGATTGACTAATGCCATCCCGGTGATGGCGACGACCTCGGATTTGGGCAGAACCTGCGAAGCAGCTTCAGCAGGTAAGTCTCCCTCACGTGGATCACGTTCGAGCACGACGAGTTCACGGACGCGCTCCCTCAATCTGGGAATAAACGGAAAGTGACCGACGATAGCTACCAGTTTATCGGCGCCATAATCGGTTAGGACATGCTCAGCATTGATCTCAGAAACTGTTTCAGGCAATGGCAGTAAGGCATTGAGCGCCGCTACTCCAACGCTCGCCAGTGTGGGTTGGTTTTTCCTATGGGCAAATGCTGCTAGTTGCCTTCCGGTCAATGTTTCCAATAGGCCAGCCTTCGGCACCTGTGGTTCGCCGCCATGTTCGTGCGGATTTTCTAAAGTCGATGACAGGCCGCAGCGTTGTTTGCCTTCAATTTCAATAACTACGGCAGTCCAGTGCAGACCAATTCGCACTTCAGCAACCTCGCCATCAGGAAGGTCGGAGAGTAGTTTCTTTAGAAGTTCCATGATGCGGATCTTAGGCTTGTCTGTTAGCCTTTATTCGTTCCAATTCGTTCGTCGGCCTCGACCGCGGCCTGCTCGACCACCACGGCCAAATCCGCGTCCCCTGGCGAAACTCCCTGCCAAGACTGTGGTTTCGGGTTGACCTTCCCGAGCCCTACGCCCCCAACCACGTTCCTCCGGTGACCGGTGGACATTACGACTCTCACATTTCGGGCAAGAAAGACTGGATCCCATTCCACCTTGGCCAAATGGGAGTTGCCAGGTGTGTCCGCAGTCGAAACATTTAAATGTTCTCATGTCGATCTCCAATCAGTTTTCGAGGTTTTCATCAGTGAGCTCATTATTCCCGCGGTCCGTCTTACAGGGCCTATCATCCAGTGTGATCCTCCTTCTGATCGTCGAACGCATCCAATAATCGATCGATCTCGCTCTTTGTACGTCGGAGATCCTCAACCCATGCCATCAATTGGCTTTCCCCCAGCTCATCGAGGGCGTAAACACGTCGCGGTGGACCCTGACTCGCCTCATCCCAACGAGATCGGATCCAGCCTTCTTGTTCCATCTCGCGCAGGGCTCGGTAGACCAAGCTGGGATCCAACCGCTCAGGGTTGAAGCCGAAG
>DUEW01000015.1 GCA_011174845.1 Anaerolineae bacterium | reverse complement strand
GGGATGGTGATTGGTATCGTCGGGCTTACTTCGATGACGGGACACCACTTGGATCGAGCGCAAATGAAGAGGCTCGCATTAACTCGCTGCCCCAGTCATGGGCAATAATCAGCGGAGCAGCCGATCAACAGCGAGCCAAGCAAGCGCTGGAAGCAGCCTTGAATCAGTTGGTTCGAGAGGAAGATAAGCTGATTCTCCTCTTCACGCCACCCTTCGATAAATCGGAACCAAATCCCGGATACATTATGGGGTATCCACCGGGTGTCCGTGAGAACGGTGGTCAATACACACACGGCTCACTATGGCTGGCGATGGCATTGGCTCAACAAGGAGATGGAGATCGTGCAGTTTGGTTGCTCCGTCTCATGAATCCGATAGAGCATGCTAAAGAACCTGACGAAGTGCAGCGTTACATGGTCGAGCCTTACGTGGTTGCTGCTGATGTTTATGGGCTTCCTGGAAGGGTTGGTCAGGGTGGGTGGACCTGGTATACCGGCTCAGCTGGTTGGATGTATCGTGTTTGGATCGAGGAAGTCCTTGGTCTCAAGCTGCGCGGGGAAACGCTAACGATCGAACCTGTTATTCCCTCATCCTGGGAGCGTTTTACCCTCCATTATCGGAGAGGTAAGACGCATTATGAAATTAAAGTCGAGAACCCAGATCATGTATCCACAGGTGTAGCTTGGGTTGAGCTGGATGGAGTGCGACTAACAGAATCCGTGATTCCATTAGATGATGAACCGGGGCACCATAGCATCTATGTTCGGATGGGGCGGGGCAAATAGAACGGAGGATTTGATAAGGTTAATTTCGATCGTGTACCGGACACCGTATCCGTTTCACGCGCCGATAGAACCTCTCAGCGATCCCAATTCCATCCTGCCCCAGGAAGGATTTCTCCACAGGCGTAACAGCGGCCACTCTTTACCAGATTTCGTTTCACGAGAAGCCCGAGTCGTTCAATAAGCAGCTCGTTGCATCGTGGACAATATGTATGGTCCTTGGTATGACCGGGGACATTACCCACATATACAAACTTCAGTCCAGCCTTTTTTCCAATAGCCCAAGCTCGCTCAAGTGTTGAGATTGGCGTAGACGGTGTAGTGAATCTATAGGCAGGGTGGTATCCACTTACATGCCACGGAGTATCGTCTCCTAACAATTCGACAATGTGTGAAGCAATTTCATCAAGAGAGCCATCATCGTCATTTACGTTGGGGATGATCAGGGTCGTGATCTCAAGATGCAATCCCAGCTCCTTTGCTTGCTTACAACGCGCCCAAACTTGATCGACATCGACTCCCCTGCAATATTTCCTAACCGCTGTGGATTTACCCTTGATGTCTATGTTCATCGCATCCAAACCTGCTTTAAATAGCATATCAAGCGCCTTCGCTGTCATGTAGCCATTCGTGACGAAGGTATTATATAGATCTTGTTCCCTCGCTAACTGGAAGACATCCAGTGACCACTCAAAAGATAGCGTCGGTTCATTGAAGCTGATCGAAGTCCCCTGACAAGATTGACGGATGGTCTCTTGGATAAAGGTCCCAGGCGACATAAAGCGGCTTTGTTTCGGAGGGGGTGTTTTACTTATGTCCCAGTTTTGGCACCAGGGGCAGCCGAAATTACAGCTCCAGCTTCCAGCTGTTAATGCTCGGCTGCCTGGATAGAAATGGTACAAGGGCTTCTTTTCAATTAGATTGGCTGAAAGAGATGATATGACCCCATAGATAGATGTGTATAGAACAGCGTTCTGGTTAAACCTCGTTTGGCACCATCCTTTTCCTCCCTCAACGATCAAACAACGCCGTTCACAGAGAAGACAACGCACCTTACCTTCAGTAACCTCTTGAAGCTGAGCTTTTCTCGGAAGAGAGTGAGAGGTGTTCATTTTACTAACGTCAATAATCCTGTGATCCCTACCAGGGCGAAACACACGCTTGTTTGTAGAACGGTCACCATCTCGCGCTTGAGAGGGATTTGTCCCTGGGTCGATGTGAAACCGAGGGCGATCAGGACGATTTTAAAAGGATCTAGCCTCCGGGTCCGAAATGGCCGATCGAAGTCTGGACAACGGCATTCGAGAGGCTTGACCTTTCAAGCTGAGGGTTTCTCATGCCTCACTCCTCCCCAAACACCAACGCTGTGATGGTGTACATGGTAGGTTTTGCTTGCAAGGAATTAGATGGAAGTCTTACTTTGAACCATAAGTTTTCTAGAAAGGCCTGAGGATCCCAACCCTCCTCAACGGGTACCTGTGGCAGCAGAACACCTTGCGATCCCGCGTAATAGATTACGAGTCCGTGGGTACCGACTTGGATTTCGTTGATATCCGTGATCCGTCTTAGAGGGGAAAGTACGGAGCTCTCGATGCTTACCTGATCTAATTCCTCGAAGGTTAATGGTGGGAAACGAGGGTCCGAAGCGGCGGCGGAGCAGCTGATTTCATGGTGAAACGTTCGTCTCCATACTGCCTTCCATCGATCTAGCGTACAAATGAGTGTGGATGTGGTCAAAATAGCAAGCGAAAGCAGGAATAAGGGTGAGCGGAAGAAACGGAACGCTCCAGCGGAGATCAAAATATCCATGAATGCACCGTAACGCATCCGAGCTTGTGCTTGCCAAAGAGAAAAGCTAGTCGGGTTGGCTTCGATACTTGAGGGGAGTGGGGGGAAGCATGATCCTAATGCGGCTAGGCCTAAAAGAACGACGATGAGGATAGATACCACATCCATACGAACGATAAAACGCCATAGCCGTTTTAAGATTTGCATATCCATCGGGTTCATGAGTCCAATGGAGTTCTTTCTTGTTTTTCTATCATAGGTCCATTTCGAAGAGGCTGCAATCTTTTCGGTCGATCGATCTGCTCAGCATGATTCTCATTGTAAGCAGGGAATCAACCATTCCGTGGATATCGATCGGAGGCGCTTGACAACCGATAAAATATCAGTTGCGAAAGCAATCTGCTTATTCGATCGGGAGATCGGGGCGGAGTGCTCTTATCACATCAAGAGACTCAAGCGCCTCGTGGAGCTGAAGCTCGAAGATTACCGGTCCTTGGAATTCAGCGCGCACAAGGCGATCCAGAATGTGTTCAATATTCAGATCACCTCTTCCGAGTTGTTGATGATCTTGACCGTAGTTGATCTTCTGCTCTGGGAAATGCTGAGGGCAATCGTGCAGATGAACCTCAGCCAAGCGTGGCATGCTTGATTCCAAAGCCTCTTCTACCGTTACGTTGCCCGAGAAACCGGCGAGAATGTGACCGGTATCAAGGCATAGCGACAGATCTAGTTCCTCAGCCAGATCAAGCGTCAAGTCAAAGGGAAATTCGATGGTCTCGATGGCCATTTTGCGAGAGGGGATACCGGTTTCGGTGAGGATCCACCGGAGACTTTCAGCAGCTTTGGTTTGGAATTGTTGAAGGAGTAAACCCTTCGCGATCTCGGGAAGGTTCATGCGATAGAACTCCGCGGCCAAGGCTCCTGTGGCATGAAAGACATACACCTCAGGATTGAGTGGTATGATGGAACGAGTAAAATCGACAATTGCATTCGCTGACCCTTTTCGAACTGGTTCTAGAGGAGTTGAAGGCTCAACGGACCACAGCGGTAGATGTGCTGTGTAGGATAGATCGAGTTCCGCTTTGATACGAGATAAAGCTTCGATAGAGTTCTGCTGGAAGATCGTGGGCAAGAAAAGGGCTAAATCGCCTCCCAGTTCGATCGTATGGAATCCAGATTCGGCCATCGTGCGGACAAGTTGCGCATAGTCAAAATCTACGATATGAGCCAACATCTGATCGGCTGGGAGGCCGGAAGGGATCAGTGTTTCGATTTGCATGGTCATGATACCGAAACGCATGTGGACGACTCCTTTCGCATCAGAATATGACTACAGGAGTCAAGATAACGGAACGAGAAATGATTCTCTAATTGAATTCAGTTTCTTCCATCAAGCAGCTTCTAGTTCGAGTAGATTCTAATGTAGAGAGGTCAATTTTAGGTCATAAAAGTATGGTCACCAATGGATTGATTTCAATGCTTATCCTTTCCCCCGGGTTGGCTTGTACACTTAGGATTCGTGCTTACTCCGCCTGATATTCCTCTTCGGAGATGAATTGACCACCTTGTATCTTCTTATCGATCAACCGACGCTGTTCATCAAAGGTCAGTTTGACCTCGATAGGGCTGAAGCAGCGTTCACTGCCGATGAGGGTCTTACGACAAAAATAGTTGATCTCATCTTCCGTGTCGTTATACTGATCGCTCAGGTCGAAGTCCAGATCTATCCTTGTGCGTAGTTTCTCCCCGCAATCATCACACCTTATATAAACCCAGTAGCCCGATCTATCGATAGCTGCAGGTGTGAAGAGGGCTTTTAGATTTCTTAGGATGTTCAAGAGTATATCCCTCCCCAGCGTTGTGGTATATCGAGGCAAATCCTCCCCAATGGCCGTCTTATGATCTCAGGTCGGCAGACTCAATGTATTAAATTTAACGCAGAATTCTTCTGTCTGAAAGTCACCTCTCGTTAATCATAGCCTAACTTGTTTATAAACCAACCTGCTCTTTGACGATAATCGAAAGTCAGGGGTTGTTTGGATGTATCAGGGAGTGGCAGGCTTGAGTACACGTTGTCGATTGTACCTAGTCTCGGGCAGATTACCTTGTAATTAAGTTAGCTGTTGTACAATGTGGCTGAGTTACAGAGGAACCCTGCATCCATCGAATCGGGCATAAATCTTATTATTTGAAGGATACGGACGGACCTCGGATGAGCCGAGCTGCCCTCGAGTATGTACGTTTAAAAAACATCAAGGCAATCTAGCAGAAGAAAAGGTGGAGTATCCTTTGGCTAATGTTGTAGACACTTTTCGAATGACTTCCTGTGTTATGATCTACGTTCGTTCTTGATCGATCCTTGCGATGAAAGAGAAGAGACCATTGTGTAGCTATTCCTTAATCTCCCGTAACAAGGTGATCGTACAGCAGGTTTTTTGTAGATCCTCCCGATCTCTCGCACGTATCACGTTTGTCCTCCTCGGTCTATTGGTCGCGGCTTGCCAGGGCATATCCAGAATGGACACCCAAGAATCCACGCCTGGGTTCCCAAACATGGAGACTGTGGAACCGAATCAAACCAGTGCGGCCTCAAGAACTAACCTGCTGGGGTATCGAATCGATCCGAGTCGCCACATTCGCTTTGAGCATCTCACCATCGAAGAGGGTTTATCCGTTACTGGAGTTGTGGATATCCTTCAAGATCAAACTGGATTCATGTGGTTCGCGACCGAAGATGGACTTAATAAATACGATGGATATACCTTTGAGGTGTATCGTCATGATCCCGAGGAGCCCAACAGCCTTACGGACAGCATCATTGTGGAGCTCTACGAAGACAAGGCAGGTAACCTTTGGATCGGGACATACAGCGGTGGATTGAATCGCTTCGATCCCATACGTGAGCAATTCACTCATTATAGGAATAATCCTGATGATCCTAATAGCTTGAGTGATAATCAAGTTACTGATCTTCTTGAAGACCACTCAGGAGCGGTTTGGATTGGAACAGCCAATGGTCTCAATCGTCTTGATCTGAACGGTGAGTCGTGGCGTCGTTACCAAAATGATCCGGATGATCCCACGAGCCTAAGCGCTGATTATGTCGTCTCGATTTATGAGGATTCCAACGGGAATTTGTGGGTAGGTACGACCGAGGGTTTAGACCGATTTGAAACGGAAACGGAGCAATTCATCCATTTCAGCAATAATCCAGCTGATCCCAACAGCCTGAGCGGAACTCTGGTTCAAACCATCTTTGAGGATCGATCGGGTCAGCTATGGATTGGGACCTATGATGGAGGGCTCAATCAATTCGATCGTCAAAACGAGACCTTCATTCGATATCCATATGATCCCGGGAATCCAAACAGTTTGAGCAGCGAAAACGTGAAATCCATTGATGAAGACACTTGGGGCGACCTGTGGATTGGAACGGACGGCGGTCTCAATCGATTCGATCGAGAGGAAGAGATCTTCATTCACTACCAAACCAACCCGGATGATCCATACAGCCTCAGCCATAATGACGTTGAATGCATCTATGAAGATCGTTCTGGCGGGTTATGGATCGGAACAGCCTATGGTGGTGTGAATCATTACGATCGATTGAGTGAGCAATTTTCGCTCTATCAGATGGACCCGAACGATCCCAACAGCCTGAGCCTGAATTCCATTTGGAGCATATGGGAAAACCCCGCTGGTGTCCTCTGGATCGGCACGAACGGTGGAGGTCTTAATCGTTTTGATCGAGAAAAGGGTGTATGGACTCATTACCAGAGTGAACCCGAGAATCCAAACAGCCTGAGCAACGATATCGTAATGGATGTGTATGAGGACCAAACTGGCACGGTTTGGATTGGAACATGGGGAGGCGGCCTTAATCGGTTGAATCCGAAGACAGGGAGATTCACCCATTATCGTTCCAATCCTGAGGATCCTCGTAGCCTCAGCAGTGACGCTGTATGGCTCGTCTATGAAGATCATGTGGGCGCTCTCTGGGTTGGGACGTCAAATGGACTGAACCGATTCGACCGAGAAACGGGCCAATTTACACGCTTCCTCCATAATCCTGAAGACGCTACCAGCATTAGCGACAGCACAATCGGCTCGATTTACGAAGATCGATCTGGGACGCTATGGGTGGGAACGTTCAATGGTCTTGACCGATTTGATCGTGACACGGAAAGTTTTTCTCATTATTTTCACGATCCAGACGACATCCAAACATTAAGCCACGATATCGTCTTCACCATTCATGAGGATTCAGCCGGTATTCTCTTCGTCGGGACCTTCGGCGGTGGGCTCAATCGATTCGATCGAGAGAGTGGATCCTTTACCCATTACACTGTGAAGGATGGGCTCTCAAATGACGTTGTCTATGGCATCCTCGAGGACGATCAAGGCCACCTATGGCTGAGCACCAATAATGGCTTGTCGAGATTTGATCCTGTTTTGGAGACCTTTCGCAACTTTGATGTCAGGGATGGATTGCAGGCAAGAGAGTTCAATTACAACGCTTACTTCAAGAGCAGCAGCGGTGAGATGTTCTTTGGCGGTGTTGGAGGCCTCAATGCGTTTCATCCTGAGCGTATTGTTGATAACCCTTACGTGCCCCCCATTGTGCTTAAAACGATTTCGCAAGGTGGGGAGCTTATGGTCCTCGATAAAGCATTCGAATATATAACAGACGTCACCCTGCAATGGCCGAGCAACTACTTTGACTTCGAATTCGTTGCTTTGAATTTCTTCCAGCCTGAGCAGAACTTGTATGCCTATAAGCTTGAAGGCTTTGATGAGGATTGGAACGATATCGGTACGAGGAGATTTGGACGATATACTAACCTTCCAGGCGGTACCTATACATTAAGACTGAAGGGCTCTAACAATGATGGTGTGTGGAATGATGGAGGTGCTTCTTTAAGGATCACGGTTGTGCCACCACTCTGGGAGACGTGGTTGTTTCGAGGTATCTTTCTGATTGTGGTAGTGGGAGGCTTGATCGTCGGATACCAATGGCGGGTGAGAAGTATCGAGGCTCGCAGCCGAGAGTTGAAGTTTCAGGTCGAGAGTCGGACGAAAGAACTGGCAAGCCTGAACGATATTGCGAGTACCGTGAGTCAGTCCTTGGAATTAGATTCGATGCTGAACGCCACCTTGGATAAGCTGTTGCAGGTATTGGATCTTGACACAGGGGCAATCTACGTGATTGACCAGAGTACAAAAGAGCTTCAGGAAGTTTGTCATCGCAACCCCTCTAAGATGTTCGATCATCTATTTCGTGATGAGGGTTTCACCGTCGATGTTGCACAAACTGGGGATCCGATTATTGACAATGATCTTTCTCTCGAGCCAGATGAACATCGAGAGCTGTTGGAGGGAGGTCTTCTCTCCAGCGCGACGATTCCACTAACCTCCAAGGGACAAGTGTTGGGAGTGCTGATCACAGCCAGTCGGAGGGTAGATGGATTCCAAAAACGTGATGTTGATTTGCTTCTTTCCATCGGGAGCCAGATCGGGGTTGCCATCGAGAATGCACAACTTCATGAAGCAACCAAGAGCCGAGTGGCACAACTCACCACGCTGCAAGATACCACTCGAGCATTGGCCAGCACACTCGAATTAGAAAAGCTGCTCAACCTCATCATCCAACAGGCTACCGCTCTCCTGCAAGCCGATGGAGGCATGATCAATCTGGTCGATTGGGAGAAGAAGGAAGATGAGGTCGTGGCAGCTACAGGCTCAGCTGCATTCACACCTGGTTCTCGTTCTCATCTGGAAGGCAGCCTCTCTGGTTGGGTAGCCCTCCATAATCAGCCGGTCATTTCTAACCAAATCCCAGACGACGATCGCGTGGCTAAGCATGCACTTTCTTGGGTATTGGAGGCGGGAATCCAAAGCGCTGCTGTAGCCCCCTTGACGATCAAGGACCAGGTCATTGGCACCCTAGTCCTTATGGGTACAAAAGAGGGGAAAAGGGAATTCGATCCGACGGATTTGGACTTGCTGGTGTCATTCGCGAATCAAGCAGCCATCGCCATTGAGAACGCACAGCTCTACGAGCAAGCCCAGCAATTGGCTGTTGTAGAGGAGCGGCAGCGATTAGCTCGGGACCTGCATGATTCGGTGACCCAAGCCCTATATGGAATGACGTTGTATAGCGAGGCGATCGCGCGCCAACTCTCGATGGGACAGGTCGATTTGGCTAAAGCTCAGTTAAGCGAATTACACGATACGGCTCAAGAAGCGTTGAGGGAAATGCGGTTGTTAATCTTCCAACTTCGACCCCCAGACCTGGAGGAGGAAGGATTGGTGGCAATCCTTCGGAACCGTTTGGAGGCAGTCGAGGGGCGAGCAGATCTGAAGACGGAGTTTAGAGTACCGAATGAGGCACGCCTTCCCCTAGAAATCGAGGAAGGACTTTATCGTATTTCCCAGGAGACATTAAACAATTCGCTCAAACACGCTTCTGCACAAAGCGTTACTGTGTCATTGCTAATTGATGAGTCTTTGGTAATCCTGGAGATTATCGACGACGGGATTGGGTTTGATCCAGATTACGCTCTTGAAGGTAGTGGAATGGGGTTAAAAGGAATGATGGAACGAGCAGCGCAAATGGGAGGACAATTGACAGTGGAGAGCAGACCGGGAGCGGGTACGAAAGTCCGAGTGGAAGTGCCTCGATGAGCGAGACTATTCGGGTGCTGATCGTAGACGATCACGTCTTTGTTCGGAAAGGAATCCAGGCTTTATTGGCGACGGAGGAGGATATCGAGGTCGTGGGCGAGGCGCAGGATGGGCAGGAGGCACTACAGCAAATCGAGGATCTCCAACCTGATGTAATTCTGTTGGATCTGCTCATGCCCAAATTGGACGGAATTGAAGTGACCCGTCGCGTCTTGGCCGAGGATCCCCAGGCACGCATCTTAGTTCTGACCAGCTTCGTCGCGGACGATAAAGTATTCCCAGCCATTAAAGCTGGCGCATTGGGTTATCTGCTGAAGGATTCGGAACCGGAGGATCTTATCCGTGCCATTCGGCAGGTCTACGCGGGAGAATCATCACTTTCTCCTCTCATAGCGCGTAAGGTGCTTCAGGAAATTTCGCAATCTCCAGATCGGGATTTGACGGAGGAACCTTTGACGGAGCGTGAGGTCGAGGTTCTGCTTCATATTGCGAAAGGGAAAAGCAACCGGGAGATCGCCGATGAGCTGGTTCTAAGCGAAGCCACGGTGCGGACTCATGTGAGCAATATCCTCGGCAAATTACATCTAGCCAGCCGCACCCAAGCTGCCCTGTATGCCCTACGAAAAGGATTGGCTCCGTTAAACGAGCTTGACGATTCGCAATAGACATCAGGTGAGGTACAACATTTCTCGTAGACTCATCATGCGATATTTATCATAGAACACTACCATTCGCGTTGAGAAAGACCGTCTAAAAGGCGGTCTTTTTTGTGTAGTCCAATTCAACCCTCTATCCGATGACTGGAAAGTATCTCTCCGTCATACTAGGTGCCAGATCAAAATTCTCGTCCATCATGCTGAACAGGGAATGACGAAATGCAAGAAAAATTGAGGGTTCTGATCGCTGACGATCGCTCTCGTTCTCGACTTGGATTGAAAGCCTTATTAGCCACTTGTCCTGAAGTAGAGGTCATCGCAGAAGCAGCGGATGGTCAAGAAGCCGTACAAATGGCAGAGTTGCATCAGCCTGATGTGATCCTGATGGATGCTCGGATGCCGACGATGGATGGTCTTGAGGCGACCCGGCTCATTAAGGATCGATGGCCCGAGATCAAGGTCATCGTGCTGACGATGTCTAACTCATATCTAGACGATGCCCAAGACGCTTGCGCCGATGTCTTTCTGGTCAAAGGATGTCGAACCGAGACGCTTTTGAAAGCGATCCTAGACCGGTAGGAGGGTGCACCATGTATATCGCCGTAAGTATCACGCATCGGGCTGCGGTTGAGCACATGAAGGATGCTATACATGAGGTTGAGCAGGAACAACTGATCCGAGCAGCCAAATCTCACCAGGGAAGTCGAAGATCAGAACTAGTGATATCCGGAATGTTCATGAGCTTACTGGTCATCCTTCATGGATTATAGACCAACTAAAGTACACCATCGGAAAATGTCAACCTCACCGCTCACTGCACGGATGAAATCCTTAGACAAATGGACCAGATCAATAAGCAAGAAAGACAATCATAAGGAGGAAACACTATGAACACGGTAGCCATTCGTATCGACAACCTTTCCCGAGATTTTGACACCGTGAGAGCCGTAGACGGTCTTTCGTTAGAGGTGTCAGCGGGTCGCATCTTCGGATTTTTGGGACCCAACGGTGCAGGGAAAACGACCACCATCAATCTTTTGCTCGGTTTGTTGGAACCGACAGAAGGGCGGGCCGAAGTGTTGGGCTTTGATACCCAGACTCAAGCAGATGAGATTCGATCCCGAACGGGAGCTTTGCTCGAATATTCCGGTGTTTATGAACACTTGAACGCAGAAGACAATCTTGAATTCTACGGTCGAGTGTGGCAATTGCCAGCGGGTGAGCGTCAGGCACGCATTAAAGAATTGCTGACCCACATGGGACTTTGGGAGCGGCGAAAGGATCGTGCAGGGACATGGAGCAGAGGCATGAAGCAGAAGCTCGCCCTTGCTCGGGTTTTGCTGCATCGACCCTCTTTGGTTCTGCTCGATGAACCAACGGCCGGTTTGGATGTGGTGGCTGCAACGGCGATACGTGACGACTTGGAAATCCTCGCTGCTCAGGAGGGCGTCACGGTCTTCTTGACCACTCACAACATGGCTGAAGCAGAGAAATTGTGCAGCCGGGTGGCAGTTATTCGAGAGGGGAGGCTGGTAGCGATTGGTCATCCGGACGAGTTGCGTGCGCGTGCCGGTGGTCCTCGAGTCGAGATCTTTGGACATGGGTTCAACGAACGTGCCTTAACTTCACTGCGAGATCGATCGGAAATTTCCGCTGTGGAAGTGGAAAACGGTCGCATGGTCATTGACCTGAGGGAAGAGTTGGACGTTGGACTGTTGGTCACGCTGATGGTGTCTGCGGGTGTGCAGGTAGATGAGGTCCGCCGAGGCAAGGCCAGCTTAGAAGAAGTATTTCTGACTTTAATGGAGGAATCCAAATGATGTACAAAGATATTCTTACCGTGATGTGGAAAGCTCTGAAAGGTCTATTCAGAATCCAGGGTCGTAAAGGGCAGACCATTCTTATGATGTTTACCCCTCTAATGCTGGCAGTTGTCATGCCATTGCAGCTGAAGGAGGGGTGGGTGGAGAGTGGATTATCGCTCATGATCGCCGCCATCATCCCACTCCTCTTAGTGGGAACCTCGATCCCAGCCGCCTTTGCTAGTGAGCGAGAACAGCATACCTTACCGACGCTCTTGGCAAGCCGTCTGTCAGACCGTGCCATCCTCTTCGGTAAAATGATTACGTCGGTGGCCTTTGGTTGGGGGATCACGCTGATCGTCCTTCTGCTCGGATTGGTTACGGCCAACATCGCGTTATGGGACGGGCATCTGCTCTTCTATAAGCCATCCGTCTTCATCGCAGACATAGTGATCAGCTTACTGGTCTCGCTGCTCATCGCAGGAGCTGGTGTGCTGTTCTCTCTGCGAGCAGAAAGTGTGCAGCAGGCTCAACAATCTCTGATGGCTGTGATGTTGATCCCGTTAATGGTTCTGCAAGCGGCGTTCTTCGTCCTTGCGACAACAGCATCTGGGAAGACAAAACTGAAGGCCATACTGGAATCGCTCAGTTTCGAGCAATTCAGCCTGATACTCGTAGCTATCCTGGCTCTGTTGGCCGTTGCCATGATCATCATCGCGATACGACAGTTCAAACGCGAACGGTTGATCCTGACGCTATGAATTTTATAAGGAGGAGTATCTGATGAAGATCCATGCCAGGGGTGAAGTTCGAAATATAAATCCCAAAAGTGGTGTGAGTTTGATGAGAGCGAGTTTTCCAGGTTTGCTTGTCATCCTACTTTTGATGGGGATTCTAAGTGCCTGCACGGGTGGGGATACCTCCACGCCGGAAGAAACGCGTGGCGAAACGAACCGTGAATTCACCACCCCTACACCGACCTTAGAAGAAACGTTGGGGTTCCAACCAATCTTCGAAAGCACGCCTTGTCCCATAGATTTACCACCCGGAGCTGTCGAGGGCGAGAACGTCGTGTGTGGAACAGTAGAGGTACCGGAAAAACACGCCTACCCTGAAGGGAAGATGATCCGACTCGCGGTTGCTATCGTGAAAAGCGAGGTGCAACCAGCAGCGCTCGAACCGCTCTTCATGCTCGCTGGTGGCCCCGGTTCTTCAGCGCTGACTGTCTTTACACCACTGCTCTTTTCGCCTTTGGGAGCCGGATTCCATGCCGATCGGGATGTCGTCCTTGTCGAGCAGCGTGGCACGCTCTATTCGACACCTTTCCTGTATTGTGAGGAAAACTTCGAGCTGAGCCTAGAATTGATGGCGCAGAATTTGGATGCCGAGGAGCGTAAGCCGTTCCTGCATGAGGCGCTCAGTGCCTGCTACGAGCGGCTTACCAATGAAGGCGTAGATCTATCGGCATACAACAGCCTCGAAAACGCCGCTGACATTGTGGCAGTGATGCGTGCACTTGGTTACGAGAACTTCAACATCTACGGCGGCTCGTATGGGACGATACTCGCCCAACATATCATGCGTGAGTATCCTAAAATCGTGCGTAGTGTAATCCTGGATGCTGTTGCACCGCTGCGACATGATCCCAATTTACTCTACAAAGCTCACAGCGCTGATCGTGCCCTGCGACTATTTTTCTCGCAATGTGCTGAAGACCCAGACTGTAACTCGGCTTACGCCGACATGGAAAAGGTGTTTTTTGAGACGGTCGATGTGCTCAATGAATCCCCGACCACGCTCGAGGTCACCAATCCATACACAGGTGAGGCATATCCTCTACTACTTACGGGTGATAAGCTCATTCAGATAATGCGCGATTATCTCTACTACACCCAGTTACTCCCTTCGCTTCCGGAACTCATCAACGATATCGCTGCAGGGGAGTATGGGCTGCTCTCTGCGATTCAATCCTCCCTGATCTTCCGTATGGAGATCGCTGATGGTATGTACAAATCCGTGATTTGCAGCGAACTGGTCGACTTCACCGCGCAGGATTTCGCCGATCCAGAAGGGCTCTATCCGCCCGTTGTGCGCGTGATGCAAGGGCTATTGGGTGAAATTTGGATTTTCACCTGTGAAGTCTGGGATGTCGAAATGCTGGACGAAAGTGTGAAAACCTCGGTGCAGAGTGATATTCCTACCCTTTTACTTGCAGGCGAGTTTGACCCCACTGTACCTCCGTCCATGGCCGATGTAGCGTCCGAGGCAATGAGCAAGGCATACATCTACACCTTCCCGGGTGTCGGACACGGTGTGTTAGGGACCAGTGAATGTGTGACCTCAATCATGCTGGAGTTTCTCGCCGATTCCTCCCGTGCGCCGGATGCAAGCTGCATCCAGAATCTGCCTGGTTTGGTGTTCGATGTGCCGGGTCAAGTGGTCGAGATTACACTTGAGCCCTTCACGCAGGAATCGCTCGGTATCCGCGGACTATCGCCGGCTGGTTGGACGGAAGTTCAACCGGGTCTCTTTGCTCGCGGCGCTTCTGCGATCGATCAAACAACATTGATCTATGACGTCGTGCCTGGCGAGAAGCCATCGGTATTTATTCCTGGGTTTCAGTCCCTCTTCGGCTTGGAATCGTTCCCCGAAAGCAGCGACATCTATGAGGGCGCGGCGTTTATCTGGGACCTCTATTCGTTGGAGGTCGAACTCAGTGGGATCCCTGTTCACTCATTCATGGCGCTGGCCGAGGGAGAGACAGGGGCATATGTGGTTTTGCTCATCTCCTCCCCGGAGGAGGCGGATAGTCTGTACGAATCGGTTTTCCTTCCTGTGTTGCAGGCGCTGGTGCCGGTTGAGTAGACTTCTTGTTTCAATCGTGCTGAGGGTGCGTCTATGAACGCACCCTCAGCACACAAGAGGAAGAAGAGGTTGATAAGTTAAAAGTCGTAGCTTGGCACTATGCAGAGTGTTTTGCTTGTAAGTTCCGCAATGAATGCTTTGATAGATTTTTGGGGATCGTTTTGATGGGCAAAAGAACTTTATGGATCGTGCTCTTGCGAAGAAGGAAAGGCAATCATGACGATCATCTTGGATCGGCGAGTAAAGGGTAGGCGATGAATAAATTTCAGATTGGACCATTGTTTATGGTATGGATCGCACTGATGCTGGCGGCTTGTAGCGCCTCGCCATATGGCGCCGACGATGGTGCTTATGCCCTAACGACATATACAAACACTGAGATGGGTTTCCGTACAGTCGTGCCGCAATACTGGCAGCAGACGGATTCGACCCATAGGCTGCGCGCCGCAGATGAGCGCGATCTAACCGTGCTCATTCAAATGAGCCTAATGGGTCTTACGCGTGCAGAGGTGGAGGTGGTCGGGAAGCAAGAAATGGATCTGGAGGAGTTCCCTTCCCAGGAGGGTAGTTACGACTCCGACTACCTCGCTTGGGAGTTGTACGATTTTAATTTCTTCAACTACTATGACGGCCTCGTGGGAGTGAAAATGGGAATCGCCGAGGGTGAAGACGCATGGTATACCGTGCTAGCGTGTGGGGATTCTCGCGAAGTTCGAAAAGCCGAGAGTTATTACGAAACGCTTTTCATGCATGTGCTCTACAACTTCGAGCCTCTTGAATAAGCTCGGTGTTTAATTCCAGGTCCTTAACTATGGTTATCATTCTTGAGGGGTGGGTTAAATGAAAGAACCATTAATGACTAGTAGTCAACCGGGGAAACGCTTGTTCGCTCTGGATGCATTACGCGGCCTCATCATGATTCTCATGGCCCTCGATCATGCCAACTGGTTCATCGCTCAGAAGCATTCGAGCGGTGAGTATTGGGGTGGTCCTTACCCGGTCTACCACGATGTCTTGGCGTTTCTCACCAGGTTAGCTACCCATCCTTGTGCACCGGGTTTCGCGTTTTTGATGGGTGTGGGTATGTTGTTGTTTGCCGAGTCGCGCAAGGCACGCGGTTGGAGCAAGTGGGAGATTTTGCGCGATCTGTGGATTCGTGGTGTCCTGTTGATCGCTCTGCAGCTTATCGTGGTCAATCGCGCTTGGGAACTTACTCCACAGGGGTGGGACGTTCAGATCTACTGGGGCGTGTTGGCTGCGCTGGGCGGCTGTATGATCCTGGGAAGCCTGTTGGTATGGCTTCCATGGCAAGCACTAGCGGTGATCGCTGCAGCGCTTTTCGTGGGGATGGAATTCACCCATCCCGATCCGAGTCAATGGGGCACACTCAACGATGTGCCGTTGGGACTCGTGTTGGGATTTAGTGGTGGTACGAATCGATTATTCTCCACTTATCCCGTGCTAGCATGGCTGGAGGTGGTTGTCTTCGGATTGCTCTTTGGTCGGTGGCTGCTGGCGGACCAGAAAAGTGCTTACCGTCGTGCACTCTGGCTTGGGATTGCGTTCCTGGTCGTTTTCGTTGTGCTTCGCGCGCTGGACGGTTTCGGGAACATCCGTCCGAGGTTGGGGGACTCCTGGATGGATTTCTTCAACCCGGTCAAGTACCCTCCGGCATTGACTTTCACGCTGATGACCATGGGTTTTAATCTGATCGTCCTCTGGGCTTACTCGCAGGCGAAAGAGAGGGTTCAAGCCTTCTTCGCGCCCTTGGTGGCGGTAGGACGCGTGCCGTTGTTCTTCTATATCGCCCATCTGTTCCTATACGCCGGGCTTGCCCGATGGCTGGCGCCGGAAGGAGGTACGAGTATCCTTGCGATGTATCCCTATTGGATCCTGGGTCTGCTGGTCCTGTTCCCATTCTGCCTTTGGTACAGACAGTTGAAGTACAAAGAACCACTCGATCTTATTCTTAGGTATGTCTGAGAGAGGTGTTGAATGCGCACCAAAATCCTTGCCATCATAACCATCTTGGTCTCTGTTGGGGTTCTGATCGGAATATTCTTCTTGGATCCGGGTCAAAGTGGACGAAGTTTCGACCTCGAGAAATTGCTCATCGATGTGTTTGACCCTCAAGCGGGAGAAACTGTGCTGATTATGGTTGATCTACCCCACGGAGAGTTCGGCGATTATCCTGGATGGCAGGACCGGCGCCAGATGGCTCAAGAGTGGCACGATGCCTTCAATACCTTAGCTGAGAAGCGTGGATTCACTGTCCTTCCGTTGTACAGCTACCGAGCTACAGGTGTTCATAGTGGGGCTTTCCCAGAAAGAGGTTTTTTGGGGGGTAAAGAGGTCGTTTTGGATGAGGTGTTGACTGGAGTGAACATCGCTGTAGCGCTTACTGAGTATTCTCCTACGGCACCGTTGATTGAGTACCGTCAAACGCACCCCGATTTCCGCGCAGCTAGCATGCCCATCGTGCATCGTGGCATGCAGTCCACCGCGCTGTCAGCAGATTACAGCGAGGTGGCTCGCAAGGCGCACATTTTAAGGGAAAGGCTTGACAAGTCGCTGGCTGCCCGCGTGATCTTTTCCTCCGGTCACGAGTTCTACTTTGATCTTCGCTACCGGGAGGCGCATGCGGATGATGGTCAACTGCACGCTGGCAGAGAAGGGATGGGCGTCATCAACCTGCCCAGCGGTGAGGCTTACATCGTTCCGTATGAAGGTGAACGCCCGGGCGAACCCAGCCAGACGGCCGGTGAAATCCCGTTTTGGTGTGGGGATGGAATTGCTGTATTTCATGTCGAGGGGAATCGTATCCAAGAGGTTGCTGGTGAAAGTCCTTGCGCGGAGGGAGTGCGCAGTGCGATCTATCGTGACGAAGGCCTGCGCAACGTGGCTGAGCTAGGCTTGGGCGTCAATGAGGCCGCTGTCGTAACCGGCAACGTGTTGGAGGACGAGAAAGTTTTCGGTATGCATTGGGCATTTGGATTGAGTGAAGCCTTAGGTGGGGTGACAGGAGCTGATGACTTTGAGGACCCAGATCGTGCATATCACCGCGACCTGGTTTACCCCAAGGGTGGAGACATCGAGGTGTCCAAATTGACGCTGGAATACGAAGATGGAACGAGTGAGGTGATCTTGAGCGATGGAAAGTACACCCTCTTTCGTGAATCCCTGCCCCTTACACAAGGTGATGGATTGCTGGTATGGATGCTTTTAACCGCTACTGCCTTTGCGGCGCTGGTTTGGCGTATAGTGAAAGTGATCGGCTTGTCAGCAGGACAGCAAGTGGTCTGGGCGCTTGCAACAGTATTTGCCGGTCCCTTTGGTTATGTAGCTTACCGGATTTCTGAATCTCTTGAACCCGAAGCGAAAGAACCGTACTGGCAGCAGGCTTTACGAGGTGCGACTTTTGGCATTACAGGGGTATTTGCGGGTGGATTATTGATGCAGGCAATCCAGGCAGCGTTACCGGCTCTGATGGAAGCTGGCTTGGCAGTAGGGCTGGGGATGATCTACTTCATTCCTCTGCTGTTCTTTTGGATCGTATTTGCCGCGCCATGGTGGACAACCCGATCCGATGAGGGGTATGGCAAATCGCTGCTGCAGGTGCTTCCGGACACCTTGATCACTACCAACTTGGGCTTGGCAGGTTCGCTACCTATGGTGCTGATCCTGGCCAACAAAATCTTTACAGGTTACGGTACTTTTAGTCAGGTTCTGTTCGTTGAGACGGCAGTGGGAATGTTGGTAGGAGGCCTGTTGATATTTGTGTACAGTTCTTGGAAAGTCCGGCGTGGATATGCAACGTGGACGAGCAGTGTGGATGATGTCTTGCCTGGTTGGCAGCAATTAGGTTGGCTCGTGGCTGGGAGCTTGGTAATCTTTATCGCTGCCTTGGTATGCACTCTCTTTGTTGTTATGTAACGGAGGCAAGTTGCTTGAAAGATGCGAGAGGGTGGATCGAGTTCCTCCAGATGAACAACTTTTAATTAGAATTCTCTAAACGGCTCAAGTTTTGGGGTATTATCAAACGCTGTTGGCCACCGGACAGTGTAGTTTAATTTCACTTGGCAATGAATGTCATTGATGTGCTGGATCGAATATATAGAACTCTAAATTGAATTCCTGTTAGGATTATGATTGATCGTTCTGTGAGTATGGCCGAAAGAGAAGTAAAGGGATTGGTAATTTAAATTTATGTTGCAGGTGTCCTGATCTCGAGGGAGACCATCGTATGATAAGAGCGATGATTTTTGATTTGGACGGAACATTGGTGCAAACGGAGAAATTAAAAGCGCTGTCTTACGCGAAGGCTGCCTTAGAACTCTGTCCTCATGACATCAGCGAAGAAGAGGTTCTAGCTGAATTCAAGATCGTAGTTGGGCTCTCACGACGTGAGGTCTCAGAAGCGTTAGTTGAAAAATTCAACCTCAGAGAGAGGGCGGAAGCGAGGATGTCTGAATTTGGGGTCAACTCCCCTTGGCAAGCTTTTGTACAACTTCGATTGCGTCATTACGAAGAGATGTTAGCGGATCCTGAGGTGATCCGAACCCATCAGTGGCCGCACAACCTCGCTGTCCTTGAGGAGGCGCGCAGGTCGAACTGCCAGACGGGTTTGGCAACGATGTCACGATGTGAGCAAGCCAACAGGGTGCTGGACATCCTGGACTTAGGCAGTGCTTTTAATTTTATCGCCATCCGTGATGACGTTGAACACGGCAAGCCAGATCCGGAGATCTATCTTCTTGTATCCAGTGAATTAGGGATACCTCCCAATGAATGTTTGGTCTTAGAAGACTCTCCCTCAGGTGTTAAATCCGCATTGTCTGCAGGGATGTGGTGTGTGGCTGTAACAACCCCATTTACTCGCCAAGGAGTTCACGATCTGGGTCTTCTTGAAACACGCTGGACAGTCGATGATACTGACCAAGTTGTAAACACTGTGAGGGATATGGTCAAAGAGCGAAAAAGTGATTAAGCTTGACAGAGGAGGTATTCCCTGAGAAGGTTGTGACAAAATCGATCTCGGGGTCTCATATAGCAAGCTAAGGAGAGCACGCATGGAATTAGGGATAATTGGTTTAGGAAAGATGGGGGCCAATATGACCGTTCGGCTATTGGGAGGTGGACATCGGATCGTCGTCTTCAACCGCAACCCACTCAAGGTTGAAAAAGCCGTTGCAGCCGGAGCCGTTGGATCCGAGTCGCTGGAGGAGCTTGTATCCAAATTATCGATGCCGCGAGCGGTCTGGAGTATGTTGCCGGCGGGGGATCCGACGGAGACGTTCATTAATACTATTGAAGAACTGCTTTCGCCTGGGGACACCGTAATCGATGGAGGAAATAGCAATTATAAGGACACCATGCGGAGAGCTTCAGAGCTCAAAGAGCGTGGTTTAAATCTGGTTGATGTGGGTACCAGCGGTGGGGTATGGGGACTGACCGAGGGCTACAGCATGATGGTCGGTGGGGGTTCGGAAGTCGTCGCACGCCTTCGACCGATCTTCGAGACCCTTGCACCCGGTCCCGATCGTGGCTGGGGACACGTCGGCCCGAGCGGTGCCGGTCACTTTGTCAAGATGGTTCACAATGGCATCGAATATGGATTAATGCAGGCGTATGCTGAAGGTTTCGAAATTATGAAATCCAAACAGGATTTCAACCTCGATTTACGTCAGATCGCAGAGATTTGGCGATACGGAAGTGTGGTCCGCTCTTGGTTGCTAGACCTGACCTCTGAGGCGCTAAAGGAGGATCAGGATTTGACTGATATTCAGGGGTGGGTGGCTGATAGCGGTGAAGGGCGATGGACGGTGGCGGATGCTATCGATTTGGATGTACCAGCGCCGGTGATCACCCTTTCGTTGCTCATGCGTTTTGTTAGTCGTCAGGAAGATAGTTACGCTGCGAAATTGCTTGCAGCGATGCGACAACAATTTGGTGGTCACGCAGTGAAACCATCATCTGAGTCATCATCATAATCATGGGAAGCTCAGCCGATTTGTCAACGATCATATTAGCTGCGTCGGCATAGGAAAGGGATCGATTGATATGGAAAGGAAATGTCCTACGAGTTTTGTTATCTTTGGGGCATCGGGTGATTTGACAAGACGGAAGCTGGTACCGGCATTATTCAATCAATACATCAAGGGTCGGTTGGGGGAACCGATTCATATCGTTGGCTTCTCCCGTCGTCCTTATTCGAATGATGAGTTTCGTCAATTGCTGTTTGAGGGCATGCAGGAGCTCGCTGGGGTTGTGCCGGAGATCACGGATTGGAAGGATTTTTCTGGCAGAGTTTGGTATGTGCGCGGAGACCTAAATGAAAAGCAGGATTTTGAGACACTGCGTACATTCCTTAATGAGAAGGAGGGTGGATTCTGCAATCGTCTCTACTACCTTGCCACAACTCCTTATTTTTTCCCAATGATCGTCAATCACTTGGGGGAAATGGGCATGGCAAAGGAAGAGGGAGGTTGGCGGCGGATCATTGTGGAGAAACCTTTTGGTCATGATCTAAACTCAGCCATTGATTTGAATTCTTCCATTCACACAGTTTTTGACGAACACCAAGTCTACCGAATCGATCACTATCTCGGTAAGGATACAGCCCAAAATATCCTCTATTTCCGTTTTCTAAACACAATCTTTGAGCCGATTTGGAATCGGAATTTCATCGACCATGTCCAGATCACCGTTGCGGAAGACCTCGACGTCGGACATCGTGCGGATTATTACGATAAGGCCGGAATCGTACGTGATATGTTCCAAAACCATTTGCTGCAGCTTCTCACACTAGTGGCTATGGAACCACCGGCGTCTTTTGATGCAGATGCGGTGAGGAATGAAAAGGTAAAGGTATTACGTTCCGTAAGAACCATCGCGCTTGATGATACCATCCGAGCTCAGTATGACGGTTATTATGAAACCGAGGGAGTTGCTCCCGGTTCTCAAACGCCGACGTATGCAGCACTCAAGTTGTATATCGACAATTGGCGTTGGCAAGGAGTACCCTTTTACTTGCGTTCAGGAAAAGCGTTGGGTACGAAAACGAGTGAAATTGTAATCGAGTTCGAGGCACCGCCCCATGTGATGCTTGAATTGCCAGAGGACTATGAACTCACTCCCAATTACCTCTCCTTATGTATCCAACCCGATGAAGGGATCCATCTTCGATTTGAAACCAAAGTCCCCGGCTCCTTGCAGGAGACAAGGTCCGTCGATATGGAATTCCACTACCGCACCACATTTCGAGGCGAGGCTCTCCCGGATGCTTACCAACGTTTATTATTAGATGCCATAAATGGAGACGCCTCATTATTCACACGAAGCGATGAGATCGAACTCGCGTGGAGGCTTGTTGATCCCGTAATAACAGGTTGGGAGCACTCACCTGAGGCGTCACCTCTCGTCCAATATTCTCCAGGGAGTTGGGGACCTCTAGAGGCCCATGCGTTCATGGCTCGAGATCATCGAGTTTGGCGATTGGGTTGTGGAGAACATCAAGACAGCTAGATGAGGCGATTGACGGACTCTTGGCTGGTCAGAGACTCGAAGTGATCGTTGTAAGCGGGCATTTCTGGTTCGCTTGGGCGGTTTTCAGGACCGATACAATCGTTTGCTCACAAGTTGTGTAGAACGCTTTGAAGAAGGAGGTAAGTGAGATCCCATAAGGCGCAGTTTATCCGACGTGGATAGAAGCAAGATAACCCCTTCGGGATTGCAGAAACCATTGTGCCTTTATTTTGATCATGAAGGGGTTTTGTTATGATTATAGGGTTTATTGTGCACGCATGTTAACAGAAGCGTACCAGTTTCCTCGAATATATTCCTGCTCGATCGAGCATCTTAGTTCCTAAAGTTCTAACTTTATGGGAGAGCAGCATGAAATTAAACGATCTTATCGAGCCAGGGGATCCAGAATTAATTGCCTCAGGGTTTGAATTTACCGAAGGACCGCTCTGGTTGCCCGAAGGCGCTTTACTTTTCTCGGATATCCCGGCCAATCGAATTTATCGCTGGACTTCGGATGAGGGGGTTGTAGTTTGGCGGGAACCCAGCGGTCATTCGAATGGATTAACTCTTGATACCCAGAACCGCTTGATCATTTGTGAACATGGCAATCGTCAAATTTCCCGAATTGAAACTGACAGTAGCGTAAGTACGCTCGCTGATCGTTATGATGGACAGCGACTGAATAGCCCGAATGATGTCGTTGTTAAATCAGATGGCACGGTTTATTTCACCGACCCTCCTTACGGTATTCAACCTGAAGAGCAAGAACAACCCTACAATGGACTCTACCGAATCTTGTTAGATGGTACCGTTGAGCTCCTCAGGGATGATTTCATCCGTCCCAATGGGTTGGCTTTCTCGGTTGACGAAAGCATTCTTTATGTGGACGATTCTCGACGTCGTCATGTCCGGGGATTTGATGTAAATCCTGAAGGAGGCTTATCAAACTCGCGCATCATCGCGGATATGGACCATCCCCAGCCAGGTTCACCTGACGGGATGAAGATCGATATCGAAGGTCATTTATACGTAGCTGGTGCGACAGGAATCTGGATCTTTGAGACTGATGGCACTTTCTTAGGGGTGATCGTCACGCCAGAGCGCCCGGCGAACTGCGCCTGGGGTGATGAAGATAGGAAGTCACTCTATATCACTGCTCGCACTTCCCTATATCGAATTCGTGTCAAGATTCCTGGAAGGTCAGTTGTTATTCCATGAAGGTTAGAGAATTAAGAAACCTCCCAGCGTGCACGTCTTGCTAGGAGGTCTTGTTACAATCAGGTAGATTACGCTTACGACCAAGTAATCCTAGGTACTTATCTTTGAGACACGATCGTTGAAACTTTTTGATAGCAGTCCTGCTTCGTGACATCATCTGTAACACAACATGCCATCCAAAGCCATGCAGTTGTGTTGTTGGGATCTTGCTCGAGAATCCAGCTTAAAGCGGCTTTTCCCTTTCCCAATTCCCCACGATTAACCGCTTCGACTGCGATGTCTAGCGCTTCTTCGATCGTTGATTTGCGATGTGGTGCTGTTCTTGTTGCCATTCCATTTCACCTATTGTCGGGTTTAATGTTGGCACCCGTTTGTTGCATCCATACTATCATGATATCGACTCCTGCCACGTTACACAGGGCTTACAGCGACGTTACAGTCACCTTACAGCGCTTCCTTTTAAAATCCCTTTGACTGTAGGCCGGAGAAGTGTAGACTTCTTTTTGAACTAACCTTTGAAAAACAGGGATATCCGTGAGTGTCCTTCTCCAGCTTTACATAGCCCTTTTGTTACTTTTTGGGGCACCACTAGACACCCTCGTTGACTCCGAGCACGGTTTGCCTGCTTGGTACGACCCCGGTTTGCAGGACGAGACACTTGCGGCATGGGAGGCATTACAGACAGCCGCAAGCATGGAGGGGATAGAAATCATCCTATTCTCCGGATATCGATCTTACGGTTATCAAGCACAAGTGTATGCTCGTGAGATTATCGAGAGGGGGGATCAGGCTCTGCTTTATGCAACTCGCCCAGGATACAGCGAACATCAATTGGGCACTGCGATGGATGTTGCTTGGCCCGGCGTGGCTTTGGGAATCCATGATGTGCGTAATACACAACTCTACACATGGTTAGTTGACAACGCACACCGTTATGGATTTGTCATCAGCTATCCATATAAAACTTTCGACATCTGGCCGTACCATAATCGTTGGATGCCCGTGGTGACGGAATATATTCATGAACCATGGCACATTCGCTATGTCGGGATACCTCTAGCGCAGGCGATATTTGCAGCTGGCTACCTAGATCCCGGCAGCGATGTCCTTCCGCAAGATTTCTATCATGTTTGGCCATAGGCCAGACCCTGTAGTGACGCCTCAAATGTACAATTTGAGCATTTTGCGCCCGCACTTACTGTCACACTGGCAGTCAACTTGCATCATTCGAGTAGGAAATGTGGTGCGTTGCATCGTCGGGGGGTTGTGATACACTACGGGGGGCATTTCTTCGTCTTGGGGGAGGCCTAATGGCAACCGAACAGAAGCGCGTTGTTTGCATTGAAGACGAACCGGAGATGATCGATCTGGTCCGACTGATTCTCGGTCGGAAGGGCTTTGATGTCATAGGAGCAAATGGTGGAATCGAGGGGTTGGAAACCGTGCGGCGCGAGAAGCCGGACCTGATTCTACTCGACTTGATGATGCCCGATATGGACGGTTGGGAAGTCTATCAGCAAATTAAAGCCGATGCTGAACTGCGCTTAATCCCCGTCATCGTCGTCACCGCCAAGGCTCAATCGATTGACAAAGTGTTGGGTCTCCACATCGCAAAAGTGGACGATTACATCACAAAACCCTTCGGCCCCCAGGAATTGCTGGAGAGCGTGGAAAAGATCATCGGACCAGTGGATTAACAGGAGGATGACATACTTATTTAGGGTGACCTCGGTCACCCGATTTTCTTTTAACAGCTCTATGTGAATAATCAGCTATGGCAGATTGCCACCCATTGAACGGTCATCCTGCCGAAGATCGTTGAGTAATCGATCCTTATTTCGGAATATTGGGATCATTCATCTCGCTCTACAGTTTTCCCTATGAGTCAGAGAAGGCGGGCGAATTCCCTATTCCGAGGGAGATAGGTAAAGGGGGCTTTAATTTCGGAGCCGTTAGATATCATCCCTCTCCCCGTGGCGGAGAAGGGATCTGAAGAACATACCCAGTAATCTGTCCCAGCAGAAGATTTAACTCGCGAGGCGGGGATGAAATACTGAGGAAGGATTTGGAATGTATAATTACACGATCGATGAAGAAACAAAAGGATGAACATACAAGGGGACGGTTTTGGAAGAAAAATGTCTTTTATCCGGATGGGCGTGGTAGGCGGTTTATGGAGATCGGAAATGAAATTTGGAGCTAGGATCCTCATCGTATTGATCATTGTTACTTTTGCGATCCCTAACTCGTCTGTCGTCGCTCAGGAATCTGGGCCGATCTACATCGTACAGCCTGGCGACACATTGACGTACATCGCAAACGTCTTTGGCACCACGGTTGAGGCCTTAGCAGACGCAAATGACATCGAAGATCCTTCCATATTAATCCCCGGGATGGAATTAATCATCCCAGGTTTCGAGAGCATCTCGGGAGTGTTAGCTTTTCACAGTGTGGGTTATGGGGAGAATCTTGCAAGTCTTAGTTTGCGTTTCGCGGTTCCGATGGACGCGCTCGCTCGCCTCAATCGTCTGGTCAGCCCCGGTCAGTTATATGTTGGTCAACCATTAATCGTGCCCGAAAAAGAAGAGTCTGCTTCGAATGTGCCCAATGTTTCGCTGCATTTACCCCGGCTTGGTGAAAGCAAACTAGAAATGGCGGTACGTTCAGGCATCAGCCCTTGGTCATTGAGCACTTTTGGCAGAGAGGACATCAAACTTTGGATTGTGCCTGGTGTGCCGGTTGTGTCGCCGGAGGCTGATGGGTGGTCGGGAGCTTTGCCTTTTCCCTACGCTGAAGTCACGATTGACCCGTTACTAGCGGTGCAAGGACGAACGGTGGTTTTTCGTATTGCACTAAACGGACCGGGCTGGGTAGACGGTCGTCTAGGTGACCGGAGATTGAACTTCTTCCCACTCGATGAGAGGGATTATGTCGCGCTGCAGGGCATCCACGCCATGCAGGACCCGGATCTGTACAGATGTGAGCTTAACCTTTATTCCGCCGAAGGCGGAGAACTGATCTACGCCTTTTCACAACCCATTCGTGTACTTGATGGCGGGTATGGATTTGAGAATATAAATGGCGTTCCGCCGGAAACGATCGATCCCGAAATTACGGAGCCGGAACAAGTTCTTGTCGAGAGTATGTTAGCAGAGGCTACAGAAGAAAGATTTTGGGAGGGTCCTTTCCAATTTCCATCGGATTATTATACGGAGAGTTTTGTCTCCATCTTTGGAACTCGGCGCAGTTACAACTGGGGCGCCTATAACTTTTACCACACTGGTCTAGATCTGTATGGCAGTACCGGCTTGCCAATTCTAGCTTCCGCACCCGGTCGGGTAGTGTTTGCTGGTTCGTTGATCGTTCGGGGGAATGTGACCTATATTGACCATGGCTGGGGGGTATATAGCGGATATTTCCATCAGTCAAAGATCTTTGTTCAGGTAGGGGACTGGGTCGAAACTGGGCAGGTGATCGGAGAGGTTGGTGGAACGGGCCGATCAACTGGACCTCATATGCATTGGGAAATTTGGGCAGGAGGTGTGCCGGTCGATCCGTTGGAATGGGTGGAGGTGGGTTTTCCATAACCACATGGTAAGGTACCAGGAGGAAAGCATCTTCTTAACGTCCTAAATTGGAAATCGCTCACAAGGAGATCGATAGAGGATAAAGGGGAATTCATTTCGCTTCATTTGTTGAGGTCTGAGCATCTCCCATCACGATTCTTCAGGTGATTGATCGTCTTGCTCCATAAGACGTCCGGCGTAATAGTCATCCAAAATCCTCGTGGCTTCTGCAGCTTGATCCGCCGGAACCATCAGATCAACTTGCCCGAGAGGTCCAACACCAAGTCCGATCGCCCTGCCGGCTGATTCTTGTAAAAGCCAAACCGTGATGTCTTGAGCCTCCAACAAGCCGCGTAGGATCTCGGCTTCCATCATACCGGAGGTCGTTTCAACGACGACGATTTCTTCATCCATGATGCCTCCTTGGCTGTGCTTATAGTATAATGGCGAAGCAATTCCCCTAGATAGGCTGATCCATCGTGATGATTTCCGCTCCTACCTTTTCCTACGAGGCATACTGGATGGAATTTGACGTCTCCGATGAGGGTCTCGATTTCATCTATAACTTGCTGTTGGAGCGCGAGGTCCCTCTGACCACTGAAGAGATGTCAGCAGCTTTAGTCGAATTCTGTCTTGAACGTCTTGAAAAAGAAGCGCAAGAAGCGGTTGATCTCGACTATATGATTTACCTACCGTTGGCTGGATACGAGGTAGGTCAAAAAATCCTGTTCCCTGCGTTGGGCAATGCTGTCGGCTCTGTTGTTGGGGTACGAGATGGAGATAACCCTGAAATCAGCTCCTTTGATGTGATCAAGGTAGAGTTTGAAGAAACCGGCCAACAGAAAGAATTCGCCGCGAGACTTGTGGATCATGTCCTCAATAATCCTCCTGAACCCGAACTGGATGAGGAAGAGCTTAACAGTGTAGAAGGGGTCATTAGCAGATACGGGCGCTTGATTGAAGATCGATTGATCAAGCGTCTCGAACGTGCGGAAGACATAGTTCGGATAGCCGGCTCGTGGTTCCCCAAGGCTCTCTTAGCAGATATTCATGAAGGTCATTTGAATCTCGCAGAGGCGGTATTAGATGTAGCAGGTGGGGGCCCGTTACCTACCTCAAATCTGCTTGAACACATCGAATTACCCTCCGGAATCGATCCTCTCTTGATGGCTTTCTCATTGGATTATGCCCTTCAGGAGGATGATCGTTTTGATGAGGTTGGTCCAGCAGGGCAAGTGCTCTGGTACCTTAAGCGGCTCGAACCACCGGAGGTACTATTGCCACCTCCACGGCTAGAACCTGTGACTACCCCTGTTGATCGTACTGTCCTGACCGAGGATTTGATAGCACTTGAACGATCACTTGATGATGAACTCAGTCCACTGGAACCATTGGAAGGGGCGCTTGAAGATGTAACCATTTCCTTGCTCTACCCTCATTGGCGCGTGGGGGCTCTTCCGCTCTCTTACCGCTTGAAACCGATGTTCCCTACAGCATACGAAGCACCACGGATCCGTTTCATCTTGGTAGATGGACATAGCGGAGACGAATTCCCCGGATGGGTTGTTCGCCAAGCCGGTTATGTCATGGGTCTGGAGGATTGGTACAAGCGCTACGATGTGCCAACGGGGGGATTGGTCAGAATCCGTCGGGGAAAAGAAGAAGGGAAGGTGATCGTAGAGACAAAAGATCGCAGTCGACGTAACGATTGGATCAGAACGGTAACGATCAGCGAAGAAGGGGTCGTTGGTTTTACAATGCTTAAACAATCGATCGGTACCGCCTATGATGATCGAATGGTTGTCGGCGTGATAGATCCTGTGGCGTTGGATGAGGCTTGGTTACGAGGTAAACAGCGACAGATGCCTATCGATCGCTTGGTGGCGCAGATCTTTCGTGAATTGGCAAAGCTTACACCCCAAAGTGCCGTCCATGCCCAGTCGCTATACTCTGGGCTGAACGTGATTCAACGCCTCCCCCCGGCGACGGTATTTGCTGAATTAGTGACCCAACCTTACTATGTCCACGTGGGTGACTTGTATTGGCGGTTCGAGTCATCCGCCTGGAGCCAAGCATGAGCACAGTGGGAACGAAGCGGGTAGGGCTACTCGTACGACCTACCCTCGAGACGAAATTTCACATCGATTACGACTGGTGGGAGAGGGCCGATCGAGACCTTGAGATTTATTTACGCAGCCACCTTTGCTCAGAGCATCAAGAAACATATGCCGACTTAGATGCTGATGTGATGGTTGATTATGTGGATCCAGAGACCGCGGAAGTAACAAGGGTTGCTGGAATTCAACACACCTTGATCTCACATTGTGCCCGTCAACCAAATTATCTAACGCCACAAACGAGTTTGGTGAACGCAGTTTTTAGGATCTTCTTGGCGAACAGTAACACGCCACTAACTCCGATTGAGTTGGCAGAACGTTTGGATCGCTCACCTCAGATGATCTTGCGCACCTTTTCTGGACCTAGGGTGTATAAAGGCATCAGACCGTACACCGTATCAGAATCCTCCCCATCGCGGAATTAATCCACACAATCTATTAAAATTTTTGAGCATGTATGCATTATTCTTCCTTTAGACCTCGCGATCCATAACCGTTTATTAATTCCGTCCTTCTGAAGGATTTCCCTCAAACATTACCAATTGATCGAACCAATATCACGAGTATAATGAACATGCCAAAGTCCCTGAAACTCAATGGACAGAGCACCGGATTTCTAATAAGGCATATAATTCCTCGTAGGGGCAAAGAGCTCCCGTAGCTCAGTGGACTAGAGCAGGGGTCTTCTAAACCCAAGGTCGCAGGTTCGAATCCTGCCGGGAGCGCCTGTGGAATGATGCGTACAACGGAGTTCAATCTACAACGCATTTTTCCCGTCAACGGTCCGTCGCTCCAGGCGGGCCTCTCCTTTTCCCACAGTTACTCTGGCTGATTTTAGTTCGTTTTTATGAAACGAAGTGACAACTGCAACGGAAATCCGGTCAACAGAAAGTAAGCATACGACAACACTTGTCAATCACAGTTCCAGCGAGGAGGGTCTTATGGGAGAGGAGGCGCTGCGTCTTTATCGAATGGAGTCTTGGGGCCAGGTTTTCAATTAGGCTACTTCATCTGGTCGCACGCTATTGTGAATATTTGGCCGACCCGCCGTATACGGACCCGTGCTCAAGGTGTGGCTGTGATAGGGTCGTTCGGGTCCTCCCCTCGCAGTTGACCTTTTTTTCAGTTGAGTCATTAATAGAATACGAAATGCCATGTACAATGAAAAACACCAAGAATTTATGATCATCAGGAGCAAGCAGTGGACCCTAATTCCATTCAATTCTTAACAAAACTTTTAGAGACCCACGGACCTTCGGGCGAGGAGAGATTTGTAAGCCGAATCTGGCGAGAGGAGGCAGCGACATTTGCAGATGAGGTGCGAGTTGATGTAAGTGGCAACTCCTTTGCCCTTTTAAAGAATGGCAAGCTGACTGTATTGCTCGCGGCACATATCGATGAAATTGGTATCATGGTGAGCCACATCGATGAGGATGGTTTTCTTTATTTCTTGGGGATCGGCCTTTGGGATCCATATGTGCTAGTTGGGCAACGTGTGCGTCTATTAGGGAAGGATAAGGACGTTATTGGCGTCATCGGGAGGAAACCGGCTCATCTTCTAAAGGAAGAAGACAAAAAAGGCGAGATCTCACTTAGTAATTTGTGGATTGACATTGGTGTAAAGAGCCGGTCAGAGGCTTTGGATAGTATAGCTATAGGCGCGGTAGGGGTAATGGACGCTCCTTTGTACCACTTACCCAATGATCGCCTGGTTTCAAGAAGTGTCGATAATCGCGTCGGGGCCTTCGCTATTTTAGAAATTCTTAGGAATCTTGCTGCAAGTAGATGCGAGGCCACCATTGCAGCAGTTGCAACGACCCAAGAGGAAATTCTACAGGCAGGCGCACAAACTGCTGCGTTCGGTCTAGATCCACAGGTCGCTATTTTTGTAGATATGACTTACGCAACCGACCATCCGCAGTCGGATTTGAAACGAGACGGGGATGTCCGAATTGGTGCAGGCCCCGTGCTTTCTCGGGGATCGGCCAACCATCCGATCTTGTATGACATGATGGTTGAGATTGCGGAGAGAAAGGGCATACACTATAGTTTTCAGGTTACACCCAGTAAGACGTATACCGATGCTGATTCCATTTACGTATCTCGCACAGGTGTCGCCACCATTCTTGTCTCGATTCCATGTCGCTATATGCATTCGCCTAACGAATTGGTTGAACTCAGCGATGTAGAAGACACAATCGAGTTGATAACAACCCTGATCAGATCGCTTAGTTCTGAAATGGATTTCTTACCGCGATAGGCAGCAATTCATGGTGCCCTCCAAGCTGTACCGGAAGGGAGAGCTTCCCACATCCGCCTGGTTGTTTATTGCAGATAGATTTTCATTTTCTCGCCAATCTTCTCATCCAAGTTGGCGGTAAGAACCACTTGCTTGAAAGATATAGTTATCACCCTGCGGTATGATATTCTCCCTTTCACTGGATATTGCCTATCTTGTTCGAATGATCGCGTGCTTTCCTCAAACGCAGGCGGACAGCCTTTAAAGTCGTGGATATGTTCGATGGTGGTTTTTGGTATTCAAGCGCCCTAGTGCCGCGTATAACCAGACTTGATGGATTCAATTCCAGGAAGGATTCTGAGTAGGCCATAATTATCAGATTAAATTACACCGCCAAACGAGGAACATTATGCAATTCATCGAATCTATGATGGAAAATAAGCATTGCACTGGAATTCATGCCGTGACAAAATGTCCGATGAATCTGGTGTGTCAGTGTGACTCCGAACTCCAAGAGATCGGCTTAAAGCGATATGCTTGATGGTCAGGAATGCTGGCTCGGCTGATACCGTTCTTCAATAACCGATCATGTTTTTTCACGGATAATCAAAGGAAATCAATTCGCGATGAACGATAAATGCTTCTATGATGAAATGACCTGGCCCGAAATGCGTGATGTCATCCGTCACCAACCCGTCCTGCTGCTTCCATTTGGTGCTGTGGAAGATCATGGACCTCATCTGCCGCTCAACACCGACAACGTTATCGTCGAGGCGATCTGTCAGGAAACCGCACGGCGCCTGCAGGGGGAGGCGCTGGTCATGCCAGCGATCGCTTACGGTTTGGATGAACACCACATGGACTTCCCAGGCACCATCTCCGTCGATATGCAGACCTTGATACAGTTCGTATCTGATGTAGCCATCAGTGCCGCTCGCCACGGTTTCACCCACATCCTCATCGTGAATGGGCACGGCTCCAACGCTCCGATTGCCGATCTCGCTGCGCGGCGTGTGGTTCTTGAAACGGGCGTCGTTTGCGCTGCCGTGAATCCCAACGCGGCAATTGATCCAACGCTGGCCGAGCCCACGCTCTCTACGATGCGTAAATCTCAACCAGGGGGAATCGCACATGCCGGCGAGTATGAGACAGCCATGATGCTTCATCTGCGACCTGAGTTGGTTCACATGGACCGTGCACTCAAGGAACAAGGCCAATTAAAGATCGAGTATTTCAATTGGGATCATTCCGAACCCAGCTCAGTCGCCTGGCAGGATTGGTGGTCGCGCATGAGTGAAAGCGGTGTTTGTGGAGATCCCACGCTAGCGACGATCGAGTTCGGAGAAGCGCTCTTCGAGACAACTGTGGAAAACTTCATCCGTCTCCTGCGCGGCTTTCGAACCCTTCCAATTCGATCGCGCCAAGATATGCATGGAATGCCAGACGATGGGCAAACCCAGGGAGGATGAGAGAATGGCTTCGAAAGTTATGTCCATGCAAGAGGCAATCGCAAGTCATGTTCACGATGGAGACATGGTTGCTATCGAGGGTTTTACCGCCTGCATCTGCTTCGCTGCCGGTCACGAGATCATCCGTCAGGGTCGCCGCGATTTGGTGCTGTGCCGTATGACGCCAGATCTTATCTACGATCAGATGATCGCGGCCGGCTGTGCCCGGAAGCTGATCTTCTCATACCTGGGCAATCCCGGCGTAGGTTCTCTACACGCGATCCGCAGGGCGGTAGAGAAAGGCATCCCGGCTCCTCTGGAGATTGAGGAGTATTCCCATTTCGGTATGGTATCTAGATACACCGCGGGAGCCCACCGACTGCCTTTCTACCCTCTACACTCCTATACCGGAAGCGACCTGCCACGTGTAAATCCCAAAATCCGCTTCGTGGAGAGCCCTTACGACGGCGAGCCCATCGCGGTTGTCCCACCCCTGAATCCAGATGTAGTCATCATTCACGCCCAACGCGCAGATCGGGAGGGCAACACACATCTGTGGGGTTTGTTGGGTGTCCAGAAGGAAGCTGCCTTTGCTGCTCGACGCGTGATTGTCGTGGTCGAAGAACTTGTGGAGGAGCAGGTCATTCGATCCGATCCGAACCGGACGATTATTCCCAGCCTGATCGTCGATGCTGTCGTGAAGGAACCCTTTGGCGCCCATCCATCCTACGTGCAAGGCTATTACGATCGAGATAACCAGTTTTATCTGCAATGGGACGAACTCAGCAGGGATGAGACGTCCACACAAGCTTGGCTTGAAGAATGGATCATCGCAGTGAAGGATCGGGCCGAGTATGTGCAGAAGTTGGATGCGAGTGCATGGAAACGCTTGTCACCCGGTGAAGCATTCGCAGAACCGGTGAACTACGGGCGGTATGCATGAAATTCATCATTCGTCCTGATGCATGAATGAGGAACGCAGCTCCCAAACCAATGGCACGCGTTCTGGCGAAAGGAACGCAAGTGACCATCACGAGACGTATAAGATGACCCATTACACACGCAATGAAATGATGATCGTCACGGCCTCGCGTGCGCTGGCCGGTACCAGAACCGTCTTCGTAGGTGTCGGGCTCCCTAATATCGCCTGTAACTTGGCGCGCCGCACCGTGGCGCCGTATCTGGAACTTATCTATGAAAGCGGAGTCTACGGTGCACGGCCGGCGCGCTTACCGCTCTCCATTGGAGATCCCACGCTCGTGAGCGATGCACTTTCCGTTTGTTCGATGCAAGACCTGTTTGGCCTGTATCTTCAAGGAGGCCGTGTACAGGTGGCTTTTCTTGGAGGCGCACAGATAGACCGCTTTGGCAATCTGAACACCACAATCATCGCCGGGGCCGCAGGTTCGCTCGAGGAGGATTATGCGCGCCCCAAGGTGCGCCTTCCAGGAAGCGGAGGCGCTTGCGAGATTGCTATCCAAGCTCAAAAAGTATTTATCATCATGCGCCTATCGAAACGCGGTTTTGTCGATCGGTTGGATTTTCTGACGGGACCAGGACATCTACATGGTGGCGATGCCCGAGATAGCTTGGGGTTACCAGGAATGGGCCCCCAACTGGTCGTGACAGACAAATGCGTCTTCGTCTTCGATCAAGAGAGCAAAGAAATGTTGATCTCCAGCTTGCACCCCGGCGTGGAGCTGTCCGAGGTACAACAGGAAGTTGGATGGCAGGTTCAGACAGCCGGCGAGTTGAAGCAGACTGCAGCGCCGACGGATGAAGAAATTCATCTCCTGCGGGAGGAGCTGGATCCTCAAGGGATCCATATCGGTTGAAGCCTCAGTTTGATCATCCGGTTTCGCACCTGAATGAGAATACCGGCAGCACACATAATCCCGCCCAACTGGAGGCCACCATATGCAAAAGGGAGTTCTCAATCTCTCTTCAGTACGCACATCCATCGACGCGAAGCCTGGTCACGGCGTCAGAGGGGGAGTGGACATGACGATTTCGATACAGCGGATGTGGATGTGAACTCTGGACACGTTTTCTGCCGCTGTATGGCATTCGCTCACCCGCGCGCCGTGTGTAGCGAGGGGATTTTCATCTGGGATGCCGAAGGACGCACCAAGCGCGTGATTCTGCAGGGCGAGATACCGAATCCCATCAAGATCCCAAGCGGCTGCCGTTTCCACCCACGTTGTCCGCAGGCGGTGCCGGAGTGTCAGGAGGTTGACCCACAACTCAGGACGGTCACCTTGGGTTACCAGGTGGCCTGCATCCATGTCTGAGATGGTACGTACTTCCTTCATCCACAGCAATCATAGCCACATCTGGACTGTAGCACTGGTCGCTGCATCCGGCGATAAAATCCCTTGACCAACCGGATTCCCTCATGAAAATACTCTATACCGATCTACACAAACGCCATGCCACGGATCAAGTCCTTTTCGAAGGTCATCCGTACTCCGTCGAAGAGATCCCCGCGCGTGCGGAGGTGCTGCTGGACGCGATTCGAGAGGCGCACATAGGAACCATACTGACACCGACCGATCACGGTCTGGACCCGATCCTTCGTGTACATACTATAGACTATGTCACTTTTCTAAGCACGGTCTATGAAGCCTACACCACGCTATATCCCCAAGAGACAGCCGTTTTTCCAGGCACTTTCGCCACGCGTTATACCGGGCGAAGGCCAAAGGCTATGCTCGGATTGCTCGGTTATTATGCCTTCGGTTGGGGAAGTCCCATCCTTGAGGGGACATGGGAAGCAGCATACTGGAGTGCACAGTGTTCCCTTAACGCTGCCGATGAGGTCTTAAAGGGTGAGCAAACTGCATATGCACTTACGCGCCCCCCCGGTCATCACGCGAGCATCGATTTGTACGGCGGATTCTGCTATCTAAACAATGCTGCCATCGCCACGCGTCACCTGCAGCATGTCCACAAGGACACGAAGGTCGCTATCCTCGACATAGACTTCCATCACGGCAACGGCACCCAGATGATTTTTTATGCGGATCCTTCGGTGCTCTACTGCTCGCTTCATGCCGATCCGAATTATGATTATCCCTACTACTGGGGCTTTTCCGACGAGCGAGGAATGGAGGCGGGGGAGGGCTTGAACTGCAATTGGCCTCTCCCACGCGATACATCCGACGCTGAATATTTGTGCGCGTTGGATGAGGCTTTAATTAGGATCCATGCCTTCGATCCACACTATCTGGTGGTTTCCTTAGGGATGGACATCCTGGAGGGTGACCCTGTGGGAGGTTTCATGCTGTCGTTGGAAGGATTGCAAGAAATCGCCAAACAAGTTGCCGGTCTTGGGTTGCCAACCGTCCTCGTGCAGGAGGGTGGCTACTTGCTCGACCGACTTGACGATAGTGGTGTTGCATTCTTACAAGCTTTCACATAAGGGAAGAGAGTCGAGGCCTGCAAGAGACGCATCGAACGATTTGAAGCGCATTATATTCAAATCCCCTCCACATATTGGTCAAACCATCTCCATAGTCCAGGACACGGTAGGAAGACGGTTAACTTCTATCAAATCAAATTGGTGTTGTATGACGCCGCAAGGTCGTTGGCCGACCTCGAATCTCCCTCTCTGGTTGAATCATACGAAGGCTCAGTGGGTACTGAATAAATAGGACATAGAGATACAAGGTCCGCTGGGTCTCAAGCGATCTCATATCGTGAGGCCACTCTTGGAAGCCAAACCTGACGGTCCTAGTCCCTCATTTTGGGATTGGAGCTGATAACCCGACAATCTCTGTTTGGGACTCAGAAATGTGACGCAGGATTGCCATACGAAATGCTTATCTAGTGCTCTGTCAACCAAGATTTGATACATAGTAGCGAGAAACGCACCCTGAGCCTGCATTGTCCTGCCTGTCCCGAGCTTGTCGAGGGGAGTCTGTCGAAGGGTCGAAGGGTGCGCACCAAAGTTATCCGTCATCCTTCGACAAGCTTTGTCCTGAGCTTGCCGAAGGGCTCGGGATGACTTTCGTTTTAGGATCCATCGTTTTCATCGTAGTAGAGCACGAATAATAAATCCAGCTTTTTACGATAGATCCATAACCTGTCATGAAGATGCGGGTTGGAACGGTGAGCAATACTGTTAGTTGCAAAGATTATTGTTGCCTCGAGGTAAACCGGAAGTCGAATAGATAAAGAGAAGAGCTCACCATTAGAATCGCTTCAACAGATAGTCCTCCGTTCGTGACTCGGCCAAAACCTCGGATGAACTTCTAATCCGACGGTTGTGTGTTCGAATCGCATCAGGGGCGCTTTGTTTTCCCGTGTCCGCACTTATAAAAAAATACACGAAGGTATCTATTCATGCCTTCAGCGATTTACAACATCGAGGCTCGGAGTTGAGTCTAATGTACAGTCTGAGCGTGGAGGTTGAAGTATCGAGCTACGCTTCCCCATTGGGATGTGTTTGCAATCGATGATTGGAAACCGGGATCTACGATGTTGAGAATGAATTGATGTTGTCATGATGTTAAATCGTGTTTTATAATCCTTGAACCTATCTCATGGATGACGGTCCTTTTCTCTTTTGCAGGGACAGTCATTCAACTTACCTTTTCGGCATCGATTTTTCATGGAGGAAAACATGGCTGATATTCGAACTTCATATATGGGATTGGAATTAAAAAACCCGATCGTTCCTTCTGCTTCGCCAATATCTCGTGAAATCAGCGGTATTAAAAAGATGGAGGATGCGGGTGCAGCTGCCGTGGTCTTGTACTCACTCTTTGAGGAACAAATTGCTTTGGAGACTGGCGAGTTCTCGAGCATGCTGAGCAGTGGCGCTCTCAGCCTTGCGGATGCGAGTGTTTATTTCCCTCATCGACATGAGTATCCTCGAGATCCCGAAGCTTATGTAGATCATATTCGGAAAGCGAAAGAAGCCGTCGATATCCCAATCATCGCCAGCATGAACGGAACGAGCAAAGGTGGTTGGCTTGAATTTGCCAAACAAATCGAGCAGGCAGGTGCCGATGGTTTGGAATTGAACTTCTATTTCATTCCCACAGCAGACACCCTTCTTGGCTTGGATATCGAGACCATCTATCTTGACATCCTGAAGTCGGTGAAGAAGATGGTGGAAATTCCAATTGCGGTAAAGCTCAGCCCATTTTTTACGGCCCTTCCGAATTTTGCCGTCCGTTTAGATGAAACAGGGGCAAATGCGCTTGTGTTATTCAATCGTTTTTACCAGCCGGATATTAATGTGGAGCGAAGGGAAATCCAGCCTAGCATCACGCTGAGCAAACCTGAGGATATCCTCCTTCCACTTCGTTGGATCGCCATCCTTTTTGGCCAGGTAGATTGCTCCTTTGCCCTAACAAGTGGCATACATTCAGCAGATGCCGTTCTCAAGGCGGTCATGGCTGGAGCAGATATCGCGAATGTATGTTCGGTTTTACTTGGGGAGGGTGTCGAGAAGATTAACGAACTTGTAGAGAGCACAGAGTCACGCATGGATGAGCTAGAGATTGACTCCCTCGGAAGTATAAAGGGTGCGCTAAGTCTAGAGAGTTATGTCGAACCGACGGCGTTTGAGAGATCAAGTTACATTAAACTGCTTCAAAGTTATGGTCGGATATAAACCCTAGCCCTTGTAAGTGGTCAAGATATGAAATCAGGGACGACGTATACCGTTGTCTCTTTTTATTTATCATGAGGTTTAGAAAAACGAATAGTAAAACTTAATGTGGAATGAGGAGAGCTTTCTCAAACATTTTCCAAGAGCGGCTAATCTTCGCCGGCCAAGACTCTGGTGCGTTTCCATGGGGGAAGATGCTAAAAAAAAATGCCTGAGGGAACCGTAAATCTCGTGTTTGAAGTTCTCGGCTGCAAGATTCAAGATTTATAAAACTTTGATGGGATTGATGGGATGATGGTTGGATTATCTTCTTAGTAAAAACTTTCCATAGAGGTTTTGGAGGATAATGGTGAAGGATAAAACGAGAGGAGTACTTATGAGGTTGACCAGGGCTTCGATCTCGCCCCCTTGAATTCCAAAGATGTTATTCAGGATTCTCCATAGCGGTCGGTGATATAGGTAGGTGAAATAAGAACCTATGGCTATGAAAAGGACGAGTTTCTGGGTGATCCGGAAATGTAGAAACAACGGAGTGACTCGGAATATAAGGATGATTGACGAAAGGATGTAGAGTGTCGACCAGAATACGTGGCGCAGATCAAGATCGGGAATATAGTGGCGGTCACTGAAGGAAAGCATATATATTCCAAGGATCAGCCCAATAAAACTTCCGATGAGAAGCCAATTCGATGTTCTCATCGCAGGAAGACCCTGTGCGCCTCCGATCAGGCTTCCGATTGCGAAGGTTGGAAACAAATAGATGAAGCGTAAATCGATGATCTCAAAGCCATTGTGTATCAGGATTGAGATTATGAAGACGATGAGGTAGGCAGTGAATAAGCGAGCGATTTTCTTAATAGAGACGATCAGAATGGGCGTGATGGAAAGAAAGATTATTAGTAGGCTGATAAACCAAAGGGTTAGCACGGGATCGGAATATCTAGGTGAGAGGAGAATTTGAAGTCCCAATACTTGGATGATCAACTCTCGAGATGGAATCTGGATTTCAAGGAGGAAGATAAAGAGAAAAAGAGCCACAAGATAAGGGATGTATAACCTAATTAATCTTGATAGATAAAAGGTAGGTAGGTCAGTAATCTTCCGTTGGTAAAGCGTTATCGAAGTGAGATAACCGGAAATAAAAACAAAGGCACCCAACAAAAGGTGGTTTATATATTTCGATAAGGTAATTAGAGGGAATGAGCCGATTTGGTACTGGTAGACACCTGAATGGTGGACCAGGAGTAGCAGAACGGCGAGACTTCTAAGGAAATCGAGCTCTTGTATTCTATTCCTTTTCAAACGTCTTGATCAACTTTCTCCCGCCAATACACGCGCGCGTTTCCATGGGGGAAGATCCTGCTTTTCAGCAAGAACCTGACGTAGGTCAAAAATCTGATCGCGAAGACTGGCAGCTTTCTCAAACTCGAGCCCTTCTGCAGCAGCCTGCATTTGTCGCTCCAGTTCCTTGATCAAGCGCGACAATTCATCTTTGGGCATTTGGGCGGGTGTGAAGGTTCGATATTCTGCAGCCTCCTCGGCAACTGTGCGAGCAGCAACTTGATCGGTCAGATCGTGAATCTCCTTAATGATGCTAGCCGGTTCGATGCCATGGGTTTCGTTATAAGTGTTTTGTTTTACTCGTCGTCGCTCGGTCTCATCGATCGCACGACGCATGGAATCGGTGACCGCATCAGCATACATGATCACCTTCCCGTTTACGTGCCGGGCTGCCCGTCCGATCGTTTGGATCAACGCGGTGCCGGAACGAAGGAATCCCTCTTTGTCGGCGTCGAGAATCGCGACCAGGGACACCTCTGGAAGGTCAAGACCCTCACGCAGGAGATTAATGCCGACGACAACATCGAATACGCCTAACCGTAGATCCCGCAGAATACCTACCCGATCGAGGGGGTCTATCTCTGAGTGGAGGTAATGAACCTTGACTCCTAACTCGAGTAGATAGTCCGAAAGATCCTCCGCCATGCGCTTGGTGAGGGTGGTGACCAAGACTCGTTGACCGTTATCCACACGGCTTCGGATCTCGATGACCAAATCGTCGATCTGGCCTTCTACTGGTCGAACTTCCACCTCGGGATCAACTAGACCCGTTGGCCGAATGATTTGCTCGACGACTTGTGAAGCGATCTTCAACTCGTAGGGTCCTGGCGTGGCGGAAGTATAGAGCACTTGACTTGTGCGGGCTTCAAACTCCTCAAAAGAGAGAGGTCGGTTATCAAGTGCTGAAGGCAGGCGGAAACCGTACTCGACCAAGGTTTCTTTTCGCGAACGATCACCAGCGTACATCCCTCGAACTTGGGGGATCGTCATGTGGCTCTCATCGATGACGAGGAGAAAATTCGGTGGGAAGTAATCCATCAACGTCCAAGGGGGTGATCCGACTGGTCGTTGATCTAGATGGCGTGAGTAGTTTTCGATCCCAGAGCAATAACCGACCTCCTGTAACATCTCAAGATCGTAGAGAGTTCGCTGTTCGAGCCGTTGTGCTTCGAGGTACTTTTCATGAGATTTGAAGTGCTCTAATCGTTCGGTAAGTTCGACGTGAATATCGTCAATGGCTATTTTTAGTTTTTCCTCTTCGGTGATGAAATGTTTAGCGGGGAAGATACTCACTTCTCCTCTGTCGGTTAAAAGTTCGCCGGTGAGCGCGTCGAATTCAGTGATTCGCTCAATCTCATCATCGAAGAAACTGATCCGGAGACCATGTTCACCGTAGGCGGGTAGAACCTCCAGTGTGTCACCTCGGACGCGAAATGCACCAGGTTTCAGTTCTAAGTCGTTCCGTTCATAGTGGCTCTCAACCAATTGACGCAGTACTGCCCCCCTGCGATATAGGCCCCCCACTTTGAGATCGAGAACCACACGACCGTAGGCCTCAGGATTGCCGATGCCATAGATGCTGGATACGGATGCAACGACAATCACATCGGAGCGCGAAATCACAGAAGTAGTCGTTGATAAGCGCAGCCGCTCGATCTCCTCGTTGACCTCGGTCTCTTTTTCGATATAGAGATCATGGCGAGGGACGTAAGCCTCTGGTTGGTAGTAATCATAATAAGAGACAAAGTACTCGACAGCGTTTTCGGGGAAAAAGCCTTTGAATTCGGCGTAGAGTTGTGCAGCGAGCGTCTTGTTATGAGCCAACACCAGGGTGGGACGCTGAACACGTTCGATGACGGAGGCGATCGTGAAGGTCTTACCAGTGCCAGTCGCGCCTAGAAGCACCTGGTGATGGTCTCCTCGCTCTAGGCCGAGGATGAGCTGTTCTATCGCCTCAGGCTGATCACCTGTCGGTTTATATGGGGCATGAAGTTTGAATTCGATCATGAGGCCCCCACTTAACAATCGAACAAATGGGCTGATATTGTATCATGGAACAATACTGCAATTCGGTTTTGTTTCGCAGTCACGGAACAAATTTCGAGGATGATCATGATGTTTTAGTAAGAGTCAAAAAGATTGTGGATTGTTATCGTGTGGTGTTTTTTTATATCCCCCAAGTATGCTAAACGAAGAAATTCAATTGGCTACAAAAATTGGATTGCTGAAGATCCAGCCTCGTTGCTTACCTTGAAAGAAGCGGTAAACTTCGACGCGATAAGCACCGGGCTCGATCACCGTATGTACCGCTGCTTCACTGTCTTCCCACTGTCGGATTTGTTCCCCATTTCGTAGGAGTAAAATATCGGCTCGGCTCGGCAGCTTCACCTGTAGTGTGACGCCGAAACGTGCGGTAATCGTCTCGCCCATGATCGCCTGCGATCCATCTCCTTGAGCGGTGAAGCGAAACCCCTTTGTTGAAGCTGGAAGATCAAAACCGACGAAGCAGTTTCCACGTTCCAGGTTATTAAACAATCGTTTCCGATCGTGTTCTGCATCTCCTGTCAGCGGATCTTTGGTCAGAACATGGGTGTTGACTGCTTTGAAAAGCCATTCGTAAGGGAGAATCACTCTGAACAATGGACCTTTGCGAATGGGTGTGGCGTGTGCATCTGAACCACCGATTGCGACCACCCGTTTGCCATCGGCTAAAAGCTGATCCCAACGCTCGAGAACCTCGGGAAAAGGTCCCATAGCAGTGAGGGTCGGATTGTAAGCGTAGAAAATCGCCCTTGGGATGGACTTGAGACGGGATTTAAACTCACTCATATAGTTCCATATTTCGAGACCGGTGAAACCGTGGACATCCCAATCCGCCCATGAAAGATCAGGTTCACCTATGGAGGGAGCGGCAGGATCGACCGGGTGCGCGATAAAAGACAGACCTCCGACCCCCTTCACCTTGTTGATCAGCCGTTGGGGCTCTCGCGCATAGGGGGCAAGTTCTTGATGGGTCTCGAAAACGAGCAGGTGATTCTTTTGAGGTTCGCGAGCCTGATCGTGGATCTCCTCTCCAGTGAGGAGTAATACTCTACGGTCGGCGAGGTAGCGGTATCCATCGTAACCGCCTGTCCAGATATTATGATCGGTGATGACTACGAAATCGAGCCTCGCCTTTAAGGCAGCGAGGGCTATCTGGTCGTGGGTAGCATGACCATCAGAATAAGACGTGTGTACATGTAAATTGCCAGTGTACTCGTAAATCAATTGAAGTCTCCGCGGGGAGGAGAGGTGGAAACGTCTCAAATGATACGACTTCGTTCTTCTCCGAGACGGTTGCGTCCTGCATCACCAGGGGTGATCAATTGCGCGCCGGTTTGAGCGCAGATACCGATCAATTGCTGTCGCTGAGCTGATGAGAGTGGAGCCAGATGGGTGATGACCATCTGTATCTGTTCGTCGAGTAAACCTTTCAATAACTGCTTCCATGCTGAACCGGCGGGGTGTTTATCGACGAGCATGGTTAAATCGTTCTCATCAAATGGGCCAATGAGTCCTTCCAGCTCCCGTTTAAAATCGTTGTCCAACTCCAGCCAGCGAAAAAGAGGGCCGGTCTCGGGTAAATCAAGTGGGTGCTGCTCGATCAGATAGACTACAATCGGTTGAAGTGAGGTGATTTTGGTCAATCGAAATGCCTTTGTTATTGTCAACCCACATCAAAGCATAACATAACGGGTAACTCAGAGCAATGAAACTCGGGTAGGACTGGGTCAAAGTGGGTAGTATATCGGTACTAAGACAATTTCCCTCGTTGTTCTATCCAAATCGGACCAGATCGACTCGTACGGGATCATGATGAAAATGATGACACCGTTAGAAAATAGTCATCCTGAGCCCTTCGACAGGGTCCCCTCGACATGCTCGGGACAGGCAAGACAAGGCTCAGGACAAGGTCGGTCGAAGGATGATGCATAACTTTAATACGCATCCTTCGACGAGCTCCCCTCACCCTTTCCCTCTCCCCAAATGGAAGAGGGAATCGGCACCCTCTCCCTACCAGGGAGAGGGCGGGGGTGAAGGTGAATCCCCCATTCAACAAGCTCGGGACAGGCAGGACAGGCTCTTCGACCCTTCGACAGGCTCCCCTCGACAAGCTCGGGACAGGCAGGACAATGCAGGCTCAGGGTGCATCAAACGCTATTTTGCATCGCATCTTGTTTGCATGAGTACTAGGTATAATCGATTGATATAACGGATCAACGAAGAATGGGTCATTCCTTCAGAATGAAGATGAACGAGTACTTCCTAGCGTAGAATATTCAGGGAGGTAAATAGGTGAATAATCGAGGGGTAGCCAATATCTTCCAAAATATCGCCGATTTGCTCGAGATAAAAGGAGAGCCGATCTACCGCGTCCTTGCCTACCGACGAGCGAGTGAAACCGTGCGTTCCCTCGGACAAAGCGTGGAAGATGTGTGGAGGGAGGGGGGTCTTGAAGAAATTCCTGGGGTGGGGAAGGCCATTTCAAGCAAGATTGATGAACTGCTGCGCACTGGACGATTGGAGTTCTATGAGAAATTGACGACTGAGGTCCCTCCAAGCCTGATCGACTTGCTACGGGTCGGAGATGTCGGTCCTAAGAAAGCGGCTCGTTTTTGGAAGGAATTAGGGATTACTTCCCTCGATGAGCTCGAAGCTGCGGCAAAGGCGGGAAAGCTACGCGAACTTCGTGGTATGGGTAAGCGTTCGGAAGCGCGTATTCTTGAAAGTCTGGAGGCTCTAAAACGCCGTCAAACGGATCGCGTGTTAATCAATCACGCATGGGAGACCGCTCAAGGTCTTCTTGCGAGCCTTCAAGAGTTACCAGTTGTCGTGAAAGTAGAGGCTGCAGGGAGTCTAAGGCGTTGGCGTGAGACAGTGGGGGATCTCGATCTGATCGCTGCCTCTGAAGACGCAGGTCCTTTGATGGACGCCTTTCTCGAATTTCCACAAGTCATCAGGATAATCGCTCGCGGTGAAACTAAGATCAGCGTTGAATTGTATGATGGGTTACGGGCGCAATTGTGGGTACATCCACCATCTCGTTTCGGCACCGCTTTGCAATACGCAACCGGCTCACAAGCCCATAATGTACGGCTGCGGGAGTTAGCAAAACGTTTCGGGCTTTCGCTATCAGAACATGGCTTCAAGAGAGAGGACGATTCAGAAATTACCTGCGCGGAGGAAGCGGAGGTTTATCAGATCCTTGGGTTGCCATGGATACCACCAGAACTTCGGGAGGATCGCGGGGAGGTTCAAGCCGCGATGGAAAATCGCCTTCCACAGTTGCTCACTCAAAGTGATCTGGTTGGTGAATTACATGTCCATACCGATTGGAGTGATGGGGCAAGCACATTGAAGGAGATGGTGGAGGCTGCCCAGGAATTTGGATTTCAGTACCTGGCGATCACCGATCACTCGCAAAGTCTCGCGGTGGCGAGGGGATTGGACGTTGATCGCATTAGACAACAACGCATGGCAATAAACGAAATCCAACGATCGATGGGAGATGATATCCATATCCTACATGGTGTTGAAATAGAGATCCTCGCAGATGGCCGCTTGGATTATCCAGACGAAATCTTGGCGGAGCTTGATCTGGTCATTGCTTCATTACACACCGCGCTTCGTCAACCACGAGAAACAATCACAGCCCGTTTATTAAAAGCTATCCGCAACCCTCATGTAGACATGATTGGGCACCCGACGGGCCGATTGATCGGTATTCGAGAACCTGCTGATTTGGATATGGAGTCAATCCTGGAAGCAGCTGCTGAACATCAAGTGGCTTTAGGTATTAACGCCTTCCCTGAGCGACTTGATTTGAGTGAAGGTCACGCTCGTCGGGCTGTAGAAATGGGCTGCTTGCTTGCTGTGAACACGGATGCTCATCATCCTGAACACTTTACATTTCAAAAATACGGTGTGGGTGTCGCGAGACGAGCTTGGGTCGGTCCAGGGTCGGTGGTAAATAGCTGGCCTTTCGATCGTGTGTATGAGTGGTTAAGCACAAGAGGCTGAATCTCAACACAAGCAACTTCCTATTTGTCATGGGGTTCAAACCTATTGAACAACATTAAGATACATAAGAGGGAGGGAGGACGCATGTCTAGAATCGCAATTGTCACGGATAGCTTGGCCTCGATGCCAGAAGAACTTATCAATCAATATGATATTAAAGTGGCTCCACAGGTCTTGATTTGGGGGGAGGAAACATTCCTCGACGGTGTAGATATCTCACCTAAGGAGTTCTATGCTCGTTTGGAAACCTCGAAGCTCATGCCCACAACCTCACAAGCTACTTTAGCAAGTTTCAAGGAGATTTTTGAACCTCTTGTGGCTGAAGGACGTCCTATTCTAGCGATCGTAGGATCGAGTAAGCTTACTGCTACGATGAATTCGGCCGAACAAGCAAAAGCTTTATTCCCCGATGCCACGATTGAGGTGGTCGACTCGCTGGATGTCGCCATGTCAATGGGGTTCCAAGTGTTAGCAGCTGCGAGGGCGGTTGAAGAAGGAAAAACCTTCGAGCAGGTCGTCGAGCTGGCGCGAAAGGCTCACGAACACACCGGGGTGATGTTCGTCGTCGATACCCTCGAATTCTTACACCGTGGCGGTCGAATCGGCGGTGCTAAACGTCTGTTGGGCACAGCTCTTAGCCTAAAACCGCTACTTGAACTACAAGAGGGTCGGGTTGAAGCTGTTGAAAATATCCGAACGAAGCACAAAGCCTATAAGCGCCTCTTGGAGGTCATCGAAGGACGACTCGCTGGACAATCTAACGTTCGTATCGCTGGGTTGCACGCAGCCGCGGAGCAAGATGCGCGTGCCCTACTTGAAGAAGCCAAAAACCGGTGTAACCCAATGGAAGTGATTTGGTCAGAGGTTACCCCGGTGGTCGGAACTCATGCTGGACCTGGTACAGTTGGATTGGCCTATTGTACTGACCTCTAAAACGGGACCCATATAACCGGGAATAACATCGGCACATCGTTAGTGCCTGTGCTGATCGATCCACAGTAGCTTTAATAGCCACAAAGTATTCCCATTTAATACCAATGGATTGAACCCACGATGTCATTGTTAAAGAATACGCGCATTAAGTCAAAAATTGACTGTGAAAGTTAGTTAATTTGGGTCTGCTCCAATTTATGTGGGAAGTTGACGCACCATAAAAGGTCTGGTTATCTTAAATCAAATGTGAGTTCATCTTACCCGACATCATGACATTCCGAGCGCAGCGATGAATCCCTATGATGGTTCATATATAGAGCTACATCTTAAGGATTCTTTGACGCAAAAAGCCTCGGAACGACATGATGCTTGAGGATGAACATGGCTTTATCAGTGGTGATCTCCAACGTCTGTTCAATTTTTGCTATTCGAATAGACTTTCGTTGTTGCATGTAACGTAATAGGGGCGCCATTCTAGGATGCTTAAGACCGATCAGAAAACGAGAGATAAGCTATCCACACTTTATGGAGGAGATCCTGTTTTTTTGTTCTATAGGAGGAAAGAATGGAATACCGACATGTAGGCAAAACCGGTTTAATGGTTTCAGAGTTATGTTTGGGGACGATGCAATTTGGATGGACTGCGGATGAGACGACCTCTTTCGAAGTGTTGACTGCGGCGTATGAATCCGGCATCAACTTCCTCGATACGGCTGACATCTACTCGAGCTGGGTAGAGGGGAATCCAGGAGGGGTCGCAGAGATGATCATCGGTCGTTGGTTGAATAAAGGGATCGCAGCGCGTGATCAGGTTGTGATTGCGACCAAAGTGCGCGGCCGCATGGGAGAAGGCCCTAACGACGAGGGTCTTTCTCGCGGGCACATCTTAGCAGCTGCGGAGGCTTCTCTGAGGCGTATGGATACAGATTATATAGACCTCTATCAAGTCCATTGGCCAGACGAGTCAACGCCGATCGATGAGACGCTCTCAGCTTTGGATGACCTCGTTCGACGAGGGGACGTGCGTTATATCGGTTGCTCTAACTTCCCATCCTGGCGTTTGATGCAAGCCCTGTGGACTTCGGATCGACGAAATTTGGTTCGTTTCAGCAGCCTACAACCACACTACAACCTCCTTCACCGCGGAGAGTACGAGCGTGAGTTGGAGGATGTTTGTCAGACTTATGGCTTGGGTGTTCTGCCGTACAGTCCATTAGCCAGAGGCTTTCTCACGGGAAAATATCGACGAGACAAAGCCCCGGAACCTGGAAGCCGTGGAGCGAGCAGCGAGAGTCTTAAGAGATATATGTCTGACGACCGAAGCTGGCATGTTTTGGAAGTTCTCGAGAAATTAGCTGTCGAGAGGGAGAAGACCGTTTCACAGATGGCGCTTAGTTGGCTTCTATCTAGACATTCCGTCACAAGCCCGATCATTGGTCCACGGACTGTGATGCAGTTGGAAGATAATCTCGGAGCAATCGGATTACGCTTGGATCCAATCGAGTTGGCAGAAATTGAAAGCGTAAGCGATTGGAGGAAGATATAAGTTCAAGGCTAATCCTACTTCAAGTTTTGGAGGATATAGGTTGACATAACACATGATAGAACGTGACCCCATATCTCAGAGGCTTTTTGGGTTTCACTTATGGTAAGTAAATTTAGGCGAGTGGTATAATGACTTAAAGGGTAAATATTTGGGGTATGGTGAGTTAGATGGATAATGCCATCCTTCGCTTTCTCACCCACCTGGATGAAAAGCGAGGTTGTGCCGAGAATACGATACAGGCGTATCGAGCTGATCTACAGCAATTTAGTCACGTAGTTCTCGCCAGCGAAACGAGAACCATCACACCTGATGTGCTTAGCCCCGACACATTGGCAGGATATGTTAGGTGGCTGCTGGAGCAAGGGTATCAACCAGCGACGGTGTCTCGAAAAATCGCGGCCGTCCGATCCTTCCTAAATTATCTTCGGGATTTCGAAGAGCTTAGCCCTCCACACTATGTGGATGAACTTATTTCCCCTCCTCCTCAACGGCAAGAGCCTCGTGTGCTTTCACAGGTCGAAACGGAAGCCCTACTCCAAGCGCCGACCAGGTTTGACAATCCACGCGCCATACGTGATCGCGCCATCCTTGAATTTATTCTTGCAACAGGATTTCGAGCTGCTGAAGTCATCCAATTGTGTTTGGAGGACGTTGATTTAAGCAGGAAGGAGGTCTACCGACCACAATCTCGTGATCGGCCAATACCTTTGGGTTCTGCAGAGGAATCCATGCGGATATACATCACCAAGAGCCGACCTCATATGGTGCGCAATCCGCGCGAAAATGCTTTCTTCTTGAATCAAAGGGGTCAGGGTTTTAGTCGGCAAGGTCTTTGGCTCGTTGTCAAGCGATGGGCAGAAATTGCAGGCTTGGGAAGTGATGTTTCTCCACAAACCTTGCGACACACGCTAACGAAGAACCTGCTCGAAAAAGGAAAATCCCGACGAGAAGTACAACGCTTTCTAGGATTATCCAGTCCAAATGCGATTTGGATAGGATTTGGGATGACGAATCAGGAATCTTTGGAGTAAACGGATGGGGTTTTTGACGTATGCAGACATCGAAAACGCAGTTCAAGCAATATTGAAACACACATCCATCCAGCCTCGGATCGGCATGATCTTGGGGTCTGGGCTGGGACTCTTAGCGGAATCAGTCGCATCAGCAAATAAAATCGCGACACGGGATATCCCTGGCTGGCCCGCTTCAACCGTGGAAGGTCATGCGGGCTTACTCGTTTGTGGCGAATTGGAAGGACAACCCGTCTTGGTCCTACAAGGGCGTGCGCATTATTATGAGGGCTATAGCATGGCTAAGATCGGATTGCCGGTACGGGTCATGCAACGCTTGGGGATTGAAATCTTGATTGTCACGAATGCTGCAGGAGCTGTGGACCCAGATTTTGTACCGGGGGATTTGATGTTAATTACAGATCACATCAATCTTATTGGGATGGCAGGGCTTACTCCCCTCCTAGGACCTAACTTAGACGAGTTCGGCCCTCGCTTCCCGGATATGAGCCAAGTGTATGATCGTGATCTGATGGCTCTCGCCCAGCAAGTTGCCAAGGAAACCGAGATCCCCTTACGTGAAGGGGTCTATATTTGCTTGGGTGGTCCTGCCTTTGAGACACCGGCGGATTTACGATTCCTGAGAGGCATCGGAGTTGACGCGGTTGGCATGTCAACTGTAGCAGAGGCGACAGTTGCCCGTCACGGGGGGATGAGGGTTTTAGGGATCTCGGGAATCAGCAATAAAGCCAATCTGGATGGAGAGACTGTCACCACCCATGAAGAGGTTTTAGAAGCGGGTAAAGTCATTGCACCGAGGCTGTCGGTACTGATCAGGGGGGTCCTCCGCCAGCTCTAAGCTGGTGTCGTATGGAAGAGATTTTGCTCTTCGTAGAAGAGCAACAAACTTGGATATACTTACTGCTCGCGATAGCTGGATTGATATATGTACGTTCTATTTTCCGCTCTTATCGCGAGCTCAGGCGAGCCGTATTTGCCCTCGAGCGAGAACGAGCAATGAGTATGTTGATCCGTTCGGGAGCGATGCTGGCTCTAGTGTTCGCCGCGTTGGCGGCGACTTTTGTGGTAGCGACATTTGCCGGTCCGGCATTACCTCTTTCTTCTCGCCAGACACCGTTACCTACGGTTTCTCTGCTCGCAACACCGGAAACTGGCGAGGAAGGTCTAGTTGAGGATTTTGTCACTGCAACACCGTTCGATCCGATGTCTGTTAATAGTACAGGCTGTCAGAATCCAAATGCGACGATTACAAGCCCAGTCGATGGAGATTCGGTGAGTGGTGTTGTCAATATTTTTGGAGCAGCGAGCATACAGAATTTTGCATTTTATAAGCTTGAATACCGAAGGTTAGCTCCTGACGCAGAATGGATTCCAGTATCAGCGGGTACACAGCATGTATGTGAACTTTGCGATATAACAGAAGAACTGGGCACTTGGAACACGAGCTTGGTGATCCCAGGCGATTACGCTTTTCGCCTTGTGGTTACGGATACAGCAGGAAACGCGCCGCTTCCGTGTGAAATCCGGCTCCGCGTCCTGCCTTCACCGTGATGGATCATCAGCAATCTCGGTAAAAGAGGTTGAAATTACAAGAATTGGGATCGGATTCAGTGTATGCTTCGGAAAAATGAGCGAAGTTTGTGGTGTGACCGATTGAGAACATGAATATGGAGACCTATTCCATTCGACGTGCGAACTCAGGTGATATCCCGGCGCTGATGGCGCTCGATCATGGTTATAGTACCGATCATGTTTGGCAGATGTCCATCGACCGAGGATCAGGTGAGGTGGGGGTGACCTTTCGTGAAGTCCGTCTTCCGAGACCGATGCGGGTTACATATCCACGGGATCCAAATCGCTTGGCAGATGAATGGGTGATGCGAGAGACTCTCTTGATAGCCGAGGTAGAGGACGAACCCTTAGGATATGTATCGATTATTCATGGACCAGCTGTTGACTCGGGTTGGATTCTTGACTTGGTTGTAAGTTTACGGTGCCGACGACAAGGAGTTGCCACGCGCTTGTGTCAAGCCGCTCGTGACTGGTGCCGAGAGCATGGTTTGAAGAAGATGTTTATTGAGATGCAGAGTAAGAATTACCCTGCTATACGTTTGGTCAGGAAACTTGGCTTTCTGTTTGCTGGCTATAGTGATCATTATTATCCTGAGCAAGACATTGCCCTTTTCTTCTCTCTTGAGCTGCATTGATTGTATATTGTTTCGATGACTGAAACTATTCTTGCTACCTTACTCGTAATCAACCAAATTTTGAACGCTGGAAATGCGATCACTGCCTTCTCGTTGGTCTTATATACGCTTACCTTTAATGTACGAGAGCGTGTTGCTAGATCGCTTGCCCTCTTGTTGTCATGTGTCACCCTCGTTTATTTTGGCGATGTACTGACGAGTCTCGCTCAGGTTGACCGTGAAATTGAACTTTGGTTGCGTGTTCAATGGGTAGGAATAGCTTTTGTCCCGGCGACCTACATCCATCTCTCAGATGCGCTTTTAGAGGCCACAGGGCGCCCTTCTCGGGGGAGACGGATCGTTATCGTCTTTCTCAGCTATCTTGGTGGTGCGGCGACGTTAGCTGCCGCAGGTTTGGGAAAACTCGTAGCAGGTGATTTAGCGTTCTCTGATTCAGTAGCCTACCTACGTCCCGGAGTATTATTCCCTCTCTTCTTGCTCTTTTCCCTCGTCATCCTTGGTTTCGCCGCTGTCAATCTCTGGCGGTCTTATCAGCGTTGTTTGACGCGTTCAAGTAAGCGGCGTATGCGTTATCTAATGGTGGGTTCCATTGGCCCATTGCTGGGCTCATTCCCATTCTTAATGATCGGAGGCCCTGGATTAGCGGCTCAACCGTTGTTCTTTTGGGGCTTGCTTATTGTGATAAACATAAGCGCCGCTATCCAAATGGTGATGATCGCCTATACAGTGGCTTATTTCGGTGTGAGTTATCCTGATCGCGTGGTCAAGAGTCGTCTTTTCCAATGGATCTTGCGTGGTCCGGTAGTTGCCTCAACAGTCCTAGCAGTTACCGTAATCGTTAGTCGGATAAGTGCATACTTTGGACTAGAGAATAGCCGAGCTGTGCCATTCACAATGGTTGCCGTATTACTGCTCTTGCAATACATCATTACTTTAGTGCGTCCATCGATTGAACGTTGGTTTTTTTATGGTGAAGATCGAGGCGATGTGGCACGACTTCAGTTACTTGAAGAGAGATTGCTCACCACTGGTGATTTGAAACAGTTTCTTGAATCGGTCCTTAACGCTGCCTGTGATGTGACGGGCGTAGGATCGGCTTTTGTGGCTGTTGTTGGCCCGGAGGGATTAGAGTTGGAGGTCGCAGTTGGGCCGCACGACCCGCTCCGGGGCACGGAAGATCTGCCCCCGTTCCTTGTGACGGACGAGAAGACGGGATTTGAGCTCTTAGGATCTGTCTTCACCTGGGATGTATATTGGCTTATCCCATTACGCCTGACTGATCCTCGGGAAGTCGTCGGATTGCTTGGATTATTTGCTCGAGCTGAGGAACCCGATTTCAATCCCGAGGAAGAGGCACGGTTAAAGGTCTTGGTGGAGCGTGCGACGGTCGCCTTGGCCGATCGGATATTACAGCGGGAGGTTTTCAGTGTGGTTGACCGATTGGTGCCTGAAGTGGAGGATATTCAACGATTGAGAGCGGCAGCGTTGTATGGCAAAGCAGGTTCTCTCACGGTATCTGTGAATGGCGTACATACGGAGGAGGAGATAACAGATCTTGTCAAAGAAGCTCTGGGACATTATTGGGGTGGACCTCGTCTGACGCGTAGTCCGCTGCTTGAGTTGCGAGTTGTGCGTAGGGCTGCCCAGGAGCTCGACGGCAATCCAGTGAACGCCCTACGTGCGATCTTGCGGCAGGCAATTGAGCGTGTGAGACCTGAAGGTGATCGTCGTTTCACAGCAGAATGGATGCTGTACAATATTCTAGAGATGAAATTCCTACAGGGTCGGAAAGTACGTGATGTTGCGATGCGTCTGGCAATGTCTGAAGCCGATTTATACCGAAAACAACGTGTCGCCATCGAGGAAGTAGCACGGGCGGTCGCTGAGATGGAACGAGAAGTAGTTGCATCGGAAACGGCTGAGGAGTCCTTATCGTAGGATGGCAAACGGCTTGCACTTTCTCTGGATTTGGGTATCCTACGCCTGATTTAGGCTGGAACCCAGCAGTTATCGAATGGGTGGAATGAGGTTAAGCGATGGAGATGGAAGAAGGTTCAGGATGGGAGGGGGATGAAGCACCGTCGCCGATGGATGAATCTTGGTGGGCAGCGGTGCTTCAGGATGAAGGCAGACACAGCTCAGTAGAACGACCTAGGGTTAGTAGCTCTGTGGGGGAGAAAAATGAGGTCCATGGATCGCCGGAGGATTGGGATTGGGCTAAAGAACTTTATGAAAAGGATGACACCATCGATCTTTCCGTCATTGGATACAATCGAGGTGGCTTGTTAGTGGAGGCAAGAAGCCTACGGGGTTTTATCCCAGTTTCACACTTGGTTGCTGTTCAACCTCTCAACGATGATGAAGCTCGAGGTGAACAACTTTCAGCTTTGGTCGGCCAAAACCTGTGTCTGAAGGTGATCGAGTATGATCATGAACGTGGTCGTTTAGTCTTCTCGGAAAGGGCTGCCTTGGCTGGACCAGGCACCCGTGCGGAGCTTCTAGCAAATCTCCAACAAGGGGATCAGGTCAAGGGCAATGTGACAAACATCACGCGCTTCGGCGTTTTCGTCGATCTGGGTGGTGTGGAGGGCTTGATCCATGTCTCCGAGTTATCCTGGGGAAGGGTACGACATCCAGCGGATGTCGTGAGTTGTGGCCAAGAGTTGGATGTTCAAGTCCTCTCGATCGATCGGGATCAGGGCAGGGTCGCGCTCAGCTTGAAGGAGTTGTTGCCTGATCCTTGGGCGACAGTTGAGGATCGGTTTAATATCGACGAGATCGTTGAGGGTACGGTGACGAATGTCGTCAAGTTTGGCGCGTTCGTCGGAATTGAGGATGGACTGGAAGGTTTGATTCATGTTTCAGAATTAGGGGATGGAAACCTTCTCCACCCTCGAAATATTTTGTGTGAAGGTGAGCAGGTTCGAGTCAGGATCATCCACATCAACGCCGAGGAGCGTCGATTAGGGTTGAGTTTACGGCAGGTGCCTCGATCCGAGGAAGAGGGGACGGAAGCTAACGCTGCCTCTGAACACCCTGACGCTCCCATCCCCTTCTAGTGTACTATGATAGGAAAGGAGCACCGGGCGATCCCGTTACGCCCGGTCTTTGTATTTGTATGCTGAGCTAAACCATGGCAAAGAACCGCCCAAAGAGAACTGCTCCTCAACAAGGGGAGAGGACCAAGCAAAGCGGGACCACGGAGAACCTATGGTGGACCTTGCTTGAACGCGGCATCGACTACGCAGACGACTTGGGTACTGTCACATTGAGTGCGATGTCCATCGTAACGATTCTCGGTCTTCTTGGGCTGACGCATGGCACAATCATTGATCCTTGGGTTTCGCTCTTGCGCCGTTGGCTTGGATTGAGCGCGGTGCTCATTCCCCTGATACTAGCTGCTGGGGCAGTGGCACTCGTACGTCATCGTCAGGGGACTCAATTAGGAATTAATTGGTCACGTGTTATTGCCATTGAGATTTGTATTGTTGGTGTATTGGGATTGCTTTCGGTGCTGGATGGAATGAGGCTGCCACGCGCAGAGCTCGGTTACGGAGGTGGCCTGATCGGATGGGGTGTCTCAATATTACTTGAAGATCTTCTGGGTCCGATCTTGAGGACCATAGTACTCGCCGCAATCGTGCTCATTTTCGGTGTCTATGGTTTGCACGGAGTTTGGGCAAGTCTAAAACATTGGCTCGAGTATATCCGCCGGAGAGAACCAAGAGGTGAGGAGAGTGTGGCGGAAGACGACAAGTCGATCGCAGTAGTGGTACGCCCTGAACAGACCTCCCCAGTGATAACCAAACCGCCGACTCGCTTGCCGCGCGCCTACCGTAAGAATTTTAAGGTGAAAGATTTGTTAGACGAAAAACCGGCACGAGGTGTTTTTCGGGATGAGAGATTGCCTCCGTTAGGATTGTTGGATGAAGGTAAGCTAACCCGAGTGACATCGAAAGAGATCAATCTTACAGCTGGGCTGATCGAAAAAACACTGGCGGATTTCGGTCTCCCAGTGAGGGTTGTTGATTTTCGTACAGGTCCTGCGGTAACGCAATTTGCAGTCGAACCAGGATACACTGAACACAGAAACGCTGAAGGGGAAACGCGTCGACAGAAGGTCCGCGTATCCCAAATATCAGGCTTAGCGAACGACCTTGCGCTCGCGTTGTCAGCGCCAACTCTCCGCATTGAAGCACCCGTTCCGGGAAGATCGTTTGTTGGGATCGAGGTCCCCAATCGGCGACCATCGTTGGTCCGCTTAAGACCGGTGTTAGAGTCGGGGGCCTTCCAGTCAATCTCATCTCCACTGGCAATCGCTTTAGGCCGAGATGTCTCAGGCACGGCCGTGGCAGCAGATTTGGCTTCTATGCCCCACCTTCTTATTGCCGGAACGACGGGATCAGGAAAGTCGGTGTGTATCACAGCGCTCGCGACCTGTCTTGCCTTTGAGAATTCCCCGCAGGATTTGCGCCTGGTCATGATCGACCCGAAGATGGTGGAATTGCTCCGTTTTAATGGGTTGCCCCATCTGATCGGGAAAGTTGAGACGGAACTGGAACGGATCATTGTGGTCCTACGCTGGTGTATGGCGGAGATGGATCGCCGTTATCGATTGCTTGAAGAGGCTAAGGCGCGTGATTTGGAAGCCTATAACCGAAAGACTCGTCGTAAAAGAGACGCTGAGCGTCTACCGCGCATTGTAGTGATGATTGATGAGTTAGCGGATTTGATGATGATGGCTCCTGATCAGACCGAAAGTACATTGGTCAGGTTGGCTCAAATGGCGCGGGCTACTGGGATCCATTTGGTCCTTGCCACTCAACGCCCCAGCACCGACATTCTCACGGGACTAATCAAGGCCAACTTCCCTGCTCGCATCTCCTTCGCCGTTGCCTCTGGTGTGGACTCGCGTGTAATTCTCGATACGACGGGGGCAGAAACGTTGCTTGGTCGCGGAGACATGCTCTTCCTCTCACCCGAGGCAGGTGCTCCGATGCGTCTTCAAGGCGTGAGAGTCGATGACCGAGAGATTGAGCAGTTGATCGATTACTGGCGGAAAGAGATCAGTGACTTACCTGATGCCCAGCAAC
>DUEW01000149.1 GCA_011174845.1 Anaerolineae bacterium | reverse complement strand
CGATATTGAAGCCGATCGAAGCTTATAAGACGACCTATCCCAACAAGATCTTCGATTACATGGCGGCAGGACGAGCAGTAGTGCTTGCGATCGACGGTGTGATCCGGGAAGTTCTGGAAGAAGCTGGCGCAGGCATCGCGGTCCAACCTGGAGATCCCGAGGCATTAGCGAACGCGGTTCGTAAACTAGCCGAAGAGCCCGAACAAAGGCGGCAGATGGGTCTGGCTGGTCATGATTACGTGAAGCGGAACTTCGATCGACCAGTTTTGGCAAGAAAATTGCTACTGGTAATGGAGAAGATGGTAGGAGGCCACCATTCAGATGATCGAAGAAACCGCCACGGCAAGGGTGATTAGGATAGGGATGAGATTCTTCCCCACGGGCGTTCCAATCCTCAAACGCTTGCTTGACCTAATACTGACCATACTGGGCCTCATCCTGATCAGTCCCCTCCTAGGGCTGGTTGCTCTATTGATCTGGCTGCGGCTTGGCCCACCGGTGCTCTTTCGCCAGGTTCGCCCAGGCTATCACGGGGAGCCTTTTACCCTCTACAAGTTCCGCACCATGACGTATTCGTACGACAGTAAGGGGAACCTGCTGCCCGATTCCGAGCGCCTGACCCGTCTAGGCCTGTTTTTACGATCCTTAAGTCTCGATGAGTTTCCCTCACTCATTAATGTGCTTCGTGGTGAGATGAGTTGGGTGGGACCACGCCCTCTCCTGATGCAATACCTCGATCGCTACACAAAGGAACAGGCGCGACGGCACGATGTGCTTCCAGGAATCACCGGGTGGGCCCAGGTAAATGGTCGCAACGTGCTTACCTGGGAGGACAAATTCCGGTTCGACGTGTGGTACGTCGATAACTGGTCTCTAGGATTGGACATCAAAATCCTTCTTCTTACTTTCTGGACAGTGCTTCAACGCGATGGGATCAGCCAGCCAGGGCACGCTACAGCGGAGGAGTTTATGGGGAATGAGGAGGAATGAGAGCAGGAAAAAAGAAGGTTTTTCTGATAAAAATGTGCCTAAGTTAGACTTGCGCATTTGGCAGAAGATGGTTAGTATGATGGCAGACTTAGGCCTGAGAGGGCACTTCCGAGGAGGAATACTATGAAAGAAGAAGTCGAATTTTTCGATGTCAAAACTCGCACGAAATTCAAGAGTAAGGATTGGCGGATCGAGACGAAAGAAGCTAAGGGACGAACACGCTATTTCGCAGTGACCAAGTCGCCTGCAGGTCCGCATGAGGCTTGGCGCATCGTCGGGAAAGATTTCGCACTGAAGAACATGTAGCGGCAGGGTTTCGATCGAGCTCGATCTAGTGGGCCGCCCAAATGAATGGGCGGCCCATATACTTTTTACCCAATATTCAAGGTGTATCCCAATCCCTTTGACGAGACTCATCGGTAGAGTGAGCGTGGGATTTGTGCGGCAAGTTGACCACGCAGACCCCCACCCCTATTCCCATCCATTTGTTCCTTGACTGTAGCGAATGCACTCATTGTTTTCATCGATTCGCGGTCTGGTGGTATCATTTCACTGTCACACTTCGGCTGAGCATGACCACAAGTGAGGCGGTCGTTGACTGTAAGACCTTCCCCTGATGACGTAGAGCTATACCGTCAGATGCTTCGCATCCGTCGCTTCGAAGAGAAAGTGCTCTCGTCTTTTTCGAGCGGTATCTTTTACGGCACAACCCACACATACATCGGCCAAGAGGCGGACGCCGTAGGGGTTCTCGCTTGTCGAGAGGAGGGGGACATCGTCGTAAGCAACCACAGGTGCCATGGGCATTTTCTCGCCTACGGGGGCTCGATGCATGCCTTGGCGGCAGAATTGATGGGTCGCGCTACGGGCGTGACGGGTGGGCGAGGAGGAAGCCAGCACGTTCAGTGGGAGGATTTCTACGCTAACGGCATCCTCGGTGGCACCATTCCGCTGGCGGTTGGTATGGCCCTCGCTGAGAAAGTCCAACATTCAAGACGGATCGTTTTCGCCTTCATGGGGGATGGCACGCTAGGCGAAGGTGTGGTTTATGAGAGCCTAAACATGGCATCGCTATGGAGCGTGCCGATACTTTTCGTGCTCGAGAACAACCGCTACGCTCAAACCACTCCCGTCCAGCTTCACCTGGCGGGTGAGATAGCGGACCGTTTCGAAGCTTTCTCCATCCCTGTCGCTGAAGCCGACACAGTCGATGTGATCGAGATCCACGCGCTAGCCAATAAATCGGCGGCCAGCGTACGTGCCGGTGAGGGACCGCGCGCGCTGGTCTTGCACACCTATCGCTATGGACCCCATTCGAAAGGTGACGATACTCGTGATCCAGAAGAGATTCTCAGGTACAAAAAACGTGATCCGCTTCCACTCCAAGGCGATCGCCTAGACCCTGATTTACGTCAACGTGTCGAGAAGGAGGTCGAAGCTGAAGTAGCTGAAGCTTTCCAACGGGCGCAAGATGACCCGTTAGCAGATCCGGCTTCCCTCACTTCACCCCTGGATATTGCCCCATGAATGTGCTCCAAGCGTTAAACGGCTCGCTGCACGCCTGTATGGCCGAATCGGAGCAGGTTTATTTCCTCGGTGAGGATATTCTCGAGCCCTATGGTGGCGCTTTCAAAGTAGCTCAAGGATTATCGACGACCTACCCTGGTCGAGTGATCACTACTCCGGTCTCCGAAGCGGGTATCGTTGGTCTGGGAGTTGGGATGGCATTGCGCGGCTTGAAAGCGGTGGTCGAGATCATGTTTGGGGATTTCATCGCTTTAGCGGCCGATCAAATCATCAACCACGCCGCGAAGCTAAGATGGGTGAGTGGGGAAAAAGTTCGTGTCCCCCTCGTGATACGCACACCGATGGGAGGGGGTCGTGGGTATGGTCCGACCCACAGTCAGACTTTAGAGAAGCATTTCTTGGGCGTTCCGGGGCTCCGCGTACTCGCCGTCACGGCTCTTGATGACCCTGGGGGTGTGCTGAAGAGCGCAATTTTAGAAGACGACGACCCCGTTTTATTCATCGAACATAAATTGCTTTATGCAAAACCGGTTATTTCGCTCGTCGAATCGTCCGAATTCAGCCTGCAAAGGAGTGGAGAGCGCTATCCGGTTTACCATCTCACAATCGCTGGCTCCCCTCCGCCTATGCTAACCATCACAGCTTACGGCTACATGGCTGAACTCGCGCGCCAGGCCGTTCAACGATTGGCATTTGAGCATGAGATCTTCGCAGATCTGGTCATCCCTACTCAACTCAGCCCATTTAGTCTCGACCCTCTCCTTGAGAGCTTGGCTAAGACGGGTCGCTTGTTGACCCTCGAGGAGGGCTCGCATACCCATGGCTGGGGCGCAGAGGTTTTGGCCCACGCAGTCGAAACTCACGGGCCACGCCTCCAGGCGAAACGTTTAGCCGCCCGTGATATGCCCATCCCAGCTTCAGGTCCTCTTGAGAAGAGCGTGATACCGGATGTGGAGGGCGTTATAAGGGCAGCGAGGGAAATGATCTCTTGAGGCAGATGGAAGTTGTTAATCCATCTCCAAAGACTTCCTTGCGGACACCTTTTCGAGCGAGAAGCTCGAGAGACATGAGAAAAGCTTGACCACATGGATTTTGACTCAAGTTACCAACACTGGTTGCAGGCGTGGATACCTGATAAACTTCAATCCAGCGAGCCCAGGCACTGGGTCTCCTTACGCACAACGTGGGGAGCATAGCAAGGAAGTGAGTATTTACAGGCTATTCATGATTACCCTTCTGTGAGAAATGAGTCGGACCCCCACAATGCCCGAAACTTTCGAAGTCTTAGTTCCATTGCTCAATCCGAATGAACCTGAAGCACGGCTTTCTGAGCTGCTTGTGGCAAACGGACAGCAGGTGAAGCAGGGGGGGATCCTCTGTACACTTGAGACGACGAAATCAACAGCCGAGTTGTCCGCTCAGAAGGAAGGGTATGTGATCGGGTTACAAGCGACGATTGGGGACATGCTAAGGGCAGGTAACCGCTTATGTTGGCTGGCGGATGAGGCGGATTGGCAGCCACCAGAACCAGAGCAAATCTCAGCGCCCTCTATCGAGGGAGGGCTCCCCAAGGGCTTGCGTATCACCGAGCCGGCCCTTACATTGGCACAGCAGGCCGATTTAGACTTCTCTTCGCTTCCAATTGGGCCCTTAATCACAAAAAAGATCATCCGCGAGGTCATGATCCGGGAGAGTGATATGGCACCTAAGTTGCCGGATGGCCCCTTTAATCCACAGGCAATGATCATCTATGGCGGTGGTGGGCATGGGAAATCGCTGATCGATCTAGTGCACGCCTTGGGGACATTCCAACTTGTGGGTCTGATCGACGACGGGCTCGAAGTTGGAACAGAAGTGATGGATCTGACCGTTTTCGGCAGCGGTAGGTTGTTATCCACATTGGCCGAGCGTGGTCTACGCCTAGCGGTTAATGCTGTGGGGGGTGTTGGTGACATCGGTAGCCGTG
>DUEW01000148.1 GCA_011174845.1 Anaerolineae bacterium | reverse complement strand
TCTTCGAAGACGGCCCGTAATCCCTCACGCTCCAGGTTGACCCATTCATCGTAGAAACCAGGTAATAGATCTCCCTCGTAGATAGATATGATACGAATCAAATCATCGGACGTACCCCCCTCGCCGGGTTGATCCTTCAGGATATCGACATCCAGTTGATAGTCCGAGCTAGGGGTGAAACTGACCGTGACCTTATCGGAAATGAAGTACTCGTCACCGATCGCTTTCCTTAATCGCCATAGGGCATGACGCAGGTTGGTGCGGGCGCTCGTCTCATCCGAATCAGGCCAAAGCAGCCCAGCTAACCTCTCCCTACGATGCGCTACGCCAGCCTTTAAGATCAAATATGACAAGAGTGACTGAGCCGGTCGGGAGGGAATCTCGACCGGTTCTCCATTGAGCTGTACTTCAAATTTACCGAGCAAACGTACTTCAAGCATGGTCCTGCTGTGTATAACGCAACCCGACCTTCAGCAAAGTCGGGCTTCTTTATTTCAATGAAAGATCTTGGCTTCCCTCTGCACCTAGGTCGGTCCTCACCACGTTAGGGTGCGGAATATGAAACCTATACAAGATCATCATACACGAGGAGCGTTTTACATTCAATCAACAGTAAATCTCTGAACTCCTATGATATTGAATCCGAGGTATTAATGATCGTTCGCCTCCGCTTTCCATGACAATGAAATTTAAGTTTTGCGGTGTATATGGGTTTAATAATTTTTTGTCTCAAGTTCTGCACACTTTTTGATGATGAGCTTGCTCTCACTACTCCAAATGCTATACTCTCAGAATGATGGTGATCAAATCATGATGAAAGAGAGAACCGGAGGCGTCCTTTCGGTGGACATCGCCCACCGCAGGTACGTCGATAACGGAATCGTCTTTCTTGCACAGGGAAGCGAGAAGGTCCAAGTTGTAAAAACTGATGATCTGGGTTTGCGCGATCCACCCACCCCAGAGGATTTCGCCACCGCCCTACACTCCTTCTGTGACCGTAGAGGTGTCTCTGTACTACTGCTCGACGGTCCACAAGGTTGGAGAGAGCCTAAGTCTCAAATCGAACACATGCGCTTGTGCGAGCGGGTTTTAAACACACCCGGAAAAACGGGCATCGTCGGCACTGCAAAACCTGGCACCTATCTCCCTTACATTCGATTTTCTATTGAATTATTCCAACATCTACGAACCTTGTATGGTTGGGAACTCCTCACCTCGGATTGGATCGCGCACCCATGGAAACAGTGGCTGGTGGAATCCTTCCCGACCTCTGCATGGAAAACTTTAGGATTGAAGAAGCTACCAGCGAAAGCGAAGTCCACACGCGATCAACTTATCGCTCGGCGCGACGATCTAAGCAAGATCACTGGTTTGAAGCTCCCAAAGGCGCTCACACATGATGAGCTCCAAGCCGCAGTTGTCCTTCCCGTCGGCACGGCGATCGTCAGAGGTGAGGATGAGCGAGTGATCCTGTCCGGTATCGACCCCTATCTAACGAAGAAAGGTGTGGTCTTGGAGGGGTTGATCGCCAATCCTTGTATTCCAAGCTGAATAAGCGGAAGTTCGCTTCATCATTATAACGATGACCGCAAAATCCCTTCTACGGATCGTTGGGTTCATCTATGCCTAGCGAGGAGGTGAATTTTTCAATCCAGGGAGACCATCAAAGACCTTCGACAATGAAAATACGTTGCAGTGGCATCTACAATCTCATGATGGGAGCAGATAAGGTAGTTGATGAGATAGGAACATCTCGAGGGGCCTATGTCCTCGTGATTCAACTCGACCAGCTTATAAAGATCGAAATCGGTCGATTGGGTTTCGTCTCCTTCGGGACCGGCTACTATCTCTATACAGGTAGCGCATTAGGACCTGGTGGGTTGTCAGGGCGTATCCATCGCCATCTTCGTCATGAATCCCAGAAACGATCCCATTGGCACATCGACGCCCTCACATCACGGGGCGAGATCACAGAGATTTGGTTGTTGGGATGTGCATACCATCTTGAATGCACGTGGGCTGAGATTCTATCAAAGGTGGGAGATCGTTCTGTGCTAGGCTTCGGCGCCTCGGATTGTGGCTGCGCAGGTCATCTGGTGTGGTTGCAGGATGCCTGTGAAGTGGAAAGAGCCTGGGAGGGCCTTCGAGAACACGTCGGGGTTAAGCTTCGTCGAGTGAGAAACACAGAGACAATACCTAATATTCCTTAAGGAGAAGCTCCATGACACGCAAGATACAAATCGCAGCCGGAAAGGTAACACAAACTGCCGTCTTAGACGATTCGCCTACGGCTGATGCCATATGGAACGCCCTTCCCATCGAAGGTCATGCCAACCTTTGGGGTGACGAGATCTATTTCAACATACCAGTTCATCTGGAGGAGACAGAAGACGCCAGACAGGAGATGGATGTTGGTGAATTGGGTTATTGGCCCGTAGGTACCACTTTTTGCATCTTCTTCGGTCCCACCCCTGCAAGCGTGGGTGAGAAACCGCGCGCATATAGTAATGTCAATCCCTTTGGACAGATCGAAGGAGACGCGACAGCATTTCGGACGGTCACCAACGGGGAAATGGTGACCGTATCACGAACGGAGGGATGAAACTTTCTTCTCGGAAGTTTTCCAACAATAATAATTTCTCTGATCAGCACACTCTGAGTTTAGAGACACTGTTTATTCAACTCTCATGAGGAGATCCTATGACAAATCCCACATTCGGCTGGGTGTTTCAACCCTCGGCCCGGGAAGCGGGCGACGCCGCTACTTTGATGGACAATAATCATCGCTTTATCGAGCGGGTTCGAGGTGTCTTCACAACGATTTGGGTCGAGGATCACTTCCAGTGGGATGATCGACCCGTCGTGGAATGTTGGACCGCGCTTTCAATGCTCGCCCCTCAATACAGCGATTTCGCCTTCGGAACCCTGGTCCTCGGCCAATCTTACCGTAACCCTGCCCTGACCGCGAAGATGATGGCTACTCTAACTTGGCTCACTAAAGGACGGTTTATAGCTGGGATCGGTGCCGGTTGGAAGGAGGATGAGTACTTATCCTACGGCTGGCCTTATCCACCTGCGAATGTGCGCATCGAACAACTCGAAGAAGCTGTTGAGATCATTAAGGCGATGTGGGCGGGATCACCTGCCAGTTACCATGGGAAACACTACACGATCACCGATGCTTATTGTGAACCACGTCCGGATCCTCCCCCACCTCTCCTTATCGGAGGAGGCGGTGAACGATTGACACTACATGTCGTTGCCAAGCACGCCGATTGGATGAATGTGGGTCTTTGTGACGTCACCACGTACGCCCGAAAGCTGGAAACCCTTCAGGGTCATTGTGAGCAGGTTGGACGAGACTACGAGTTGATAAAGAAAACCTATTTCGGCTTTCTCTCCCTCACCCCTGAAGGAAAGGAACCCGAACAGCGATCTGATTTACACGTTATCTTCGGGAATCCAGAGAAGGTCATCGACGAGCTAGGGAGCTTCATCGAGCTCGGAGTCGAACACTTCATGCTCCGTTTTGTCGATTTCCCGAACATGGGTGGTTTGACGCTGTTCCTGGAAGAGGTCATGCCAAGACTGTAAGGAATTGCCTGCTTCAGATACTTATCTCTCCACATGCTTGATCAGAACATACCCCATTCTATTCTGAGGGAATGGATAAGAAAGTACATTTATGCAACGCAGTCCATTTGAGAGGTTCTATGGGATCGAAACTCTGTCCGAAGATATTGCTAGAAGGCACACGTTTGACCTTAAAAACGGAGATTGCCTTCGCACTCAATGAGCACCCCAAAATCGTTGGGCCGCGCGCATATCGCTACCATTCCCCTATCATATCCGCCGAGTGGTGCGGCTTTACCAACCACCCTTGGGGGCGGGGCTTGATTAATTTCGAACCGCATGAAGAAGCTCTAGCCATGGAGACCTACCAGACATGGGTTAGGCTTTTTGAGCTTCTACGCTACTACTCGTGGATCATCGATCGCTTCCACATCTCTACGAGAGCCTATCAAATACAGACCTACGGCAAAGATCATGCTTTTACATGGCTCGAAGAGCGTCTTGCAAATGTAGGCTTCCACCTCATCTTCTGCACTCGCGGACCTGCAACTTTTGCGGCCGCACGAGAGGAACGACTCCGCATTTCTGGCAAACCAACTCAATATGATGATTTGGAGGTCTTCATTCACGAACAGGAACTCATCCGCAAACTTGTGAGCGAATCCAAACTCCCAGTGCTGGAAGTAGATGTATCCGACGATGATGTAGATCGGGTAGCTGATCAGATCGCGGACTGGATGGAGAAGACCGGAGGGCTTTGGGCCAAGTAGATAATCCCAAGTGCCATTGTACCTAAGCGCCCAAGTGCCCAATCGCCTTCTCCTTAATCCCTGATCCCCAATCCCTTGTATAAACACAATGATAGGGATTCCTCACCGCATGGCTGCTTGGAATGAGAACCTGCCTCAATCTGTCATTGCGAGGAGCCCGCATGGGCGACGAAGCAATCTTTTGGTTGAGGAGATTGCTTCACGCCTTTGGCGCTCGCAATGACATATGCCTATGTGTCTCTCCGGGCAAGCTATACGACCGAGGTAATCCTAGGATTATTCGATGATCTCAAATGCCCTGGTGCCTAAGCGCTCAGGTGCCCAATCGCCTGATCCCTAGCCCCTGATCCCTAATCCCTTATAACAAAGGTGAAACGAAGCTGTCACACCAATTCCTTCAGCATATAGGTTTCACCAAGCTCGTAACCCAACCGGTGATAGTAGCCGCGTGTCCCCAGGGCCGCGATGACTGCGATACGCTCAAAACCGCTATTCTCAGCGATCTTTTCGGCCTGGGATATCAACTGCTCCCCCAGTCCAACGTGCTGAGCCGCACCGTCTTCCCCCAATCCAACCTCAAGCGATTGACCATAAATATGGACCTCCCGGATAATCGCTGTGTTGATTAAGTCCAACATGCCCGTATCCACCGAATTCGGCCCAGGAAGATAAAGCCGCAAATAGCCAGCGAGATCGTCTTCCGATGTGACGAAGGAAAGAAAATACTCTTGGCCGCCATTCGCCTGGTATGCCATGTCGTCTAACTTTAGTTCCCTCGGATCAATCGGTCTCTCGCGTATCTCACGACATCGAATACACGCACAACGTTGTTCACGACGCTCAAGTTCGCGATGGATGTCCTGTCGCAGACTTGTGCGCTTGTTCCCTGCAACCACATGGTGGGAAGGGATATCTCTGACCACACGATTGACACGACAATATTGAGGGATGTGTAGCTTAAGATCGGCAACCAAGTCGATGAGTTCTTCGGTTGAGTAAGGGGTGTACTCCCCATTTTTCCATAGCTCATAAAGTTTGGTTTCTTCCAACAGCTGACAAGGGTAGATCTTGATCTCATCCGGGTGCAGTTCTGGGTCCTCCCAAAGGCGTAGAAAATCCGCTCGATCGGAATCCAATGTGGCACCGAGAAGATTAGGCATCCAGTGGAGTACGACCTTGAATCCGGCCGATCGCAACAGAGAAACTGCTCGACGAGTATCGACGACGGTGTGGCCACGATGATTAAGCTCCAATATGTGGTCATCCATGCTCTGAGCACCCATCTGGACCTTCGTTACGCCCAATTCACGCAAGCGGCGAATTTCGTCCAGATCGATCTGATCTGGGCGCGTCTCGATGACAAGGCCGACGTTCTTATGTTGCACATCTTGATTGGCCGATTGGGCTTCAGGGAGATCCGCCGAATCAAAGCCGTTCAAGGCGTCCAGACAGCGCTGCACGAACCATACTTGATACTCTGCCGGATAGGCGCTCCATGTGCCTCCCAGGATGATGAGTTCGATCTTATCGGTGGGATGGCCGATCGCCTGCAAAGCTTCTAAACGTGAGCATGTTTGTGCGTAGGGATCAAAATCGTGATGCACACCTCGCATCGCCCCTGGCTCATCCGGAAGGTAGGATTTCGGGACCCGAACATCATCGGGACAGAAGATGCATTCGCCCGGACAGGGATATGGTTTCGTGAGCGCGGAAACCGTTGTCACACCGGAGAGTGTCCGCCCAGGCTTCATCCGGATCTGGGGTAGGATGGATGGATCGTCGGACCATTCACCCCCCTCGATCAACTCGCTGTACACATGGACCAGAACGTGCTTCCCTACATAGCCCCCGCTTGGCAGTGGATGACGGCGGATAGCATCCATCACCTCATGGCCAGCGCGCACCTCCTCGAGGATGGACTTGGCGATTTCCAATTGTTCGATCGTGTATTGCCTGGCTTCGAGCCAAGCCAGATCGCGCTCCATTGCGTATAATCCTAGTATGCGAGATGAGACTGTAACCCGCTTGCTAGATCTCAATAAACAATTCTACCAAACCTTCGCAGAGCAATTTGCAGAGACGAGGGGACGCCTGCAGCCAGGGATTTTGCGTTCTCTAGCCAATTTTCCACACAAAGCCTCGATCGTGGATCTTGGGTGTGGCATTTGTGAAGTTGCTAATGAATTGAACCGCCGCGGTCATGATGGTTTTTACCTGGGGATGGACTCCAGTGCCTCGTTGCTTTCGATCGCTCGCGGACGATGTGAACATCCATTGGCACAATTTCACCTATCGGATTTTTCAGAGCCATCTTGGGCGAAAGGACTCCTGAGTTTCTCGCAACGTTTCAGCGTGGCATCTTTCGATCGAGTGCTCGCTTTTGCTACCTTACATCACCTTCCAAGCAGAGCGCTTCGGCTAAGGGTCCTCACTCAAATAACTGATTTGTTGGCAGAAGATGGTCAGTTCATACATTCAAACTGGAATTTCATGACCAACCCGCGTTTGCGCGCGCGTGTGGTCCCATGGAGTGAGATCGATCTCGATGAAAAAGATGTCGAAAGCGGGGACTATCTGCTCGATTGGCGGCGCGGCGGTTACGGGCTTCGTTACGTACATCATTTCAGCGATGAGGAACTTCAGGAATTAGCGAGATCTTCGGGCTTTCGAGTGGTCGAAACCTACTATTCGGACGGCGAAGGCGGGTGTCTTGGTCTCTACCAAGTTTGGGAGTATGCAAAATAATGTCGGGGCGCATGGTCAGGAGTGATTTCCCCGGTCCATGCCCCCTAGAGACAATGTAGCCGCAGGCTTTAGCCTGCGCATGAGACATACATAACGCACCCTAAAAGGTGCGGCTACATTGATTTTTACAGAAGCAATAATGACGTAGGGGCGCATGGTCAGGGGTGATTTCCCCGGCCCATGCCCCCCAGAGATCATGCAGCCGCAGGCTTTAGCCTGCGCAGGAGACACAACTAACGCACCCTAAAGGGTGCAGCTACATTGGTTTTTACAGAAGCAATAATGACGTAGGGGCGCATGGTCGAAGATGCCGGGTGATTTCCCCGGCCCATGCGCCTAGACAATGTAGCCGCAGGCTTTAGCCTGCGCAGGAGACACAACTAACGCACCCTAAAGGGTGCGGCTACATTGATTTTTACAGCCATTCCTTTGACCGCAGCTTTAAACCTGCATTGGAGCCATAGGATGTATCATTGAGAGTGAGGATATTTACATCCAGCTTCCCGCGAGCTTAAAGCTCGCGGGAAGCTTCAAAGGCACGGCGCTTTGACATGCTCCCAATGAGCATGGTAGAATGCCATCGCTCGGGAAGGGACACCTCTGAACCCGGAGGGATGGCCGAGTGGACTAAGGCGGCGGTCTTGAAAACCGCTGTGGGCTCACACCCACCGGGGGTTCGAATCCCTCTCCCTCCGCCAAAAAAACGAATAGCAGGGGAGGTGCCGGAGTGGTTGAACGGGGGCGCCTGCTAAGCGCTTG
>DUEW01000147.1 GCA_011174845.1 Anaerolineae bacterium | reverse complement strand
GTGATGGGTTCCATGTTTCTTATCAGGAAGCGAAAGCTCTGGCGTGTGTAGCTATGGAGCAGAAGTCGCGCTAGAAGCCCTGGTCGGGGTCGGGGTAGAGGTTGCCGTTGGTGTTGCCGTCGATGTGGAGGTGCGTGTACCAGTCGAGGTCTTCGTTGGAGTGGGGGTACGGCTAGCTGTCGGTGTCCTCGATGGGCTTCGACCGGTTAATTCCGCCAGGTGAGATTCTGCTAGCGCACGAGTTTCGGGTCGGACGTTGGTAAAGCCCAAGATCCATTCCCAATTCCGAATAGCGTCTCCACGTAAATCAGGATTTGTCTCGTATATCAGTGCCCGTAGTGCGTAGACCTCTGAGAGCTTCAATTCCTGGTAAGGCCGCTTTGTTTCTTTGTTCGCTTCAGTGAGGGCGAGCCCGAGATTCTTAAGCGCTTCCTCATAATCGCCGATAAGGTAATATAAGTTACTACTCCAATAAAGAAGGTCATAGTTTTGAGTGCCATAGCGGTAAGCTAGTGCGAAGTCAACCTCAGCTGCTTCATAATCACCCTGGTTTGTAAAGTAGATGCCGCGTGCGATGAGAGCCGGTGCGTAATGCTCTTCCATATCTAATGCGGTATCAAGTACCATTATCGCCTCGTCATAATATTCAAGACTTACATAGGCGCGACCGAGATAACCCCAGGCGCGGTGATTAGTTTGATCGTAGGTGATGAATGTCAGGAGAGGCCATAAGGCAGAGGAATAATAACTACGGTCAAAAGTGTTTATACCAAGGGTAACATACGCTCTGCCTACCGCTAAATATCCAGGGAGCATGGATGGATCGTTGGCGCTGCCTTCTAGCGCGTTCTCGAGAGCATCGTCGATCTTACCACGCATCATCTGAGCTTCACTAAGGTAAATATAAATTCTTGGGGTCGTAACACCTGCCTCAAGCGCGGCCTCCATCGTCGTCTCCAACCGTACCCACAGTTTATCCTCGACGTAAATTTCACCTAACGCCAGGTAGGCTTGGGTCATAGTGGGATCGCGATCAATTGCTCTGTAATAATCCTCGATGGCTGCGTCTCTATCGCGGAACATCAGGGCGTGCCCTCGACCGAGAAAGGCGGGCGCAAAATCATTGTCGAGTTGGACCGCGCGATCATAGGCCTTGATCGCTTCCGCAATCTCATCCATCAATCGTAAGGCTTCCCCTTTGAAGTAGTGGGCATCCGGGAGATTGGGATCGGCATCGATAACTTGCTGGATGAATTGTAGGGCAAGTTCATAATCACCCCGGATCAAGGCCTTGAGAGCGGACTCATACGCTCCATAAGCATTCGGCGTCACCCCAAGGAGAGGCGTGGGAGTCGATGAATTGGCGACCAGCAGTTCCAACGGTGTCCCAGCAAGTTCCGTGGGGATGGGCGTTCGCATTATTCGAGTCGCTGCTGGTAAGAGTGTTCTGGTGGGTGTGCCGGGTTTCGGTGTTGATGATGGCGTCAGGGTTACTGGAGGAAGTGTGGCGGCAGGTCTATAAGCTTGGCGCCCAATAAGGGATCTCACCCAGGGAGCGATGACACGCGATGATAATCCATAGATCAATGCGATCGAAACCACTCCGAGGGCTCCTACACCAACCCACTTCCAGGGGAGGTTCACTTCACGTCCAACAGCAGGACCAGTTGTGATCGCAGCCACTTGGCGGCGTGGAATTCGAATGGCAGAGGCTAATTCTGCTTCTTCTGGCGTCCGGGCCCCTACGATAACCAGGCCACGCATGGCAGCCCGGTTCGTTGGATCAAGCTTGATGGCGGATTCGAGGCAGTAAATCCTTTCACGCTTGGATTCAACGACTGCGCTCATCCAGATCCAATATTCTGCGTTTGATGAATCCGCACGCAGTAAGCGCGAAAGCAAGTCTCGTGCCCGTGAACGATCTCCTGCACGAGCGGCGGCGATGGCTTCAGTGAGCATCGACTTGGATGGTGTTGTCACCTGACGGCCCTTTGTTGTCCGTTCGAAGTCTAGCATAGCGTAGGAGATCGCACAACGGTACCCACGTTGGTATAATCCTCCTGTTGTGGTCCAGATAAGAATCGGGTTTCTTCTCCTTTGTAGCCTATTTTTTATGGTCGGCTGCTCGGTTGAGCAGGTAGCTTCCACTCCTCAACCGACCCAGACTTTACGACCACACCATACGCTTACCTCATCCCCTACGTCCGATCGGACGCCACCTATCATGCCCTCTCTACCACCGCTTGGTCCGTCGCCGACACCGCTCGTGCACGTTGTCCAAAGAGGAGAAACGCTGCTTGGCATTGCTATTCGCTATGCGGTTGAATTGGAACAATTACTGCTCGCGAATCCTGGCATAGATCCTCGTTTCCTAAGTATTGGTCAAGAGGTCATCATTCCAGGTCCAGAGGGCGAACCCGTTGGAGCAATATTGCCTACACCTACACCATTACCTGTCACCATATCTGGGGTTCGTTGTTTCCCAACGCCCTCCGAGAGCCTCTGGTGTTTAGTTGGGGTGAGAAATGAGACATCCCTAGCAATGGAGGGGGTTTCCGTATTAGTGACCTTGTTCGATGCGAGTGGCAATGTATTAGTGCATGAGCCGGCATATGGACCTCTCAACCTTCTTGTTGAGGGCGGTTTGATGCCGTTGGCAGTATTTTTTCAGGATCCACCTGGAGATTGGGCTATAGCGAGTGCCAATCCCCTAAGTGCGGTCCAAGCAAATGAGGTGGAGTCTCGCTATGCAAACCTCGACATTGAACAGGCTGTCAGTGAGCCTAGTCCTGACGGTCTTCGATGGCATTTTCGAGGTGAAATTGGGTTGCCAAGTACGGCTTTACTTCCCGTTGTAAGGATCAGATTGCTTATCATTGCATATGACGAAGGCGAGGAGATCGTTGGTTTCAGTTATTGGGAAACAGAGGGGGAGGTTAAGCCTGGAGATCTAAGAACGTTTGATTTGACGGTATTCAGCCTGGGGCCGGTCATCCGTCATGTAGAGATTTTAACTGAGGCTCAGTTCGCCCCCTGAATGGTTGGGATGGAGGGTGATGTTTTTTACCAAGGAAGGACCCAGGAGGGAATTCATCACATTTTTTTTAATCCTTCAACTGGGATTCCAGAAAGATAGCCCCACTTTGTGCTTTCTGTGCTGTGAATCTGTACCATTCATCTATCGAATACCCGTAGCGAAGGTTGATCGCCCGGATTAAAATCTTCGCCATATTGTGAAAGTTAGGCACAACTCTTGCAAAAAACAGGGTTGTCCCTCTGAGTATCGGAGGTTTTGTGATACACGCAATTCACCATTTTCCTCACGGTTTCTTGTGGGGTACAGCGACTTCATCCCACCAAGTGGAGGGAAACAATACGAATAATGATTGGTGGATCTGGGAACAAGAGGCTGGTCACGTAGCACAGGGCCATCAATCTGGAGAGGCCTGTGATTGGTGGGGTGGAAGGTGGAAGGAGGATTTCGATCGAGCCAGGGAGGGAGGGCAGAACGCCCATCGCCTTTCGATCGAATGGAGCAGGGTCGAGCCGAACCCCGCAATTTGGGACGATTCAGCTCTGGATTACTATCGCCAAATAATCAAAGGTGCCTTAGACCGTGGCTTGATGCCAATGGTGACTTTACATCACTTCACCATTCCGCAGTGGGTGTCAGATCGAGGTGGATGGTATGACCCACAAATCGTGCACTATTTTGAACGATACACTCGTAAGGTCGTTATGGCGTTACATGATTTGGTTGGGTTATGGGTGACGATCAACGAACCCAATGTCTATTACGTTGCGGGGTATCTGGAAGGTGTATGGCCACCAGGTAAGAAGAATATTAGGTTGATACCTCAGGTGATCAAACATTTCGTAATGGCACATGCAGCAGCCTATCATGCAATTCATGAGCTACAGCCAGGCAGCTTGGTGGGTATGGCACATAATTATCGTGGTTTCTGGCCATCCAACCCTCGCAACCCTCTTGACCGCTGGCTAGCAAACTTCAACGCGCGCTCGTTTAACGAAGTGATACCACGAGCAGTCACGAATGGGCGTATTCACACTCCGATCTGGAGGGGTAGGGTGCCACAGGCGGCGGGCACGCAGGATTTCTTTGGCCTCAATTACTACACCATTGAAACCATGGCTTTCAACCTTCGTCCATTCAAAGATCGTTGGGACTCTGCTGACTTCCCTGAAGGAGCCGACCTAAGCCCATCAGGCTTCATCGCCAATGAACCCGAAGGGATGTGGCAGGCTCTCAGGTGGGCTCATCAATACAACCTTCCAATCTATGTAACGGAAAACGGTATAGAAGATGCCGAGGACCGAATACGCCCTCGTTATCTCGCACTCCACTTGAGGGAAGTATGGAAAGCAACCAATTTCAATTGGATGGTTCGAGGATACTTTCATTGGTCACTTGTGGATAACTTCGAATGGGAGCGAGGGTGGACGCAGCGCTTTGGATTGTGGGAACTGGACACGAAGACACAGGAGCGTACCAAACGACCGAGTGCAGATATGTATGAAGAGATCTGCAAATCCAATG
>DUEW01000146.1 GCA_011174845.1 Anaerolineae bacterium | reverse complement strand
TTCGATCGAGGCTTTGGTGCCCGAATTGATGGAGATCATGACGATCACCGAGGCGACGCCGATGATGATGCCCAGCATGGTCAGAAGGGAGCGCATCTTGTTGTTCACAATGCTCTCCCATGCTAGCCGAAGGAGTTCAATGAGATTCATGTCGCACCCTTTCTTCTGCTTTCGACCTGGGTCCCGCACCGTTCTCCACCACGCGCTCGACTTGACCGTCGATGAGATGGATCGTGCGTTGCGTGTGAGCGGCGATCTCTGGATCGTGCGTGACCATAACGATGGTCCGTCCGTCCTGATGCAGCTTGTGGAGCAATTGCATGATCTCCTCGCCCGATCGGGTATCCAGGTTACCGGTGGGCTCGTCGGCCAGGATCAGTATCGGGTCGTTTACCAATGCTCGCGCGATCGCCACCCGTTGCTGCTCCCCACCGGACAGCTCCTGAGGCTGATGGTGCAAGCGATCGGCTAGCCCCACAGCTTCCAATACACCGCGCGCGATCGCCTCGCGTTCTTCGGTGCTGTGTTTATGATTTCTACGATAAAGCAAGGGCACCATCACATTTTTCAAGGCGGAGGTTCGCGGTAGCAAGTTGTAGGATTGGAAGATGAAACCGATGCGATCGTTTCGTATGTGGGCCAAGCGTGTGCGGTCCATCTCGCTCACATCCACATTGTCCAGGATGTAGCGACCTTCCGTCGGGCGGTCCAAACATCCGAGGATGTTCATCAAGGTGCTCTTACCGGAGCCGGAAGGGCCCATGACGGCCACGAACTCGCCACTTTCTATGGTGATGCTCACGCCGTCCAACGCCGCCACACTGACCTCACCCATGCCGTAGATCTTTCGCACGTCGATCGTCTGAATGATCGGTTTTTTACCCATCATTGTGTCTCCACAATGCCGGTGGTGACCACCTCACCGATCTCTAGGCCGGATTTGATCTCTGCGAAGGTTAAATCGTTTAACCCCACTTCCACGGAGCGCAGCTTGAGCTCACCGTCCTCCATGACGAAAACAGCGTATTCACCCGGAGACAGCTCGCGCAGCGCTTCGACGGGTACCAGCGCCACCCCTTCGGCCCGTCCAGCGATGATGTCCACCGCGGCGTTCATACCGAGCAGCAGGTTATCGATCGTTGCCGTCGGGCTTTCGTCCAATTTGACCAATCCCTTGATCGTCGAGATCATGCCCGAGGTGTATAGACTGGGATCGACCTGAACGACGCGACCTGTGACAACATCGTCGGGCAGGGCGTCGAAGATCACCTCCGCTTCATAGTCCACGTGGATCTTATCCAGGTCCGCTTCGTCGAGGAAGATCTCTAGGTAGAGCTGGCTGAGATCTGCCAGGGTGATGAAGGATCCCGAAACGTTATCGCCCACATCGGCTGTAACCGCCAGGATGGTTCCGTCCATGGGTGCAACGATGGTCGATTTTTCCAAGTTGCGTTGCGATACCGCCAGCGCGGCTTCGGCGTTGGCTAACTGAAGTTCCGCCATGGCGACTTCATCGGGGTCCGGGCCATCCTTGAGGCGCTCGTACTCCCGTTTGGCCTCGGCTACCTTTGCTTCCGCCAAGGCGACTTCGGCGTCAAGTTGCGCCTGATCGATGTCAGACGGTTGCCCGGTGTACCAGTTATATTCGCGTAAGGCAGAATTATAGGATTGCTGCGCCGCTAGGTATCTCGATACGGCATTCATGCGCCTTGCGTCGGTCTCCGGGAGGTACGCCAGGCTATCGTATTGTTCCTTGGCTTTTTGGAGTTTATTCTCAGCTATGATCAGGTCGGCAAGGGCGTTTTCGATCGTCAGCTGGCTGGCTCGATTGCCCTCCTGTTGTACAGCCCGCATGTATTGTGCTGTGTACAATTCGTCCATCTCATTAACTAGATCGAGCTGTGCCTGGGCCGCAACGAGGTCTGCATTCGCGTAAAGGTCATCGAGGGCCTTTTGGGCGTTCATGACCGACAGCTGGTCAGCCGCCACAGCGGCCTCCAACTGCTCGCGTTCGCCCTGGACTGCCAGCACGTCTCCGGCTTTGACCTCATCGCCTACCTGCACGTTAAGCTCGGCCACCGGCCCGTTGGCACCAAAACCCAACTCTACTTCGTCGATGGCGATCAGTGTACCGGAGCCGCTGGCGTAGATGATCAGATCCCCTTGGCGGACCACGCTGGTTTGGACTTCTGGTTCGCTCGCCGTCTGATCTGACAGGATGATCGCACGGTAATAGACAAATCCACCGACGCTTAAGAGGATGAGAAAACTAAAGGCGATTAAAAAATGTTTCTTGCTCAACTTGGAAAACATAGCTGCTCCTTCTCCTTGAAATCCTTGAAGGATGACCTCAATTTATCAGTATAAAGAACGAGCATAAAGAAGCTGTTAGGAGGTTGTGAAGATATTGTGTGGTTTTACCCATGATGGGTTTTCATCTGATCTCGGCATTTTTTTGTAATTGCACATCGTCGTGGTTTTATCTGATCTGATACCATCAACGTTCTCAGCCACGGAATAGAGCGCGGAGAAGCATCGCCTCTCCCCCCTGACTTCATGTCCCCAAGGATCTTCTCTCTAGGCTCTGGGGGATTATGTATGTGAAGTCCTATAGGGTTTCACCACCTGCGGCCTAGACCACCAATACCGAAACCCTTTCCCATGCTGCTAAGACGACATCCCATGAAGCCGAGGTTGAATCCTTTAAACATCCAGTCAATCTTTATACCCAAAGCTTCATCATCTCCCAATCACTTCTTCACCTTTGTATAACACGCAGGCTTTATGCTTTGCAGCAACCCGCATGTTGATCATTGTTTGGACCAAGGAGGGAAAATATACGGACAAATCATGGAAGTGAGAACTACAGATGGATACAGGAAGGGGAGACGTCAATGTTTCCCCTTCCCACACTTAACACGAATCTCGATTGGCCTGAAGCGATTTTTTTTGTGAGCTACTTGCACGATGAAGCGCTAGGTTACTATCAGGGATTATATTTACAAGATCCATACGGGTTCTTCATAATTTCTGAACCAAGATCGCGTATGATCGTAAGCAGTATGAAGGGATCAACATGCAGGTACAAATATTGTTAGATTAAGAAAGGAGAATGAATTCTATGACAAAAGGAAAGAAGTGGTTTTATATGGCTATTGGAGGCGTGGCAGCGCTCGCGCTGGTTTTCGGAGCCGTGTACGTGTTCTTCAATACGGAAGTTGCCTCGGCCGCCAATGCGGTGCAGTCTGTAATCGGGACCGATGTCACCCGTATGGATTCCAGGACTCTCATGTTGAACCAGATGGGTTGGCTTGGAAATGGAGATTCACCGCTCGGCAAGTACGAAGAGGCACTCGCAGAGGCGCTGGGCATTACCGTTGAAGAACTCCAGGCAGCCCACGAGAAAGCCTTTGCTGCCGTCATCGAGCAAGCGCTGGATGAGGGTTTGCTCACGCAGGAGCAGGCCGATAAATTGTTGAGTGGTGAGCAGTTTGGTTTTCGAGGGCGACGTGGATTTCGAGGATTCAGCGGGGACATGAATGAGCACCTCGCCGAGGCGCTTGGGATTTCCGTTGCCGAGCTCGAAGCAGCTCAGGCCAAGGCTCGGGACACGGTCATTGCCGCAGCCGTGGAGGCTGGCACTATCACCCAGGAACAAGCCGATCTCATGAGCGCTCGGGGGGCCATTTCGGCTTATGTCCAAGAGGCGATGACGAAGGCCTATGGCGAGGCAGTCGAGCAGGCCGTTGCCGATGGTGTCATCACCCAAGCGCAGGCCGACCTCCTGCTTGAGAACAGGCCAGCGGGATTTCGCGGTCCAGGTGGTTTCTTTGGTTTTGGTGGTCGTGGGATGTTTGGCGGCCGCGGAGCCTTCGGGCCAGGTTGCAACGGCGACTAAAATCCCATCATACTGTCACTCGATAAGAAATGATGGGCGCGAAGGTGATACAAAGAGGGATGGGACTTTACACCCCATCCCTCGAAATTTAAGCCAGCGGTACTGCGGACCTTCAGCTTTTCTCAGGACAAGCATAAGAGCAGCCGTTATTGGATAAACAGAGCCAATTCCTACGGAATCATTTTCTAGTGTTCTGAGAGAGGGATGGTGAAAATCATTCCGTGCTGGGAACGCACGCCGCCACCGGGGCATAGGAGAAGCGGTGGGAGGGACAAGGACCGAGATGGGTTAAAGCGGCACGATGCTGCGCCGTGCCGTAGCCTTTATGACGGGCGAACCCATACCCGGGGTGATGCTCATCGAGGTCTACCATCATGTGATCACGAGCGACCTTGGCGATCACAGAAGCCGCGGCGATGGAGAGCACGCGAGCGTCGCCTCGGGTCAGCACGGTCTGGGGCAGGGGGATCTGCGGCAGGGGAAGGTGGTCGATCATCAGGTGTTCGGGCTTCTCGTTCAAGTCGGTCAACGCCCGGGCCATGGCCTCGCGTGTGGCAGCGATCAAGCCATCTTGGTCCACTTCATGGGAGGAGGCCACTCCTAGGCCGACCCCGAGCGCGACTTGACGGATGGTTGAAGCCCAGGACTCGCGTTGGATTGGGGTCATTTGTTTTGAGTCGCGCACACCGATCAGAACCTTTGCTAGATCAGGACGGTCAAGTGGAAGCACCACAGCAGCTGCGACCACCGGTCCGGCCCATGCGCCCCGCCCGGCCTCGTCCAGCCCTGCGATGCGAAAACAGCCGTCGCCCAGCAACTTATGCTCGAAGGCTAGATCCGGGCGGCGTTTCCCATCAACGGATCTTCTCATAGAACCCCCGTCGAGAGTTAAGTCGGATGCGAAAGAGATCATTGAGCATTGCGAAGGAATCGCGCAACAATCGAACGCGGCTGCCAGGGATGTAATACCAGGGGATCGGGATTTCAACGATCCGGTATCCCCGCCGGAGTGCGATGAAAAGAACTTCAACGTCAAAAGCCCAACCATCTAAGATCTGCACGCTGAAGAGATCTTCAGCCACTTCAGATCGGAAACACTTGAACCCGCATTGGGTGTCTTGAATGTCGGGGATGGTCAGGGTACGTACCAGCAGGTTGAAAACCCGACCGACCCAGTGTCGGTAGAGCGGCTCACCATACCGTGCTCCCCCCGGAACCTCACGTGAAGCAATGGCGAGATCGAAATCCTGTAGGATGGGGGGGATAAAGCGGTTGACCTCTTCGATCGGCATCGAAAGGTCGGCGTCACAAATGAACCGATACTCCCCTCGAGCCTCGAGCATACCACGTCGGACGGCCAACCCCTTGCCCGCTTCCGGCTCTTGTAGAAGGACTAGATTTGAGTGTCGTTCGGTGAAATGTCGTGCGATTTCCGCTGTACGGTCTTGGCTTCCATTCTCAACAATCAGGATTTCCGCTTGATAGGTCTGGCGTCGTAAGAACGCGAGCACCTGTGTTAAGCTGTCAGGCAAACGGTGTTCTTCGTTGTGAGCAGGGATAACGATGGATAGCAGCGGGGGCACGCTGTACCTTTTCGTGCTAGACCGGTTGATCAGCCGTAAGCCATGTTACGGAGGATCAGCATGGCGAAGATGATCAGGACCACCAGTTCGAAGAAAGTCATCACTGCCAGCAGGATCCATTGACTTTGAGAAAAAGGCATTGAGCTCAACCGATGAAACGCTTGGGTGGGCAGGGCCACAGTCTCGTGCTCGGCGGTGAACACCTCGCCTTCCTCGACGAACTCATATGGAGCTACTGATGGTTCTAATTCTTCTTCGGCTACTGGTTCGGGCTCGGGAAACTTTGGCTCGATGAGGGCCTCGGTGAGGATATCGATGTCCTCCTGATCCATGATGGGTTGAAACTCAAGCAAATTGGCTGCGAAGTGGTCGATGGCGTCCGCTTGCACGATGCGGATTCGAGGGCGAGCTGAGTCAAGGTGTGTGCGGGGGTTGGCGATCACCAATACCGCTTCAACCTCCGGGAGCTTGTAGTCCTGTCCTTCCAAGTAACCTTGCGTTTCGAGATACTTTTGTAGATAACGGTGGACTAATTGAGCTAGATCTAGTGTTTGCGCCTGTAGATTGGGACGAGCTGTTCTGAATCTGCGGCCACGGCTGTCGAATTTCAACCAGTCCTCGCCTTTGGCACGGAAGACACCTTTGACCGAACTGGGTTCCAGCACGCGAATGCCTTGTGGGCTGAGAAGGATCATGGACACGGTAACCGTAGTCCCCGGGATGACGATGTTACGTAGTAATGTATGTTCCCTATCTAGCGTCTTACCCAGCCTGTGGGTAACGAACTCTTGAGCTTGCATCAAGCCATACCAACTCAACCCATGTTGCAACGTGCCCCGGACTCGGTTCTCGAGGCTGATTACACCCTCTTCGTCGCGAAATTCAGAGTGTTCAATGACGTTCATGGCAACTCCCGTGGTCGTGTCAGTTGTGCCAGTTGTTACCTTGTGAACGCTATTCTTATCAACATTAATCGTTCACGTTTACCCTTCAGACATGATCATACATGAGAGGAATTCATAAGCCTACCAGGTGATTTGTACCCTGAAGGTTGCAAGTACAATTCCATTATAAAGCAGTCACTCTGTGGCACAAGTTGGGCTTTAAGCTACAAGCTACAAGTCGCAAGTCACAAGTCTCAAGACACAAGATACAAGCTGCAAGCTACAAGTCGCAAGTCACAAGTCTCAAGACACAAGCTGCAAGCTACAGGCTACAAGTCACAAGTGACAAGTCACAAGCTGCAAGCTAGAAATAACTACCCGCGAGCTTTTAGCTCGGGGTGAGATCCCATATCCTTCAACTCTCAGTTATTCTTGTAGCCGCAGGCTTGGAGGGGGGTGATGGATGTTGAATATGGGGCAGCCCACAACACCTCTTCCTCATTCCAGCTACAACGTCGAAAGGATAGATGAAATGCACCCACTACACGAAGCAAGTTTGCGGCTATAATCGGGAGGAGAAGGAGAGGTTATCGTGCGAAGGTACCTGCTGATCATTTGGGTTGTTTTAGTGCTGGCTTCGATCTTCACCCCTCCAGGAATGGCGCAAGGGGAGCGGGTGATTATTCTACTCACAGCACAAGGTGCCGTGACGCCTGCGATGGCTGAGTATCTGGATCGTGGATTGGAACGAGCAGAACGTGAGGGAGCCGAGGCGGTGATCTTTCAATTAGATACACCAGGTGGATCGATTGATCTCATGAACCGTATGGTTCAAAGGATCCGTAACAGTCGTGTGCCGGTCGTGGTCTATGTCGCTCCACGTGGGGCCATGGCTGGCAGCGCTGGGACCGTGATCACCTTGGCAGGACATGTAGCTGCTATGGCTCCTGAGACTGCGATCGGCGCTGCTAGCCCGGTTGGGGGTCAAGGCGAGGATTTGGAAGAAACGATTGAGACCAAACAAAAAGAGATTCTTAAGGCAACGGTACGAAGCCTGGCGGCGCGACGGGGAGTGGAGGCTACCGCGTTGGCTGAGGCCACAATCGAGAGCGCGGTAGCAGTCTCGGCTAAGGAAGCTCTCGACGTCGGCTTGATCGATTTCGTCGCAACCGATATCGACGATCTGTTAATGCAGTTGGACGGTTTTACCGTCGAATTGACAGCGGGTGATCGTCCGCTGCAAACGATGGACGCTCAAGTTGTCGTTTTCCCCCAAAGTTTTATCGAGCAATTCCTACAAATACTGACCAATCCCAACGTAACGTTCCTGCTCCTCACGGTAGGCGTACAATCGATCTTGATTGAGATCTCCGCCCCTGGAGGCTGGGTGGCTGGATTCATTGGTGTGGTCTGCCTGGCCTTAGGAACCTATGGTTTGGGGATTCTACCTGTCAATTGGTTTGGCTTAGTTTTCTTGGTGACTGCGTTTGTGCTTTTCATTCTTGACATCAAGGCGCCGACCCATGGCGCTTTAACGGCCGCTGGATTGGCCTCATTCATCATTGGTTCTTTGGTGCTTTTCAATTCACCTGGAACCCCTTCCTTCCAACGTGTTTCGATTCCCTTGGTCGTTGGAGTTGGATTGGCGACGGGGGCCTTTTTCTTGACGGTGCTTACCTTCGCCATACGTGCCCAACGTCGCCCGGTGGAGGTTGGTGCCGAGGCGTTAATCGGTAGGATCGGTGAGACTCGCACAGCTCTCGCCCCGCAGGGTATGATCCATGTTGCAGGTGAGCTCTGGTCAGCGGTGATCGAACCCGGAGTGACCGCTGTGAACGTCGGTGAGCGCGTTGAGGTCATTGGCGTGGAGGGTTTGCGGTTGCGCGTGCGTCCGGTGGTACGGAAGAGCAGTTGACTTGACTTTGGACAGCTTGTAAACTAACGCCGTCCAGCTAAGGAGGAGGTCATGTCTGAATCAGCCTTTCGGTTGATCGTGCGTACAGGCCCTAATCCGGGCATGGTGTTTGACCTAACCAAAGAGGTGACCCTTTTCGGGCGGGACGTCACCAATGACATCGTCCTCGGGGATGTGGAGGTTTCGCGCCAGCACGCACGTCTCACTCATACCCTGGGTGGCTATGTGCTGGAGGATTTGGGCTCAACTAATGGAAGCTTTGTCAACGGAGAACGAATGATTGCCCCGCGCACGCTGAACCCCGGCGATCTGATAGGATTTGGTGAGAATGTGACCTTGAACTTCGAGGCTGTCTCACCGGATGCCGCAGCAACGATAGCGAGTCACGCAGCTGCGCCTACCCCTTCGCCTTATCCAGCTCAGCAACCTCATGTTGCTACCCCTACTCCCGTAGCACCGATAGCAACACCAGTCCCCGGCACACCAGGGGAGGCCGCGCTCCAAAAGAGACGTTTACCCATCATACTGGCTGGTGGTGGATGTCTCGTTGTTTTGCTGGCATGTATAGCCGTCATGTATTGGATGCCGATATCCTGGTGGTGCGCACTCTTGACCCCATTAAGGGCTTTGGGGATTGCGTTTGAAGGTTGTTAAGTAAATCCCACGATCCTGCACGGGCAGCATTTACGCTGCCCGGTTTTATTTTAATTGTGTCATTCCGAGCGAGCCTTCCCTCAATCTGTCATTGCGAGGAGCACGCCCCCAACCTGTCATTGCGAGGAGCCGTAAGGCGACGAAGCAATCTTACCGTTGAGGAGATTGCTTCGCCCCTGCGAGGCTCGCAATGACATGATGGGAGGAGATTGCTTCGCCCTTGCGGGGCTCGCAATGACATGATGGGTATATGTCATTCCTTGCGAGCTGCGCGAGCGAGGAATCCCTTAGAAGATCCATTTTAATCGGTATGTGATAGGGATTCTCACCCTTCGGGTACGATGCCGTCGCGCCTAACGGCGCTCAGAATGACACGACCGTCCCCGGTTTGTCATCCTGAGACATTCGACTCGATCAGGATACAACTCGAGTAAAGTCGAAGGGTTCACGATGACTTTTCATCAGGGGATTCGCCTTCGCCATTTTGAAAGGTCATTAGAAATAAGGAGAACGGTTTAAGGTTACCTCCGAGCCGAAGGATCTCGGATGTCCTGATCATTTCTGGAAAATTAGCAATGAACCATTTACACAAACCGACAAAGTGGTACACTTTGTAGCCGCACCCTTCAGGGTGCGTTTTATATGACGACCGCGGACAATGGCCTGCGGTTACAGGGGACACAGGACGGGCGTATAAGGATGAAAGTGAGTAATCGCTTAAAGAAAAATATATGTCTCTTTTAACTCTTGCTAGTATTTTTAGAACGATATGTATTTAGGAGCGGATGTATGGAAATAGAAATCACCTTCCCAGGTGGGGCAAGGGTCGATGCACATTTCGGTCCCTTTACGATACCAACAGATCAAAGGCCTCATGATGGTGGTGAGGGTTCAGCACCAACGCCTTTCGATACATTTTTAGCTTCGATCGGTGCCTGCGCAGGTATCTATGTCCTTGATTTTCTGCGCAAACGTGATTTGCCAACCGAAGGAGTTCGTCTTATCCAGCGTATGCAACGCGATCCGAACACAGGTATGATCGAGCAAATCGATCTCGAGATTCAAGTGCTTGATGGCTTTCCTGAGAAGTACCATTCAGCGATCGCTCGCGCTACCGAGCTGTGTGCGGTGAAGAAACACTTTGAAAAACCACCGCATTTTAATGTGACGGTGAAGTAGGTTTGGGGTAGGAAAAGCCGAGTACATGCTGAGCCGTTCTGCTGATACTTCTACATGCACCCAATACGGTCTCACGGCAAAGGGACATCGCTGCCATCGTGAAAGCATGGTGTGACACGAAAAAGATAAGGGCGATCGGCTGGTCGCCCTTTCGAGATTATAAGAAAGCTACACTACTTCCTCAGCTTGTTCACTTATTAGCATCGAATCCAGTAGCTAACTACAGTTGATACCTGAGATCAATTACCTGTAGAATTCAGGGTAGAGGGCGTTATGAGGAAACGACTCGCCACCTATTTTCACTATCTCCTCACCATAGTAACGGTGTGGGCCGTGGTAAGCAGTTGTTCGCCGGTTACCGGCACCGATCTAGGCGAGACATCAACGATAGGCCCCGTTCCTGACGCAAGTGAAGCCAAGATCCCGCCTGCAACCACCACCATCACCGAAGAAGATCTCTTTTTTGAGGCTCGCCAGCGTTTGGTTGAGACGGGAATCATCGGGATGGGAATCAAGGATCCGCTGGTGATCGAAGCCATGCGACGGACCCCGCGACACCTCTTTGTCCTAGAGGAATACATCGATTTGGCTTATGCAAACGATCCGTTGCCCATCGGTTATGGCCAGACCATCTCTCAGCCGTACATCGTTGCGTTAATGACGCAGGAATTGGGGGTGAATGAGGGTGATCGGGTCCTTGAGATCGGTACCGGATCAGGGTATCAAGCGGCGGTATTGGCTGAGTTGGGAGTTGAGGTATTCACGATCGAGATCGTCGGTGCTTTAGCCCAGGCGGCGACAGAGAGGCTATCAGCCCTGGGGTATGAAAATGTACATGTGCGGCACGCGGATGGCTATTATGGTTGGGAGGAGGAAGCACCCTTCGATGCCATCATCGTCACAGCCGCCCCTGACCATGTCCCACAACCACTGCTTGAGCAGCTAACCATTGGTGGGGTGATGGTGATCCCCGTTGGACCGGTGGGGTGGTTTCAAGAATTGTGGCGCATCAGAAGAATCGATGGTGCAAATTTCCGCTCGACAAGCCTCGGTGGTGTACGTTTCGTCCCCTTCACGCGCGAGGTAAGAGAAGAATAGACCGGAAAAGAATTTTCTTGTGTTAACCATCAACAAACACCTTCCAGTTGATGGCTATTTATGATCAGATCACCCCCCCTGAGTCAACTTTGGTGCTGTGCTCCATGCCCCGAGGTATGCCAAAGTACCAACGACCAAGGTGACCGTGAAACCTGCGTCTAAGGAGATCAACGCCGCCAAGACGCCGCTCACGCCTGAGATGGAACCGTTTATCGCCCAAGCCCATGGGATCGAACCAGGGGAACGCTCCTCTAACCGACGGAGGCCAGTAGCAAAAGGAACACCCATCAACAGACCGCAGGGTGACAGTACAGCGACCGCCATCAAGAGACGAGCCACCAAACTCCATGGCAAGGCAAGTTCGATGATCCATGGAAGGGCGATTATGGTCAATCCAAGTAGGATCACAAGTATGGCTAAAGATGTGCGCAGGTTCAAACGCGTTGATAGCAGGCTGCCGATGCCGGAGGTGAGCAGCAAGGTGAACAAGACAGTGGCCAACGCCAAGGCTGGACGGTCGAGTAAAAGGGTAAGTTTTTGAATGAGTGGAATTTCAATCAGGAGGTAACCGGCACCAAGGCATGCGAAGTATCCTATCGTGCCCCATCCTGGTGGTGACCATGATCCGCCACGACCCAATATGATCAGCGGGGAGAGAATCAATAGGATGGAAAGGAGGATCATAAGGCCAAGCAGCGCCAGCAAGACCAAGTATCCGCTGCCACCGAAGGGCTGCCATACCAAACCGAGAGTCGCCATGATATCAGGTATCTGACGCCAGCGGAAGAAGTGATAGAAGAACGGGCGATCATCCGTTGGGGGTTTGAGGTTGAAACTGTAGCTGTCGATGGTTGCGCTCGGATCTTTAAGCAGGGATGAGAACAATTCGTGATAGGTATCCCGTGGGAGCTGGTTGTAACGGTTTAGCTCACTCGGCTCTAGATCCGGTAAGTGAATAGGATCGAAAGCATTTTCTTGGAGGAAGGTGCGTATCGAGTTCAATTCGGTGGGAGAAAAGGGCTGTTTTGCGGCGATCATGGTGGCGGTACGCATACCGCGATAAGCGACGAGATAGGACGCAGGGTCGTTGATACCATGTGCCCGGAGCGCAGCCAACAACGTCGCCCAAGTACGCGCCGATTCGCTCGGCGGTGTACCCAACCAACGTGTGATCACGAGCAGACCCTTCTCTGTCAGTTGATCGTAGGCTTCACCAATGGCCTCAACGGTCAACGAGAAATCTTCTGTGATGCTGAAAGCCCCGGAAGCCACCGGTCGGTAGCTTTGACTGAGGGCGAATTGAATCACATCGTAGTCTGGCTGAACGATGTGCAGGACGCTTCGACTTGGCCTCGAGATGACCGTCAAACGAGGATCGTCGAGAAGGTGGTAGCTGAAATCAGCGTATGGACCTGTGAGGATCTCTTGGATGAGGGGCTCATCGATAGCGAGGGTTACATGGCTTGCTCCAGCGGCGAGGGCGATGATGGTGTCGAGACCAGCACCTGGCTGAAGCAGGAGGGCTTGGGCATTAGGTCGTAACTGAAATGCCAAGGCGGCGGGCATATAAGCCGACAGGTTCTTCGCCTTACTTTCGTTGGGTGACAGGTTGTTAATCGGTAGTGGTCCATCTCCATCGACAAAAAGCGCTGCCTGTAACGGGGGTTCGATTTTCGCGTTCAGACTGAGTCCAGGCAGCACGTGGATGCTGTTGCTCTCTACGACGTCGATGCGGGTCGAGGCACTCCATCGTGTGACCGTGGTCTGGGCATCGGGAGCCAGGCTAGTGACCGAGAGTGGCTTGTAAGGTGAGAGACGAAGAGTGAGCGTCTTTGGTGGGTCAATGCCGCCCCATATCGTTATGGCAAATAGGACGACGAGGATAGCACGGAAGGGAGTGCGTGGCGTAAGGACGAACGCTGCTAGTAAACCTAGGGAGATCGCAAGAGCCACAGCGCCCTCCCCGCCGAAGAAGGTCAACGCGGCAAGGGCGGCTGGACATCCTAGCGCCGATCCGACAAGATTGGCCGCATAGGGGAGGTGAGCTTCGCGTCCTGCAGCTGTAAGACACGCACCTATCGTCCATCCTGCCAGCAGGAAGGGTAAACCGGCGACGAAGAAGTAGAAAATGAGAATCCCTATTTGTCGTCGGTCCCAAGCGATACTGTAGGAGTCGAAAGGCAGCAGGTTGATCGTCAGATACGCCAATACGATCGAAAGGGCGTAGGCAAAAGCCAAGACCGAAAGCGGGGGATGTTTTGGTCTCAGAGCGAGGAGCACCCCGCTGGCAGCGATTCCCATCACCGCCAAGCTGATCACCATAAAAGCGAAGTGATGAAATTGTTGGACAGCGAACAAGCGAGTGAGGCCGATCTCGAATGCCAGCGTCCCTGCAGAGATCAAGCCTAAGCCTAAGGTGGTGCTAGTCGAACGAGGTTGATGCAATGTAGGCTCCAATTCATGCACCTGGATTCTAGCGAAAGAATCCTTTTGGATAAAGGGGGCCGGCCGTACATGTGATCCCATTGAGAGAATCTAGGTTGACAAAGTGTATAGGACCCAAGGTAGTGAGGATGTCTGGATTTGATCTTGTGGGTCGTGAGCTTCGGTGGTGGCGTATTTACATCATTCCTGAGCGAGATTGAACCCATGGCGCTCCGCGAATGTAATAAAATACACCAAGGGCATGGAGGGATACTCGTGAAATCATTTACGAAAGTCTTTGTTCTTTTCTCCCTGCTTCTAGTCGCCTGTCAACCGAGCACGCAGAAAGAAGCTTCCCTCCCCGAGGAGGGAACTGAAGCGATACCGCTTGAGGCCCACTTGCCGACGGGTGTGCATTTACAAGCGCTATATCAAATCCCGAACCTTATCGAGGGGCAGGTAACATCGCATAATGAGATGCGCTACCTGCTTTACTTGCCCGATGGTTATTGGGAAGATCCGGATAAACTCTGGCCGATGATTTTCTTTCTCCACGGGGCTGGTGATGAGGAGTTTGACTCGACCTATGTGTTGAGCGCGGGGTTGCCTGCAGTTCTACAGCTGGGTGAACAACCCGAGGATTTTCCATTTGTCGTCGTATCTCCACAAGCTTTTCCGGGCAGCGCCTGGTGGACCGATGATACGCTGGCCATCCTCAACGCGCTGCTGGGGGAGGTTATCGAAACGTATCGGGTGGACCCTGACCGAGTTTATTTAACGGGTTTAAGCATGGGGGGATACGGTTCATGGCTTCTGGCGACGGCTTACCCCGAGCGATTCGCGGCCATGGTCTCGGTTTCTGGAAGTGGGTACCGGACGAATTTCATCCCGGCGGAAGAGACCTTGTGTAGATTAAAAGATGTCCCGGTGTGGGCCATTCATGGCGCCCAAGATATGATTTCGGCCCTTGAGACATCGAAGCTATTTGTATCCGCACTCAAAATAACTTGTGGTGGGGAAGTCGTGTGGACCCAATACGAAGACCTCGGTCATGGTGGTACTTATGAGAGAGCCTATCGCGATCCAGCCATTTATGCCTGGATGCTGGAGCACTCGCGTTGAGGGTTGTTAAGGGAGCTATGTAGGGGCGCACGGTCGAAGATTCCGGGTGATCTCCCCGGTCCGTGCGCCTACGAAAATCATTTGCATTTATCAGTAGGCGCGACTGGCCAGTAGTCCCTACGTTTGTAAGAAATCTATCTGTCAACTTGAGCTTACGGTTGAAAAGGTTCTCCAGGGAGAAGGAACTCCGTGGAAACTTCATCCCAACGCATTAATACAACGCAATCCGGCGAGGTTGTGCTGAGCTTGGCATCCTCTTCCGTGACGCCTAATAGGGTCACTACCGCGATCGTGGCTTGCCCTGGGTTGATAGCGTCGGTAGTAATAGGCGCTATCGGGCCGTAACTCAATCCACCCAAGCGTAAGTAGACCGGGTCATCAAATTTCGGCACCTCTTCTGTGACATGGAACCAAATCCATTCACCACCATAGCTTCCCTGTATCAATAATGGGCAATCGATATAGAAGCCGTAACGATGGTCGCCAACGTTCCAAAAATTATCAGGGAATGGGTGATCGAAAGAGATCGCCCAGCTTCCAGGGAAGATCTCTGGTGGAACTGCTGTGGGCAACATCGTTGCGGGTGCTGCTGTTGGAGGCGAAATCTGAGTCGGTGATGGTGCCGCTGGAGAGCAGGCAACCAAGGCGAAACCGATGAACCATAGCAACAAACGATGCTTGTGTTGTTTCATATTGTGCTTCTCTTCCGAATGTGATGGTGGTTATGTAAAAC
>DUEW01000145.1 GCA_011174845.1 Anaerolineae bacterium | reverse complement strand
TCGGCAACCTGTTAGTGAACCATTTATCCCCAGTGATTTCCTATCCGACTTGGCCTTCAACCCCCCCGGGAATTTATTTGCGGTGAGTAGCTCTTTCGATGACGCGATCACCTTATGGCCCTTTTCCAGTGGTTCAGTAACCGGCGAACCTCTGATCTTGGAGATAGAAAAACCCAAGCAATTAGCTTTCAGTCCGGATGGTGCAATCCTCGCCTCGACGCATGAGGATGATAGCATTACCCTTTGGGATGTCTCCAGTGGTCTGCCCATCGGTGAACCCCTCACAGCGGCGGTTGGTGTCGGTGGCTCTCTCGCGTTCAGTGACGACGGTATGTATCTGGCATCGGCGGGTACTGGCGGTACGCAAGAGAACGACAATGTAATCACAATCTGGGACGTGTCCAGCCAGAAGCTTGTTCATGAGTTCCGCAGTGGTACTCCCTGGTCCGTGACCCAAATTGCCTTCAGTCCAGGAAGTCACAGGCTCGCTTCAGGCAGCTATGATGGTACAGTCCTCTTATGGGAACTTGATTCTCGCCATCCACTGGCCACGCCTTTATCTGCTGATGCGGATGCAGCGATGTATGTCACCTTCAGCCCAGATGGGAGACTGCTCGCCTCGGGCGCTAACGACGGGATTGTTAGGCTTTGGGATCTGGCGTCGGGTAAAGAAGTAGATTCCCTCACAATTAGCGAGACCGGAGGCGGCGTAAACAGTATAGCTTTCAGCCCCGATGGCAAAACACTCATCGCCTGCACCTGGGATTGGGGTAAAAACGTCGCGCTCTGGGACCTCGCACGTGATGTGCCGATCGGTGTCGGTTTAGAAGGGCACAATAATGAGGCCTTCAGCGTTGCCTTCAGCCCAACGGGAGATATCGCTGCTTCCAGCGCGTGGGATGGCACCATCATCTTCTGGGATCCCGAAACAGGCGAAGCTCTGAGCGAACCCCTTACCGAAATTGCCCCCGATGAAGGGAGTTCCTTCCGCAGCAATGACATCTGGAGCATCACTTTCACCCCAGATGGTCAGCAGCTGATCTCAGGTCGGGGTGGCGGCGACATTCTCATTTGGGATGTCGCGACGCAACAGCCCGCTGGTGAACCTTTCTATGCACATACTGATACGGTAATGGCCGTAGCGATAAGCCCTGATGGCCAGTTGTTAGCTTCCGGTGGAGGCGATTGGTTGATCCGCCTGTGGGACATGGATACAGGTGAGCCTGTCGGTGAACCGCTCGCTGGTCATACGGACGCGGTGATCAGCTTGGATTTCAGCCCGGACGGTCATACCCTGGCTTCTGGTGGTTGGGATGGCACGATACGCCTTTGGGATGTCGCAACGGGCCAAGCCATTGGCCAAAGTGTGGTCGCTGGTTCCAGCATTATCAGCAGCGCGACCTTCAGCCCGGACGGCACCACCCTGGCGACAAACGCTGATCCCATCACACTTTGGGATATGAGGATTGAAGCGTGGATCGAGCATGCATGCCGCATCGCCAACCGCAACCTGACCCACAAGGAGTGGGGACATTACTTAGGAGAGATAAGCTACCACGAAACGTGCCCGGATGCTCCGTCACCTGATGAAAATTGAACCAAGCGGCGGTGGCATAACCTATATCTGGTATAAACGAAGCTGGAGCCAAAGGATAAACTTTCACAACGGAGCAAGTGGACACGAATGACATTGGCACCAGGCTCATCAGACGGCTAGGTTTATTCGTGAAGAAGCGCCCATCAATAACCTGTCTTCATTTGACGCGTAGAATTCAATGGCTTCAGGAAAATAGCTTTCCATCAAATCATAATCTGGCACAGGAAATATGAATGGATAGAAGATGGGGACGACGTACTTGGTTCGGAGCCTCTCCATCGTGTGAGCGTGTTGTTCCTCAAGTATCAACATGAAGTTTGTTATCAGATAATTTGGCTTGAGGAAATCGTGATTAATCAAAAAAGCCCCCGCGGTGCGAGGGCTTTCATTCATCGGCTTATTCAGCAGCCTAGACGATCACGACATTGGTGGCCTGCAAGCCCTTTGTACCTTGCTCGACATCGAACTCAACACGCTGGCCTTCATCTAGATTGCGATAGCCAACGCCATCAATTGCCGAGTAGTGAACAAAGACATCATCTCCCTCATCACGTTCGATGAAGCCGTAGCCTTTGCCACCATTGAACCACTTGACCGTACCAAGAATTCTTTCCGACATGTAATTTTGCCTCCTTATGGCATTTTATTTTTCAGGTGCTTGTGTCGTTCCCGGCGGTCGGGTTCTCTTAAACAACTTGGCCCGAGCCACTGCAGCTCGGGCTTAGATCTTTCGACTTTCAGACAGAACTTGCATGCAACCTTCAATCTGAAATTTTACCATTATTGTCGAGATTTGAAAAGGGTAGTTATAGACGCTCTCAATATGAGGGCGACACGGTAGGAACTTCCAGACTTATGGAATTTAGGTAGGCATGAGATCTGCGCCCACACATCATGCGTGATTTGTCCTCAGACCCGATCTAGGCGAGAATCGTACCGGTTCTCACGCTCTCATTCTCATCGCTGTGCTCTTGTTTGGATCCATAGGGTAACAACATATACATCTGGTATCGTGTGCAATACAAGGCATGCATCTAAGATAGCATTCGCACAAGTTGTACCCATGGATTGAAACCAAAAGACAATTCAGGATAATCAACCTTCCTGCTAAGGGTTCTCGGTTGTACAATCAGATCGGACCCTTCTCGATGAAGTTCCTGTGGGCCAGTATTAACACGATTTGGAACGGTACCACACCACATACGGAAGCTTATTACCTATGACCTCACCAACGATCCTGACCACCAAGCTCTTCATCCCGCCAATCTTACCTACGGTACTAACGCGCCCCGCGTTGCTGGAACGTCTTGATCGTGGTCGGGAAATCCCGCTGACTTTGGTATCGGGTCCACCAGGATATGGGAAAACAACATTGCTCAGCTTATGGGCAGCCGATCACCAAGGATCTGTCGCCTGGTTGACACTCGATGAAGGAGATAATGACCCGGCGCGATTCTTTCAACACCTACTCACCTCCATTCAAACCATCGAACCTCAAATCGGAAGCGGAATTACTCTTGGTATTGAACGAGGCAAACCCATACCGATCGAATCGATCCTCGCCCCCGTACTCAACGAACTAGCAGACTGCGAAATCGATCTGAGCCTGGTGTTGGACGATTACCACGTCATTGA
>DUEW01000144.1 GCA_011174845.1 Anaerolineae bacterium | reverse complement strand
GTTGACCTAATTTCCGCTGCAAAATGCGAATCTGCTGGCGGAGGATGAGCAGTTCAAGATTTTTATCCCTCTCGGAGATGTGCCCGATACTGATAAGATCTACGAAGAACGAGATTAAATGCGTTAGTGCGAACCAGAACATGATCACCTCTATGCTAGAATATCCACAAAGGGTTGTTGTATCAATGCACTGATATCCGTTTACTCAAGGATATTATTTCCGCACCCTACACTTTGTGAAGGTCCGCTACTACGGCATCTTCAGCCCGGGGAAACGCCGCATGCTCGCCATGGTCCGGCGGCTGCTGGGCAGGCTCCATGAGAAGATATTGTCCCGTAAGAAGGCGAAGCAGGATCGGCGTGAACTGAAGTGTCCTGCTTGCGGGAAGGAGATGCGCTGGCTGCAATCTCTCCAACCACGGGTTCGTCCTCCGCCAACACGGTTGGTGCTTGAGGCAGTATGATGTTGAGTAATCCGGATCCCCATCCGCGGCGGCAGGTACTTCGCGCCCTCAGGGTGCGGGATGAGAAAGTTAGGCGCATTTCTTACAGCCTAGCCTCCCCTCATCCTGGCCGAAGTTGCTTTATCCATCCTCTTTTCTTGCGGATTGTGTGCTGCAGCATCTATAATCCACGTATCGATTTCGTTTGAGACGAGCTACCCTCCGCAATCCTCACCGCCCTTAAATTCCAGATCTCATCCATACAGGAGCGCTCGGCTTAGTTCCCTGGTCAGGATCTTCGACAACTCGAGATTATGTGGCGGCCCCGCACCACATGAATCTCTTAATTCGTTGGTAGCAGGACGGTTTCAATTAGATAAAAGGAGAGAGCATCATGAAACACCGTCGACGGACCTCAATGCTAAGTGCCCTGACCACTTTGGTTGTCCTTATCATGGTATTTGTTGTTCCTGAGAGTGGATCCACCCATTCAGGCTCAGAGGCGCTTGCTCCCTTCATGCAACCTGGATTTCAAGACGAAGATCCGCCACCGCGAGGACCAACTCAGGTACAGTCCCTCACGGGTGATGAGACCGTTCCGCTTGCGAGTGATTCGGCGGCTCTGATTCTTCATACTCAAATGGATTACATAGGCAGCTGGGCGGTCGTGTCCCAGAACTATGAATGGCCTTACCATGAACTTGATGCGGAAGCTGCGGATGACTTCACTGTCCCGAGCGCAGATGGTACGTGGGCCGTGCAGTCTATCGACATCCTGGGATTGTGCAGGTGGGCTCCTGGCAACACATTCGATTGTGGGAGTCTGAGCAGCGCCAACGTACGCATCTACGCAACCGCTGGCAATGTCCCTGGGATAGAGTTGTATGAGGCCCAACTACTACCCGTCACTTCTGGTTCCCTGGTTAGTAGTGATACGAGGTTGTACACCATCGACCTCGACGTCCCAGCGGTATTACCTTCTGGGACGTATTGGGTGTCTGTCCAGGTAAATATGGATTTCGCGGCTGGAGATTTCATGTGGAGGGAACGCGTCGTTCAAAACGGGAACCCCTTCGCCTTTCGGAACCCGGGGGGTGGCTGGGGTGAAGGATGCACAAGCTGGTGCGCGGGCCACGGCAACGAACCCGATTTAATCTTCCGATTGAATGGAACGAAAGGCAATCCCATGGTGATCGTGCTTTCCACAGGCGCCGTGGAGGATGTCGTTCTTCATGAAACACAGCCCCTGCTCTTTGCCACGGATGCGAGTGCGAACGCTGTTCTTGTAGTAAACACGTCGTCGGATTCGATTGTGAATTCAATCCCGGTAGGTTCCGCACCTTGGGGATTGGCAATATCGCCCGACAGCTCGAAAGTATACGTTGCGCTGAGTGGTGGTTCTGCGCTTAAGGTCATCAACACGGGCAGTCAAAGTGTATCGGGAACGTTCACTCTGTCATTTTCCCCGAAGAATGCAGAGTATGGAGGCCCAGGGCTGCTCTATATCACAGAGAACAGCGGCACCTTTGAACCGATCCACATCATTGACCCATCGGATGGCAGCGAGGATGACACCTTCGGGAACTTTTACCGTGGTGGGGAGATAGCTATCTCACCAGATGGGAACACACTGTGTGTCGGCGAACCCGGTCTTTCCCCGGCCTCGGTGGACTGCTACGATATCAGCACGGCTACGCCCTCGCTGTTGATCAGCAACTCGAACGTAGGTAGCAATCTACAAACGATTGATATCAGCAGCGATGGTTCCCTGGTTTATTTGGCATGCGGTTCGCCTTACTATCTCCAAGCGCGCTATCTGTCGACCTTGAACGCTGCCGGGCAGTACGATACAGGCGCTTATCCTGAATCCGCGCTCGATAGCGCTGATGGTGAATTTCTCTTTGGATCGGGAGGGGATTCAACATGGGTTTGGGATGCGGATGCTTATCAGAAATTCCGCATCTTAGACCACAGGGAGGTCGTCTTCTTAGCGGCTGGCCTGGATAACCGAACTGTTTATGCGTCGAACGACAGTTTGGCCATTTACCACTTCACAAGCTTTGCCGATCTTGCTTGGAACCATTGGTCCCGTTCTTTCATTGAAGGTATCTTCGAGGCCGGGCTAACATCAGGCTTTCCGGATGGCACGTATCGTCCCAATAACAACGTGACACGTGCTGAGATGGCCGCGTTCCTGAAGAAGGGCATCCATGGAGGCTCCTACGCTCCACCGACGCCTGATGGCAGCCACCCCTTCAGCGACATCGCCGGGCATTGGGCCGAGGCTTGGATGGAGGACCTGTACGACGAGGGGCTGACGAGCGGGTATCCCGACGGGACTTACCGCCCCCAGAATCAGGTGACGCGGGCGGAGATGGCGGCCTTCCTACTTAAGGCGAAGTATGGATCGTCATACTCGCCGCCGCCAGCGAGCGGAGGATCCTTCTCCGACGTCGCCGGGCACTGGGCGGAGGCGTGGATCGAGCAGTTGGCGGCGGAGGGGATCACGTCGGGTTATCCGGATGGTACCTACCGCCCCAATAACAGCGTCACCAGGGCAGAGATGGCGGTGTTCTTGGTGAGGACATTCAACTTACCGATGCCATAGATTTATTACAATGGGAGCAAATCGGCCCAAGCCTATCTGTAAAGTTGGGGTGTAGTGGCCGAAAACAATTATCCGTTCATAATCCCGTGTGAAAACGTTGGGAGTTGCTAATCCGTGCGTGTGTTCAAGGTCGATGAAGCACAATTTGCTGGGATCAGAAAGATACCTGTCAAGTAGATAGGTGCAGCGGGATCACACCGAGGATGTGAATTAGGATTCGCATCGTGTGCATGAGAACCAGGCTATAAAACTGGTTGTATCACTTCAAAATGGAATAGGGATAGGGTACCTCGAGGTTGACCCTCAAGCCGCGCGTCGCTGATAATCGCGGTGCAAGCCTCCCAGTACTGGGAATGAGACAACTTGACCGTCGGTAGCAGACATGTCTAGGCACGCAGGCTGGCAAGGAATCTGCTGGTCGATGCCCTGGTGAGGTCGAGCGTAGTTGAAGTAGCGGGCGTATTCCTTCACGATGTGATACAGGTGACGTTCACTCAAGATGATAAAGTGATCCAGACATTCGCGCCGGAGACTGCCCAGGAAGCGCTCGCAGATAGCATTGGCCTTCGGCGCGCGATAGGGAGTGTGGAGTACATCAATGCCTGTCCCGATAGCAACACACGAAAAAGATGCACCATATTTGCGGTCATTGTCACGGATCAAGAAGCGTGGACCTGCGCTGAAGGGTGTGGCTTCACGTAACTGCTGAGCTAGCCATTTGTCGGTGGGATGGCGTGTCACCCCGAAGTGCACTATGCGGCGTTTCCTCAATTCAATAATGACGAATCCGAAGAGTGCGCGGAACAGTATGTCGCAAGCCCAGATCTTACTTGTGTGGTTGTGGATGAAGGTCCACCAGGTCTGCTGAGATGAACCAGGATAACGCACTTGTTTGATGTAGCGCTGGATCGTGCTCTTCGCAACACGCATTCCCAGCTTCAGCAGTTCGCCACGAATGCGTTTGGCACCCCAGGTGCGATTTTCCCTTGCCATGCGCTGAATGAGTGCCACAATTTCCTTAGAGATTGGTGGGCGACCAGGTTGTTTCCTCTTTCGGGATTTGCGCTTCCATAACCAGCGATACAAATCGCGATGCCAGCGCAGAAGTGTATCCGGTTGCACGATGGTCAGAGCCTGTTTCCAGGACCGCAGCCTGCTGGTCAGCACCACCAGCAGGACACGCTCGTGAGGCTTGAGAGCAGGACGCTTCACCTGGCGATTGAGCACGATGAGTTGCTGACGCAGAAAGGCATTCTCGAGCACGAGTTCGGCCTTGCTGCGCGTGAGGTCTGATGCAGCATCGGCGAATAGAGACGGATTGGTAGGTTTGACCCACCGTTGAATGTGCTGCGCGATGGCATTCAAGATGTTTCCTAAGCATTGGTGAAGAGATGAAATCACGGTCTGCCTTTCCTATTATGAATTCAAGACCGTGATTATATCGCTCAGGGTGTGTTCAAACCCATTTCTAGAGTGGATATCCATTTTCGGCCATCACACAGCACAAGCCAGCACAACTGAATTAGTTGACAGACAAGCATTTGTAATGTAGTATATAACCATATTAGTAAAATAGGAGTTAATATGGTTAAAGACCCTACGCTTACGAAGGTTACCAGGAACGGACAAATCACACTTCCAGCAGCCGTCCGGCGGGCTGCGAATATCGAAGAGGGAGATCTCATCGCGGTGGTTGTTGAGGGCGACACGATTAGGTTGAGTCCCCAGAAACTGATCGACAAGAGCCAGGCGTATTTCTGGAGTGATGATTGGCAGAAGAGCGAACTTGAAGCCAGCGAAGATATTGAATCAGGGCGCATCCAGGAATTCGATGACATTGATGCTCTTATTGACGCGCTTGAAGCTGGCGAAGCCTAATGCGCCTCATTCTCACCAATCGATTTCAAAAGGCTTATCAATCCCTGGCAGCTAATGACCAAGGACGGGTGCAGAAAGCCATTCGTATCATGGCAGGTGATCTTCGACACCCCAGTCTCCGCGTGAAACGGATCAAGGGCACACAGGGTATCTGGGAGGCGCGCGCAAGCAAATCCTTGAGGATTACATTCGAGACTGAGGGTGATGCCCTAATCCTTCGCAATGTCGGCCATCATGATCAAACACTGAAAAAGCCGTGAGGGGGATCAAGTCCTGAATCTGCTGTAAAAACAGCGACGTGAATTAGGCTGCACGGCTCAATCCCTCACAATTGAGTATTACAGCCAATCTAAGAAAGCAATTTCGCGGTGATAAATTAGATCACCAATCTCACCAGAACAGAGGTATTCGAGCCGCCTTTCCTTGTTTCGGCTTGATGTATAGGCGGTGCAATTCAGCCGCGTCCGGTGCAGTTCCGGTGCAGAATCCTCACCACACCATAGAAACAATAGACAGCTTGGACAATTTTACCCCTATATATGGGAGTGGGTAGACACCATAACTCTCTATATACAGGTAAGACGGAACTTTTCCCAACTCTTAATCAGTTGGTTCAAGGTTCGAGTCCTTGGCGGGTCACCACCGCAAGGCTACGCCTTGCAAGGGAGAACAGCGGAACTGTTCTCCATACGTTTAATGAACCACTCGATGATGTTGAGTGGTTTATGTCTCGGTTGTTTTTTGATTCAAGGGGGAAATTAGATGAACGAGCCTCGTCAGAATCCCCTTTCTGGAAAAGGGCGGCCCTCCCTGGCAAACTGTTCGCCGGGAAAGTGATCTAGGGGAGCAAAAGTGAGAGCGCTACGAAGAGACCTAGGTTGCTGCGTATGGCCTCTTCGTTTGACGAACTACCCTTTCACCGCGCCTGTAGTCAAGCCTCCCACAATCTGATCTTGCAGTATGAGGTAAATGATCATGATCGTTTTTCGCAATATCTATTGACAACCGATACCTTTATATATCATGTTGTTAGATCAAATATGGGTGTACCAACTATTCCGCCTGTGATCCTGAGATCCCTTCCAGCATGTCCAGTGAAATCGCGTTCTACAAGACCTCTCTGCGCGTCATATTACCGAACCACCAGCGCGCCATATCATTATCGCCTCCCTCAGCGATGTGCAACATGACGAGTGTGGAAGGGGAGCAATCTTTCACGGC
>DUEW01000143.1 GCA_011174845.1 Anaerolineae bacterium | reverse complement strand
GAAGAAGTTGGGCCTGCTTGAAGCGAAAGTCATTGCTGCGCATTGCGTTCATGTTGATGAAGGCGAAATCCATACCCTAGAGCATGCCGGTACCGGCGTGGCTCATAATCCATCCAGCAACCTTAAACTTGCATCCGGTTTCGCCCCCATAACCGAAATGCTCGAAACCGGTCTGAACGTGGGTTTAGCTACCGATGGTCCGGCCTCCAACAATGATCTTGATCTCTTCGAGGAAATGAGATTGGCGACGTTCATCGCCAAGGCTATTACAAAAGATCCAACGGCTTTACCGGCGCGGCAAGTGTTCGAAATGGCTACCTCGATGGGCGCGAAAGCACTGCACCTCGGTGAATTGACCGGATCACTCAAGCCCGGGAAACGAGCCGATCTGGTTTTGGTGGACATGGAAACCACTCATAACTACCCCCACTTCGCTCGTGACCCCGAGGCGATTTACTCACGTTTGGTCTATGCGACGAAATCCACCGATGTGACCGATGTGATGGTCAACGGAAAATGGTTAATGCGAGATCGGGAACTCCTCACATTGAATGAGGAGAGTCTACTTGAGGCTGCTGCGGAGTATGCGCAACGGATCGATACCTTTCTTATCGAACGAGAAGGGTCCGTGCTTTCTAAACTCATAGCGATCGGTGGTGCCAGGCAGGAAGAGAGCTACGAAGTCCAGGTCAAAGTTCGGCTTCCTGAACCAGATCCGGTTCTTGAGAAATTAAACTCCGGGGAATTTGAGGTCGTGCGTACTGCACATTATCTTGAATACGATAGCTATTTTTCCTTTGACAACCCCCGTGATGGGCGATTGCGTTATCGAGAAGACGATTTCATCGACGACGATGGCAACATCTTCAACGTCAGGTACCGACTTACATTAACCGGACCGGCAGCAGAGCATGAGTATCCCGATTCAGTTCTTCTCTCTAGGTCACGCTTCATCGCACCCGCCCAGCATAGTTCACGCTTTTACCACGAATATTTCAATCCCACCGACGAGATCGAAATCAATAAGGATAGAATACGGTGGCTGTTGCGTTACCAGGGAGTAGAACTCTTCGTGAACATCGACAGGGTGCTAAAGCCGGCATTGGAAGGTTGCTTCCTTGAAATAAAAAGCCGCACATGGTCGCGACGCGACGCCGAACTCAAGGCAGAGAAGATCTCCGAACTCTTACGTGAACTTGGAGTTGAAGAGACCGAGGCAGTGCCACAGGAATACCCTGATTTGGTTTCAAAAACATCCGATTGATCCATACATACGATCGGTCAAAGGAAAGGATCAAATCACCAATTTTGGGTATCCAAGAAGGAGATAGCAAACGGTAGATTGAAAACTCACCGTCCAATACGCGTCGTTTTTCTATATCTCCTCATCCGACTCAAGAAAACGCTGTTGCCATTCGTAGAGTCGATTCAACGCCTCGAGAGGGGTCAACGAGGTGACATCGATCTTTTGTAATTCCTCTAAGAGCGGGTTGGTTTCAGGGAAGAGCGCCATCTGACGGGCGGGAATCTGCTCCCCACCCCGTACGTCACGAGACTCTGCCTCAAACAATGCCAGGATTTCCTGAGCTCGGTTAATTACGGGTCGTGGAAGGCCAGCCAACTCAGCGACATGAATCCCATAGGACTTATCCGCTCCACCGGGAACGATCTTGTGAAGAAAAACCACATCTCCGCCTTCTTCAGACACAGCGACGTTGTAGTTACGAACACCCGGTAGAACGTTCGAGAGATGCGTTAGTTCGTGATAATGAGTTGCAAATAACGTTCGAGCACGAAGCCGAGGATGGTTGTGGATGTATTCCACCACCGCCCATGCGATCGACACACCATCGTAAGTGCTTGTGCCACGTCCAATCTCATCCAGGATCAACAAGCTGCGGATCGAAGCATGGTGTAGGATATTCGCTGTTTCGACCATCTCGACCATGAAAGTGGATTGGCCAGCGTGAATTTCGTCCTGCGCGCCAATACGGGTAAAAATTCGATCCACGAGCCCCATGCGAGCAGAGCGAGCAGGGATGTAGCTTCCCATCTGAGTCATCAAAGCGATCAAAGCTACTTGTCGAAGGTATGTTGATTTTCCGCTCATATTAGGACCGGTGATGATTCGTATCCGCTCATCTTCTTCATATACTGTGTCATTGGGGACGAAGCGTGAACCTGGCAGGAATTCTTCAACGACGGGGTGACGACCGTCACGGATTTCGATGATATCCTCCTCAATAACTTCTGGCCTCACATAACCCTTATTAGCAGCGGTCTCCGCCAAGCATCCTACGACGTCTAACCTTGCCAATGCCCGGGCTGTGTCGAGAAGGTGCGGAGCCTGTTCTGCTATCCGCTGGCAAAGTTCCTTGAACAACCGGTTTTCGATCTCGCGGAGACGATCCTCCGCATTGAGGACAAGAGACTCATACTCTTTCATTTCTGGTGTGATATAACGCTCAGCATTGACCAATGTTTGTTTGCGGATGTACTCATCAGGAACACGTTCAGTATTGGCCCTCGTAACTTCGATGTAGTATCCAAAAACCTTGTTATATCCAACCTTGAGGTTTTTGATTCCAGTTCTTTCCCGTTCCACTGATTCCAATCGAGCGATCCAATCACGCGCATCGCGCGAGGACGCGAGAACCCCATCTAATTCCTGAGAATATCCCTCTCGGATTACGCCGATGTGGGTTAGAGTAGCAGGGGGTTCGTCGGACAATGCTTGCTCCAGTAACTCACGCACTTCAACACATGGATCGAGGCTTGAGATGATCGAACCTAATGCTCCATCCTCGTAACCTTCCAGTAAATCAATGATCGGAGGAAGGTTTTGGATAACTTTTCTCAACCCAACCAAGTCGCGCGGTCCCGCAACGCCCGCTGCGACACGGTTCGTCAGTCGCTCTAAATCACCGAGAGCGCCCAAGGCCTTTCGCAATTCAGCCCTCAAAAGACCTTCCGAAAATAGCGCTTCGATTTGGTCTTGTCGACAACGAATGCGTTCTAGATCCAATAATGGTTTCCCTATCCATTGGCGAAGCATGCGCTTACCCATCGGTGACACTGACGAGTCGAGAACGCCCAACAACGAACCGCGAACCTCTCCCGTTCGTAGAGTCTCAGTTAATTCAAGATTCCTGCGCGTTGCCGCGTCCAATACCATAAATTCATCCAGCGAGTAGGTCGAAAGACCTGTAAGCAATTGAAGCGCAGCTTGTTGGGTTTGTTTCAGATAATCGACGATCGCACCCGCTGCACGTGAAGCAAGAGAGTGATCTGCTAAGCCGAAACCGTCAAGCGTAGCCGTTCCAAAATGATCTTTTAACGTCTCAACTGCTCGATCTACTTCAAATTTCCAATCCGATATTGGAGTGAGGTGTCCATCCCATTCGTTCTCAAGCGACAGCGATTCCGGCACGATCACCTCGGCTGGTTGAAGGCGTGTCAATTCGTGCCGAATAGCGCTCTGAGGAAATGACGCCCTGATCTGTGTGGTTGCGAATTCACCCGTCGTAATATCGACATAGGCTATCCCCACGGATTCGTCATCAGCAACCACTGCTGCGAGAAAGTTATTGCTATCGCTCGGAAGCATGTCTGGCTCAACCACTGTCCCGGGTGTGACCACTCGTACCACCTCGCGGGGAAATAGGCCATTCACAGGTCCGTCCCCCACCTGCTCGCAAATTGCTACGTGATAGCCTTTCTCGATTAATCTGGCTAAGTAGTTATCGATTGCGTGATGTGGAATGCCTGCCATGGGCACCCGATCACCCTTGGCCACATTGCGTGAGGTGAGGACAATGTCTAACTCGCGGGACGTGATTTCTGCATCTTCGTCGAAGGTCTCGTAGAAATCACCGAGCCTGAAGAAGAGAATTGCGTCCGGATAGCGACGCTTGATCTCCAAGTATTGTTTACGTATGGGGGTTATCTTCCTGCTCATCACAGATGCATTCTAAGCTGAGCCATGCCAAACATCAAGCCTATATGATATACTCCTCGCATGTCACAATTTATCGCTGTCGACCTCGGAGGAACCAATATCCGAGTAGCCTACTTCCCCAACCCGGAACCTCCACCTCTTACACAAAGCAAAACACCAACTCTCGCATCTGAAGGTCCGGACGCCGTGATCGAGCGTCTGTCTCAAGCTATCGAAGCACAATTACCAGAAGATCGCAAGGACTTACGTATTGGTGTCGGTGCACCAGGCCCATTAGATCCCAGACATGGTATGGTGCTCAAGGCGGTCAACCTCCCCGGTTGGGAAATGATCCCGCTTCGGTCGATCCTTGAAGTGAGATTTGTTTGCCCGGTGTTGGTAGGTAATGATGCGAACCTCGCTGCCCTCGGTGAATGGCGTTTCGGCGCTGGACAGGGCACGTCCGATCTAATATACCTCACGATCAGCACCGGGATCGGTGGTGGTGTTATTATTGACAATAAGCTTCTAATTGGCAGTTGGGGTTTGGGTGCCGAACTTGGTCATATGACGGTCGAGCCTGGTGGCCCTATCTGTAGTTGTGGGCAACTTGGGCATTTAGAAGCAGTCGCTTCCGGCCCCGCCATCGCAAGAAGCGCGACGGCCAGAATAGAAGCTGGACAACCTTCTGTTCTCAAAGAGAGATTAGAATCGAACGAAAAGATGACCGCCGTGGATGTTGGTGAGGCAGCACAAGCTGGTGACCCACTTGCTTGCGAAGTCATTGAACAAGCCGCTGAGTACATAGGTCGCCATATGGCAGATTTAGCCCATGCGTTTAACCCGGAAGTCTTTGTGATCGGTGGTGGTGTTTCACAACTTGGATCACTCCTCTTTGAGCCTCTCGAACGTGCGTTTGAAGCCCATTTAATAAGCCCAGCCTATATGATGAACCTTCGAATCGCTCCGGCTGCCTTAGGCGATGACGCTGGCCTTATCGGAGCTATGGTCCTCGCTAGTCAAGAATGAAACACCGACGACTCATACCGCTGATCATCCTCATATTTCTCTTCGTCTCAACCTCGACAGCCTGTTCTATCGGTACAAAGGAGTCCTCCACTTTAGTCTATGGATTGACCCTTTCCCCCACCGGGATCGACCCTCATCTCAACGCCTCCTCAGAGTTAGGTATCCCGCTCGCATCTGTTTATGACACCTTGGTGTTTCGTGATCCAGCCTCAGGCGAGTTCGTACCCGGGCTTTCGGAGACCTGGTCAATCTCTCCCGACGGATTAACATACACCTTCTTTCTTCGCCGCGGTGTGACCTTCCATGACGGTACCATATTCAATGCACAAGCAGTACAAGCCAACTTGGAATATGTGATGAATCCAGATCATCACTCCCAGAAAGCTCAATTTATGCTCGGACCCCTCCAGGAAGTAGAAATCATCGATGACTACACTGTGGCGCTATATCTGAGTGAACCTTTCGCACCCTTACTTGATTCCCTTTCCGATGTGTACTTAGGAATGGCTTCCCCAGTAGCTCTTGAGACCTGGGGACCTACCGAGTATCAATTCCACCAGGTCGGTACAGGACCGTATCGTTTTGTTGAATACATTCCAAACGATAAGATAACCCTCACCCGTAACCCGGATTACGCATGGGCGCCATCGATTTACCAAAATGCAAAAGCCAAAATCGATACCATTGTATTTCGCTTTTATGAAGATCCAGCCACTCGTGCAATTGCCCTCGAGAGTGGTGAGGTGGACGTCATAGGTGAAATACCCCCACACGATGCTGATCGAATTGCTGTCAGCTCTGATTTCGATCTCTACCCAATAGCCATCCCGGGGCAACCGATGCAGTTCTTTTTTAACACCAAGAAGGCCCCAACAGATGCTGCCCTGGTAAGACGAGCGCTAATCCATGCCATCAATCGACCTCAAGCTGTGAAGACTATTTTCGGTGTGTATTCTCCCGTTGCTGATAGTCCATTCTTGGCGAGCTCCTTTAACCTCGAGCCTCAAGAATCCTTCCCAACGTATGATCCAGAAACCGCTGGCACATTGTTGGATGAAGTCGGATGGAGGATAACCGACGAAGAGGGTCATCGAAGCAGAAACGACGTTCCTCTCGAGCTTCACATCGTCGCGCCACCCTGGGGATCCAATTCTGAGATGGCGCAATTGATCCGAGCGGATTGGGAAGCGATCGGTGCTAGAGTGACATTAGAAATCGCACCCGGCTTTGGTCCACTCAAAGAAGCCCAAGCAGAAGGCGAATATCACGCGATCGGGATCAACTTATTCGGCACAGATCCCGATCTATTACGATCTTTCTACTCCAGCACAGGCCTTTACAACTGGTCTCAGTTCGAAGACCCAGAAATAGATCGGTTGCTGACCCAAGCAGCTCAAGAGTCGCTTGATCTTGACGCGCGGTTAAACCTCTATGAACAAGTTTCGTCTCGTGTACAAGAAGAAGCCCTCGTTCTCCCCATCCGCAATTATGTCAATCTCGTTGCAGTCAACAATCGAGTGGAAGGGTTACATTTTACTGCGCAAGGATGGTATCCCATTCTGATCGATCTTCAATTGGCGCCCTAACCACTGTTGGCCGCCGTTTCATAGAAGGTGTGCTCACCGCGTGGACCGCGGTCAGCTTGACATTCTTTGCCTTACGATTGATCGCTGGGGATCCGATCGCCAGTCTCCTCTCTCAAGGGCTTGCCTCTCCCGATCAGGTAGAGAATCTCCGAAGATCTTTAGGCTTAGATGCTCCACTATTCGTTCAGTATCTCAACTTTCTCGCCGGGTTCTTCCGCGGGGATCTCGGAACATCCCTCTTCACAGGTCGACCTGTTAGCACTGTAATCGTGGAGCAACTTCCAGCGACAGCTCAACTTGCTTTCGCTGGTCTCGGTTTCGCCCTCCTATTCGGGCTAACGCTTGGCGTGATTTCAGCTTGGAAAGAAGAGACACCACTCGGACAGTTCGCGGCTAGCTTGGCGGGACTTGCCACGGCTTTGCCGGTGGCGTTTACGGGTATCCTAGGGTTGATCCTATATCGACAACTGTTAGTAGTGATACCACTACTTAGTGTTGTCAAGATCAGACGTCTTTTTCTGCCCGCATTACTCCTCGGTTTTGCTTCAGCTGGAGCGATCGCGCGCGTCGTTCAGGCCGGGTTGAAAGAAACCATGAAGGGCCCTTACATCTTAGCCGCTCGAGCTAGAGGGATAGAGCACGGTTTCCGTCTCCTTTGGCACGCACTTCGACCGGCATTGCCCCCCGTGGTTTCCTTGACGGCATTGGAGGCGGCGTTCCTATTCGCAGGAACGGTGGTAACGGAAACGGTTTTCTCGAGGCCGGGTCTTGGTCGTCTCTTGGTGACTTCCATCCTCCAGGGGGATTATCCAATTGCACAAGGATTGGTCGTACTGGCAGCGGTTTTTTACACCATCAGCCACATGCTCGCCGATATCCTTGCTTTTACGATAGACCCTCGGCTGCGGAGGGTGACATGAGGCATCACTTACCCCTCCTCCTATCCGTGGGTTGGTTGCTCATTGTGCTTGGTGTGAGCATCGCTGCACCGATGATTTCGCAGGTTAACCCTCTCCACCCTGTAGCTGAACCCCTTTTATCTCCTTCTCAGCACCCCCCGTTGGGAACCGACGCTCTCGGGCGAGACGTTTGGACGAGGATCGTGTATGGAGGTCGACTGAGCCCAGGCTCATCATTTGCTGCAATGGCCATCACCGTAGTTGTGGGTGGGATCGCAGGTCTGATTGCTTCTTCCCTGGGAGGATGGTTCGATCGAGTGATCGTGTGGCTTTCAAATTCACTGCTCGCCATCCCTGGATTGCTCCTAGCGATGCTGCTCGTCGCCGCGATGGGGCCCAGGCTTTTGACGGTCATCCTCGCGGTTGGTTTTGGAGGTGCACCGGGTTTCGTACGACTTTCCCGAACGATGTTCCACCAAATCCGAGAGCAAAATTATGTTACAGCTTCCGTTGCCCTGGGTGCTAATCGCACCTGGATCGCTATCCATCACCTATTACCAAACGCGAAGAACCAATTACTCTCACTGGCGACGACACACTATGCCTGGGCTTTCATGGGTACAACCACTTTGACATTTCTCGGTCTAGCTGGTGATCCCTCCATCCCAGAATGGGGTGTCATGCTTAACGCCGGTCGAGCACATTTGATCGATGCCCCATGGTTGGCCTTGTGGCCAGGATGCGCGATCAGCCTAACCATCCTCGCAATTCATCGTCTCGGCGCATGGCTGTCACAGAGGGAAGAGGGGTATTAGAAGTTCCGGTATACGATTCGTTAAATAAGCTAATTCTAGTATTTCTCATTTCAGTGTAGGGGCAATTCATGAATTGCCCCTACACTCGTGCCTTACATTATGTACGATGATATCTTCATACCTAAAGTCATTATCTTCCAATAGATTCAACTCCGAATTGCCCCTGCATCTGTGTTGTACATATAGACGCGATCTTCATAACCAGGGTCTTTGTCTGACGACCTTGTATTTATCCCACCTTGTCACAAAACGCTTATCTCTCCCCGAACTCTACACGGACAGGAAGCTATCCACATCCTCTCCCATTCAGAGAGAGGGCATAGGTGAGGGTGGAACATAGAAAAATACCGCTTACACTCGCCCACTCCCCAAGGGGGAGAGGGTTAATATTGGACATTGTATGTTGCTGGAGTAGTGGTGGTAGGGAAGAAAATGGTCAACTGTTCATTCAGAGGTAAAACAATTCCCTCTAAGCCAAGTTCTAATCAAACTCTCTACTTTTTCGACAACATCATCTTGAACTTCAAACCAATGAATCCGAGGGTCATCCTCCTTGAACCAATTCGATTGACGACGCACAAATTGTCGCGTGGTTCGACGCATCTGACGCACTGCTTCTTCTAAGCTGATCGATCCTCTTAAATGATCCGTGATCTGACGATAACCGATGGCGGTCATCGCCGGCAAGTCTGGATCATAACCCCGTTCAAGCAGATCTTCCACCTCAGCGAGCAACCCCGAGTCCAACATCTCATCGATCCGAGCGTCGATCCGAGCAAAAAGCTCCGGTCGCGGCAAAGTAAGACCTATACGCAGCACTCGATAAGGTGGAGGCTGATTTGTCCGCTGCTGACTGAACGGAAGGCCAGTGGTGTGGTAGATCTCAAGCGCGCGAACTACACGACGGACGTTTCGGTAGTCGATCCTGGCCGCGCTTATTGGATCGATATCCACCAATTGATTATGCAGAGCTTCTGGACCGTGAACATCGGCGAAGGATTCCAGCTTTTGTCTCAGAGACGGATCACCCGATTTTGGGGGCGGGACCCATCCCTCCAAGATTGCAGTCACATATTGTCCCGTTCCACCGACAAGCATGGCAAGTCGCCCACGTTGATGAACCGTGTCGATCGCTTTAAGCGCCTCACGACGGTAAATTGCCAAGCTCCAAGGTTGATCAGGATTTGTCACATCGATCAAGTGATGTGGAATACGAGAGCGACTCTCTCTTGATGGCTTCGCGGTTCCGATATCCATACCACAGTAGATCAATCTTGAATCAGCAGAAACGATCTCTCCGCCTAGCCTCTCAGCTAAACAAATAGAGATCTCAGTCTTACCGACGGCGGTAGGGCCAACGATGGCTACGAGAGGGTTTTCCTGCGTCACGGTGCGTCCCATTCTCCATCCACGGCATCGATATAGTGCTCCAACCTCTCAACAGTGCCGGAGCTGGTACGGTCGATGGCCACGACATCAATACGCCAGAAGATATCTGATAGGTCCTGGTCTAAGAGGTAAGCCAAGGCTGCCCGCTGGAGACGATGCCGCTTCACGGGCGTAACACTTTCTTCAGGCCAACCGAAATCCTTGCTTGTGCGCGTCTTGACTTCAACAAAGACGATCGTCTCTCCATCCTGAGCCACCAGATCCAACTCCCCTTCTTGTGTCCGCCAGTTCCGAGCGCGAATCTGGTAGCCCTTGGCTTCAAGGTACTGGGAAGCTATGTCCTCACCCCATGCCCCGATATGATGTCGCTTCATTCCTTCTTATCCAATCTCTCAGGGAAGATCTCTAATCGAGAGATATCCGGCATAGATTAACATGAACTACAGAATCCTAGCTCCGCAAGGTAGAGGCGTCAAGAACATTGGTTACATATATATCTCATGGAAGTAATAAGGTTAACCTATTGTGGATACTGAACCCTTCGACAAGCTCAGGATAAGGTGCAGGCTAGCGCTCAGGACAGCAGGACAGGACTCAGGACGTGGCCCGAGCCAAGCCGAGAGGATATTCAGGCCATCAACCCCATTAATGTCATCCTGAGTGAAGCGACGATTTCGTACCCGAAGGGTGAGGATATCGTTTTCTGAATTCACTTCATCCGCTATCCCAACAACGAGATTCTTCGGCGCGTTGCGCCTCAGAATGACATTAATTGAAGAAAGGACTTCACATAAACATATCATCCTGAGCCCCTCGGCTTGGCTCGGGACCTTCGGCTCCGCGAAGGATCCCTATAACGAGGCTCTTGAAGTCGTCGAATCGCAGGGATTCTTCGCCTTCGCTTTGCTCCGGCTCAGAATGACATTTGTCTTGGAATGTCATCCTGAGCGAAGCGAAGGATCCCTATGATGAAGCCCTTGAAGCCGTCAAATCACATGGATTCTTCGCACCTTACGGCGCTCAGAATGACACTCTCCCTATTTCATCCTGAGCCCCTCGTCAAGCTTGCGGCAAGCAGGATAGGTCTCGAGGCAGACTGAAAAGTGTTCAAGGGACGCTGCTTCACTAGATTTCATATCAGATTAAGACGTGACCAAAATTTCATTTCACATTTCTGAAAATCTTGTGCTAGACTGGCAGAACCATCAACGGGAGCAATCAAACATGAGCCACGCGGGCATGCTAAGACAGGCTGATATCTTCCAGGATCTCACTCCTGAGCAGATCGAGCGAGTCGCTTCGATTTGTGAGGAGAAACGCTACAACGTAAGTGAGTTGGTATTTGAAGAAAAATCTTCCAGCGATGAACTCTATATCATCGCTCGTGGTCAAGTGGAAATCCTGGTTGACCCTGCATTAGTGAGCGACCGTCTGGACGCTCCCAGCCGCCCCACTACGATCGCCATCCTTCGCAGAGGGCAATCCTTTGGCGAAATGGCCCTTGTCGATCGCGGATTACGCTCCGCGAGTGCTCGTAGTGCAAGTTCAGAGACTCGCTTAATCATCATTCCTCGTAAAGATTTGATCCAAATCTGCGATGAAGATCCGGTGTTGGGTTACCGATTAATGTATAACTTAGCAGCCGATCTGGCGCTTAAAATTCGCGGCTCTGGTCTCATGATTCGAGAAAAATTGCTATATTCTAGTCGAGAGGAGGGTTCCTCCACTGGGAGTGCAACGGATCAAGAAGACTAGTGGAAGATCATCCTCGTGTCGTTCCCGATTCGTGCTTCGAACGAGTATGAAACAGATAGGTAAGGTAGATTCAATAATGCTGATCGTCCCTGTTCTATTGACAACCTTAAAAGCTATGATAAATTATTAGCTAAACTCCTGTGCATTTGATAGAAAAAAAATATGATCAAATCTAGTTGCACACCTGTCTCAACTTTGTATCGGTGTTACTGGTATATTCAAAGGCCATAGCAGCCCACTCCGGTTGCAAGGGTGAGACACGACACCTACCTATTCAGTGAGCGTGGAACACCTCCCAACCAGGAGGTGTTTATCATTTTGCGGTCCGGGATCGTCCTTGACAATCAATTCTAGGCAGTCTTTAATGTCCCTTCATTATGTCAGGACTTACCGGCTACCCTTTGAAAGGAGGAAATTGCGCATCGATCAAGATAACCCTTATCGTAAGAACACTCCTAAACAGACTATGTGTAAGCCAGGTCAAATTTAATGGAGGAGGAGAAGACAGCCATGAAACGATTAATCAGATTAGTCGCGGTGCTGATGCTCACAAGCATGATCTTTACAGCCTGCGCACCAGCGGCTGAGGAACCTGTCGTCATCGAAGACGAATGGGGGCTAATGACCTTTACTCCCGGATCAAAAGTCACGCTCGGTGTCTCATCAGCTTTAGCTGGTGCCTACGCCGTGTATGGTCAGGACATGCTCAACGGCGTGGATCTTGCCATAGCTGATTTTGGCGGCACTCTGCAGGGCTGGGAGCTCGTCTCTAAGGGTGGAGACGATGGATGTGAAGGCGCACCAGCTGTAACTGTTGCAGAGCAATTTGCGGCTGATCCCACTCTGCTAGCCGTCATTGGCCCCATGTGCTCCGGATCCGTCGTGCCCGCATCTGATATCTATGCCGAGCACAATATCATCATGGTCACCCCATCATCGACTGCCGTTGTTGTGACTGCCCGGGGTTACGAAAATCTGTTCCGCCTAGTAGCCAACGATGACCTACAAGCGGAAGTCACCGTCGATTTCCTAAGAAAGGACTTGGGTCTATCCACCTTGGCGGTTCTGCATGACCAAAGCATTTACGGTCAAGGTATCGCGGAAGCCGTACATGGCAAATTCGCGGCAGCCGGAGGCGATGTAACCGGCATCGAAGGCATTACGCGGGGCGATGTCGACTACAGCGCGGTCATCGCAACGACCTTGGCCGGCAACCCTGAAGCGGTTTACTATGGCGGTATGGACGCCGAGGGTGCCCTGATCATCAGCCAGCTCCGCAGCGCGGGCTTTGAGGGCGTCTTCTTCGGCCCGGATGGCATCAAGTCCAAGCCAACCTTCATCGACGCATCGGGTGGCGCGGCCGAGGGCAGCTATGCGACCTTCGGTGCTGTAGGTGGCGCGACCGGGTACGATGAATGGGAGGTCAGGTTCACTGAACTGTACGATGCTCCAGTTGCCTACGCTCCTGGATCGTACGACTCGGCTTTGATCATCCTTCAGGCTGCAGACGCCGTCGCTCAGGTTGATTCAGATGGCAACCTGGTAATCGGTCGCAAGGCGTTGGCCGACAAGATCCGTGCAACACCATTCGCCGGTATCACAGGCGCTTTGGAATTCACAGCCACGGGTGACCTTGGCAAAGTCTCCATCACCGTCTTCCATGTCGAAAACGGTGATTTCGTCGACGTTAAGAAAGTTGACTTCGGCGATTAGCCAAACGGTCGCCTTCAAGATAGCTGTAAAGCTATACACTGGGACTGGGAGGTGGATGACATCTTATCTACCTCCCAATCTCCACTTCAATCCATTAGCTAAATCGCTGAGAATTTATGTCCAGGATTCATTTCCGTGAGGTATTTCTAAGCGTGGAAATTTCACAGATCATCTAACAAAAATGGCGACGATTCATAGAATCCGCAAGAATTTATCAGCTCTGTCACGCGTAATCATCAGACCCCAAACCTTATTATTTGGGGTGTTAGCAATTACGTTTATTCAACCATCCAGTCATCCATCTGCAAGTTCTGCAACTTCCCCGTTAGTGATTGGCATAGCAATCTGGCGCCATGACGGTGGCCCTATCATCGACGTCCAAGAAAATACCTATCAACGTCTCAAGGATGAAATTGAACAGTTGGGGCTGGATGGTGTCTCCATCGTGCACATACCTGAATCCTTGAGAAATGCATTTGACATTGAGATAATCGGATCGAAGTTCAACGTTGACGTTGTAATTTGGGGATGGTATGACAAGACCGCAGTACGGGGCTATGTTGACCTAGTAAATTCCACCAGGACAGATGGTATGACCAATTGTCTCTCAACATTCCTCGAAAGAGGCGGCAACCCGGATGTTATCCGAGTATTAAAAGTTTTGAGCGAATTCGATTATTATCAAGATGGGGTGTTATTTTGCGTCCCCCGTTGGACGCCCTGAACATCATCGAATGTTAGATTCATCCAGGAGCATTCTATGGGTTTTGATTTGTCCTCCTTCATCGAGCAACTTCTCAATGGTTTAACTGTTGGAAGCTTTTACGCTTTAATCGCGCTCGGATACAGCATGGTGTACGGTGTTCTCACGATGATCAATTTTGCTCATGGTGAGATCTTTATGGTCGGTGCCTATGTAGGCTTGTACACCATTAACCGACTAGTTGATGTCGGGTTGTATGATTCCAACCGCATCTTAGCGGTTGGGATAACCTTTATCGCTGGCACAATTGGAGCGGCCATTACCGGTGTCACTGTAGAGAGGCTGGCTTATCGACCTCTACGTCGTGCCGCTCGCCTAGCTCCCCTCATCAGCGCTATCGGGATGTCCATCTTTCTTCAGGAATTTATTCGACTTCTCCCCAAGATGGGCGAAGCGATCACCGGAATTACCATCGGAAGCTTCACACTCTTTCCCGAGAGTCTCCAACAGGGCGTGGTCGGCTTTCTCGAAGATTTTGGCGGTGCTCGTGTAAAAACCTATCCTGGCGTCTTCGGCGTTGGAGGTTTTGACATCGGCGACATCCATATTACCTACAGCCGCGTGATTATCCTCATAATGTCTGTGCTCACGATGATTGGACTCTATTTCCTCGTCCGTTACAGTCGCTTTGGAAAGGCAATGCGAGCAGTCGCAGAAGACAAGGACATCGCGTCTATGATGGGTATTGATATTGATCAAGTCATCTCTCGGACGTTCTTGATCGGCTCCGCTTTGGCTGGTATCGCAGGAGTTATGGTGGGCATGTTCTACCTCCAAATCCGACCCACTATGGGATTCGTTCCGGGGATAAAAGCTTTCACGGCTGCTGTTTTAGGTGGTATTGGAAACATCCCAGGTGCCATGCTCGGTGGCTATGCCTTAGGATTGGGTGAAGTCATCGGTGTGCAATTCTTGCCCGCTGTATATAAAGATATTGTCTCTTTCAGCATACTTGTCTTAATCCTGATATTCAAACCGACCGGCATCCTTGGCGAGGCTTTAGCTGAGAAGAAAATGTAGGTGTGATGATTATGAAGAAGAGAATTGCCTCAGTGACCGAGCGCGTAAAAGAAATCCTTTCAAGTCCGATTGGCAGATGGGCGTTCATTGGAGCGGTCCTAGCGCTGATTTTGATCATCCCACTGATGAACTTCCAACAACGTGCGTTTTGGGTGCGCGTAATAGGATACACAGGTTTGTATATCATCCTCGGCTTGGGTTTGAATGTAGTCGTGGGACTTGCCGGATTGCTTGACCTTGGTTATGTAGCCTTCTATGCGATTGGCGCTTACGCGTATGCTCTTTTAGCGTCAGGGCATTTCGATACTCACATATCTTTTTGGTTGGTGTTGCCGTTTGCAGCGCTCCTGGCAGGTTTTGCTGGAATACTGTTAGGTATACCTGTACTGCGAATGCGAGGGGATTACCTGGCAATCGTCACCCTGGGTTTCGGTGAGATCATCCGCATGCTGGTGACCAACCTTACCGATTTAACCAACGGATCCCAAGGGCTGATCGGAATCGATTCGCCGTACCTTTTCGGACTTGAGCTGAAAACCAGCACACACTTTTACTACATGATTCTGATCTTTGTCATCATAGCCATCTTCGTCACCCAACGACTGGATCGCTCTCGCGTTGGACGCTCATGGGTTGCGATGCGCGAAGACGAAGATGCGGCGCAAATGGTAGGGGTAAACACGACACGATACAAACTACTTGCTTTTGCAGTCGGCGCTTTCATCGGTGGACTTGGAGGAGCCATCTTTTCCGCATGGCAGGGCTCGATTTTTCCAGACAACTTTAACATTATGGTTTCGATCAATGTCCTTTGCCTAATCATCATCGGTGGGATGGGAAGTATTCCTGGGGTCGTCATTGGATCTTTCGCCCTGATCACCCTGCCCGATATTCTGCGTCAGTTTTCGGACTACCGATTGTTGTTATTTGGGTTCTTACTCGTCGTGATGATGATTGCTCGACCGGAAGGTTTTATCCCCTCGCAACGTCGACGACTGGAATTACACGCTGAGGAGATAGCCCACGCTGGACCATCTGAAACCATCACGGAGGGTGGATCGTGACCATTCTCTCTTCAAATAACGTAACAAAACGTTTCGGTGGTCTAGTGGCTGTGGATCAATTTGACCTTGATCTTCGTGAGCTTACCATCCACAGCATTATTGGTCCCAATGGAGCCGGTAAGACGACCTTTTTCAATTGCGTCACGGGATTCTACGCTCCAGAAGAAGGTGATATCTACTTCAACGGTACTTCGCTCAAGGGATTACAGCCCGACCGTATCGCCCATCTGGGAATCGCTCGCACCTACCAAAACATCCGTCTCTTCGCAAATATGTCCACGATTGAGAATATCTTGGTCGGTCAACACCCCCGGCTAAAGGCCTCAATGGTCGATGCCATTCTTCATACGCCACGTTATCATAAAGAAGAAGAGGAAGCGCTCGAAGAGGCGAATCGGCTCGTTCAGTTTGTAGGTCTTGTCGGTCTAGGTGACCACTTAGCGCGTAATCTACCTTATGGCGCTCAGCGTAGGTTGGAAATTGCTCGAGCGCTCGCCAGTAAACCCAAATTGATGCTGTTAGATGAGCCTACAGCAGGTATGAATCCTCATGAATCTGCTGAGATGATGCGCTTCATCCAAAACTTACGCGATGAATTGGAAATCACTATCTTGCTGATTGAACATGACATGCGCGTGGTCATGGGAATTAGCGAAATCATCACCGTACTCGATTACGGTGTTAAAATCGCTGAAGGTCCTCCGGAAGAGATCCAAAGGAACCCACGGGTGATCGAAGCCTATCTCGGTCGTGGTGCGGCTTCAGGATTAGGTCAGAACTCGACCTGAGATGCTGCTAGGGACAAGAGAAAAACCTCATGCCATTACTTGAAATCCAAAATGTTCATGCTTATTATGGCAATATCCAAGCCCTAAAAGGTATATCCCTACACGTAGATCAAGGTGAGATCGTCACATTGATTGGGGCTAACGGCGCTGGAAAGACGACGACATTACGAGTCATCAGCTGCTTACTAAAACCTCGTCAAGGTAGTGTCCTATTAGACGGTCAAGATCTTTCCGAATTTAAAGCCCACCAGGTTGTCAATCAGGGCGTGGCCATGGTTCCCGAGGGGAGAGGCGTCTTCTCAAAACTTTCGGTTATGGAAAATCTTGAATTGGGTGCTTATAGTCGAAGCGACAAAGCCGAAATCCAGGAAGACCTCGAACGAGTCTTCGAGATTTTTCCACGTCTTCGAGAACGACGATCCCAAGTTGGCGGTACACTATCGGGTGGTGAGCAGCAAATGCTATCCACTGCTCGGGCGCTGATGGCGAGGCCTTCTCTATTGGTGATGGATGAGCCCTCGATGGGTTTGGCTCCGGTTCTGATCGAAAGTGTCTTTGAATCACTCATAGAAATTAATAAACAAGGTACAACCATCCTGCTCGTTGAGCAAAATGCACACATGGCGCTCCAGGTAGCAACACGCGGTTATGTGCTTCAGACGGGAGAAATCGTGCTGAGCGATAGCGTCGAAGGGCTGCGAAAGAACGCCATGGTCCAGAAAGCCTATCTTGGCATCGAATAATCTCAGACCTTATTCCTCACCTTCACCTAAACGCTTCTTTTTCCTCCCCTCCCCCAAGGTCAAGGAACGTTGGTAAGCTGCCCAGATTGCTCGCGAGAGCGCTGTCCTAAACCCCGCTCTCTCAAGGTAGTATAAGGCTTCCGCCGAAGTACCCCCAGGTGATGTGACCTGATTGCGTAAACGAGACAGATGGTGAGGGGATTGTCGGACATATTCCACGGAGCCGCGTAGGGTTTGAAGCACCAGTTCCTCTGCAATGTATCGCGGGAATCCAAGATGAACCCCGGCATCGATCATCGCTTCCATAAAGAGAAACACATAGGAAGGACCTGTTCCTGAGAGGGCTGTTGCCATATCAAGATAATCTTCATCCTCGACATAGATTTCCTCGCCAAATGCAGTGAGGATCGCTCGCGCGTATCCACGCTGCTCCTCATTAACGGCATCAGAAGCTGTCCATACTGTAATGCCCTCACCTATTTGAGCAGGAGTATTTGGCATCGAACGCGCGATAGGTTTGTGATTAAGGCCTCGTTCTATCGTGGAGATTTTCGCGCCCGCCACGATCGAAAGAACGAGCGAATCTTGAGGCAAACCACCATTCAATTCCGACATAACCTGAGCCAACATCTGTGGCTTGACGGACAACACGATGACATCGGAATTCTTAAGAGCGGATCTGTTGTCCGTCGTTACTCGGATATCGTACTCTTTCTCCAAGTAATCTCCTCGTTCCGGCCGAGGGCCGGATGCGATAATCTTCTTAGCTGAAGCCACATCCTTGCGGAGCAATCCGGTTATCATAGCTTCCGCCATGACGCCGGAACCAATAAACGCGATTGTTTTATCAGATAACATGAAAACTGCCCTCCGTAGATTTCAACCAACGATCCTATTCTGCTGCTCTGTCTCTAAGCTAACTTTGCTCAAAAAATTACACCTCCCGGCTGGGAGGTGTTTCGCGCTCACATCCTTTCTGCCCGTGTCGCTTTACACCTTCACAGCCGGTGTCCTCATCTCAATCCGTGGAAAATGACTTTCAGGACTGCCAAGGAAACAGGTCGAGCAGCCGATTATAGTAAGGATCTCAGTGTGAGAAGTGATCCCAGAGACCATGTTCAAACTTTATCATAGGATTCAATGCTGTCAAGAAATTTCGTGTTTGAGAGGATTCAGTATAGAGAGACACGACATTCGTTGAAGAACCCTGAGGTTGCATTGCCTTTTTTGTCCCGAACCCTGTCCTGCCTGTCGAAGGGCTGCTGAGGAGAGCCTTCATTGTCCTGACTATCCTGAGCCTTGCCCTGCTTGCCCTGAGCTCTGTCCTGAGCCTGTCGAAGGATCGCTGAAGGGAGCTTGATCAAGGATTGTCGAAGGTGCATTCAGAAGAACCATTGTAGGGGCGACTGGCGTGTCCGCTCCTATGATTATCCTGGATTAGAAGCGCTTTCTCCGGGAGCTGATAACCAATGTAGCCGCACCCTTTAGGGTGCGTAGACACGCAGGCTAAAGCCTGCGGCTACAGATGAATGCTGAGCGGAGTATTTTTCTATAGCCGTACTCTTCGACTTGCTCTGGGTGCTTGCTATCCTAATCAATGAGACGGTCATCCTAAGCTTGTCGAAGGATGACCGTCTCCGATAAGGTCATCTCAGCGGTCCTTCGGCACGTTCAGGATAGAACATGCGACTAAGATAAGGATGAATTCTCCTACGGGATTCACGACCTAATAATGAATGACAAAGTTAGGGCTGGGTAATCCCGCCCCTACCTGCGAAGAATTTATTAGGGATACATAAATTATGAACAAACTTGGTCTCAACGAGATTGGTGCATATAATCACCAAAATCGGAGCAACTTTCATGGAGGATGGGACATGGAAATCCGGGTCTTAAATTCTAGCGATGTTCGCCAAGCTCTACCAATGGGATCCGCTATTGATGCGATGAAAGAGGCCTTCGCCCAGTTATCCAGTGGCAAGGCAACCATGCCCGTCCGCAGCCATGTCGAAGTGAAACAACATGAAGGCATCACACTTTTCATGCCCGCCCTTCTCCATGAATCACAAGATATGGCGATTAAAATCGTCTCCGTCTTTCCCAGGAACCTCAAGCGTGGTCTATCGACCATTAATGCCTTGGTTGTAGCGATCGATACCGAGACAGGGATACCCACAGCCGTGATGGAGGGAGCCTCTCTGACGGCTATACGCACAGGAGCTGCTTCTGGAGCGGCGACAGATCTGCTCGCACGCACAGATGCAAGCACGGTGGCCATTATCGGCAGCGGTGCTCAAGCTCGCACTCAACTTGAAGCTGTTTGCACAGTGCGCCAAATTCAAGAGGTGAGAGTGTATAGCTTGGATAAAACGCAAGCCCGAACCTATGCCAAAGAGATGGGAGGGCTCGGGTCGATTCCGAAGAAAATCCGTATTGCTAACAGCCCATCTGAAGCCATCGTGAAGGCAGATATCATCTGCACCGCGACCACCTCCTCTACCCCCGTCTTCGATGGTAAGGAGCTTGAGCCCGGAGTGCATATCAACGCCATTGGATCTTTCACGCCCGAGATGCGGGAACTTGATGCAGAAACAGTGAAGAAAGCGCTCATCGTCGTGGATTCGAGGGAAGCCGCTTTGATCGAGGCTGGTGACCTGATGATCCCCATCAAGAGGGGAGAAATCACTCCTGAATGGATTCATGCTGAAATAGGCGAGCTCGTGATGGGCATAAAACCCGGTCGTTCCGATCCAAATCAGATCACACTGTTCAAATCAGTAGGCATCGCCGTGCAGGATGCAATCTCCGCCAGTTATGCACTTACGAGAGCTAAGGAATCCGGTCTGGGCAAGATCATTCGTCTCTAAAAACCGAACCTACAATAGAATTGGATACATCTAGTTTGGGATTAGCCACAGGGCGAAAGCACGTGTCGATTGAGCTACCTTCTTCCGCAGAAGTGATCATCATCGGTGGGGGCGTGATGGGCGCCAGTACCGCCTACCACCTAGCCCTCGCCGGGGTCAAGGATGTTTTGCTTCTCGAACGAGAAACCTATTTCGGCCAAGGCGCGACAGGTCGCTGCGCTGGGGGTGTTCGCTACCAATTCTCCACTGAAATTAACATACGCCTTTCCCTTGCCAGTTTTCCAATGTTGGAAAGGTTTGGCGAGGAGATCGGGCAGGATTGTAGTTATCGCAAATGCGGCTATCTTTTTGTGCTTACAAGGCCAGAAGAAGTGCAGATTTTCAAAGAGAATGTAGCCTTGCAGCGAAGCCTAGGCGTCCAGACAATCTGGTTGTCAGGTGAGGAGGTCCGCGACGTTGCACCCAATATGCGCTTCGAAGACGCGTTAGCGGGGACGATCCACATGGACGATGGTCTAGCCGATCCGAATAGTGTGGTCATGGGATACATCCGCCGCGCTCGTCAACTAGGTGCTCAAACACAAACGGAGGTCGAGGTCACGGGTATCGAAGTGATCAGTGGACGAGTGTCCGGACTTCATACTTCTGCAGGAACGATCAGAGGCAGCGCGGTCGTCAACGCCGCGGGACCATGGGCGGGACTCATTGGTGAAATGGTTGGAATAGAGATACCCATCACCCCTATCCGTCGACAGATGGTCACCACAAGCCCACTGCCCGATCTGCCGCAGGATTTTCCCTTTGTCATCGATTTCGCTCGATCCCTTTACTTCCACCGTGAAGGTGAGGGAGTTCTCACGGGTATGTCCAACCCTGATGAAAAGCCGGGATTTGATCAAAGGATCGATCCAGCTTGGGAGTTGATCGCCATGGAAGCCGCCGCCGAGCGTATGCCGATGCTTGAGCACGCTGGACGACTGAACGGTTGGGCTGGGCTCTATGAAGTTACCCCCGATGCCCACCCAATTTTCGGACCCACAGCAGTGGAGGGATTTTGGATCGTGGGTGGCTTCTCAGGTCATGGGTTTATGCACGGTCCAATCGCTGGTAAACTGATGTCGGAGTTCATCCTGGAGGGAAAAGCCCAAACGCTGGATGTCTCCATGCTCGATCTGGCAAGATTTAAAGAAAGGCGATTAATTCACGAGTACAACGTCGTATGAAAACCATGGAAGCGGAAATCATAACCATTGGAACCGAGCTTTTACTGGGTGAACTTATCGACACCAACACCCGGAAGATCGCTTATGCACTGCGCGATATCGGCCTCGATTTGTATCGCACTTCTACCGTCGGAGACAACGCCGAGCGTATCGCTCAAGCCATACGAGAGAGCATCTCCAGAGCGCAGGTCGTGATCACAACTGGAGGGTTGGGTCCGACAGTGGACGATGCCACACGAGAGGGGGTCGCATTGGCGTTCGGTGTACCCACAGAGTATCAACCGGAGCTGTGGGAGCAGATCCAGGAGCGATTCGAGCGGTTTGGACGGACACCCACAGAGAACAATCGACGGCAAGCTTTTATCCCTCGAGGGGCGACCGCAATAGAGAACCCAATCGGTACCGCGCCAGGGTTCATGATGGATGAAGAAGAGGGGGTGGTTATCGCTCTTCCTGGCGTCCCTGCGGAGATGCAGTATCTGCTTGAAAGCGTCGTCCTACCTTTCCTGCGCCAGCGGTTGAAGCTAAACGAGACCATCAAAACTCGCTTGCTTCGCACCTCCGGCGTTGGCGAGTCATGGTTGGATGACCATATCCACGATCTTGAACGCCTCCACAACCCCACCGTTGGGTTGGCCGCTCATCCAGGTCGGGTAGACATACGGATTACCGCGAAAGCTGAGACATCCGAAGAAGCGGAGAGCATGATCGAACAGATCAGTTCGACCATCCACGACAGACTGGGCGATGCCATCTATGGGATCGACGATGCAAGCTTGGAGAAGGTCGCCCTGGATTCGGTCACTGAGCACGGATGGCGATTGGCGATCCTAGAATCCGGTACTGGTGGTGTCATTGCGGCCGGCTTTTCGGACCAGGGATCCAGCTTTGCTGGGGGACAAGTCCTGCCTCATGCTGATCTGGCTCGAGATCTCGGAAAAGCGTTATCAGATCTTCAAGAGGAACTCTCGGCGCAGGTTGGATTGGCACTGACATTGAGGACTGAAGGGGAACGTCACATCGCAGATGTGATCCTACGAACGCCCTATGGCGAAGAACGCCTCGAGCGTTCTTATGGTGGACCACCTACCTACGCTGCTGTGTGGGCCTTAAGCCTGGCTGCTAACCTGATCCGACGGCGATTGTCTTGACATACCTTCCCCTGCCCCCTATAATCCCCGGCGTATAAGCGGGTGTTGCCAAGTGGTAAGGCAGTAGCTTCCCAAGCTACCATTCGTGGGTTCGAATCCCATCACCCGCTCTTTTGTTTTCTGAAAAACGGAATTGTCATTTCGTACCTATACCCCTTTTCCGTTACTGTCTCGTGAGAAGGGATCATGAGGCACTACTTTCGACAGAAGCGCTTTCCAAGTCCTCGCCAAAAAAAATTTTAGTTGATGAAGAACTGATGGGATCATTCTCTTGCTTAAAGAAACGGGGCTGTCCTAAAAGGGCAGCCCCGTTCTACGGTTTCACAAACCTTGAGAGCGATTGTTATTTAGCCACCTCTATCATATGACCCCCATAGGATCCATCAGGAGGGTGAGTTTAGTCAATCGCATGGCGTTCCATCACCATTTCCATTTCCATAAGCTCCTCCACCCTCACAACTTCCATCGCCATAGCCATTGCCGTATGCCCCGCCGCCATCACCTGTGCCATCACCATATCCGTTACCGTATGCACCACCCGTGCCATCACCATATCCATTCCCAAACGCCCCGCCACCACTGCCCGTCCCATCACCAAAGCCTTGGCCTGATGACCCTTCATCTGTAAGTGGTTGGGACGCACCTTCCTTCTTCGGAGGGACATTCTCAGGCTGCTGCGGTGCATTTTCAGGTCTGTTCTTTCCATGACGCAGGCGGAAGTTCATCGGATCTGCCATACCATCTTCGGCTTCATTCCGGGCACGGTTCATGGCTCTGATAGCGTGCTCCAAGCCCTGACACGCTTCGGTAGAGGCTTTCTGCTGCAACTGCTGCATCGCTTGAACGTGGACCTGGGCCATGATTCCCAAGCGTTGAAGGGCGCCCATGAAGGCAGGATCTCCCAATTGAGCGGTTTCGGAAAGCGCCAATTGCAGGTGCTGTTCGAGGCGCAGTTGTGTTTCATCAGGAATCTGGGAACCCTTGTCAGCCAAAGCCATCATTTCGCTTACACGTTCCTCAGCCAAGGTGAGCAATAAATTCACTTCAGTTTCAGGGTCTGTCGTAAGGGCGAGACGGACATCTTCCGTAAACTGCTTTACCGGGTAAAGAGGATCCGTCGGTAAACTAGCCTGGGCAGCATAGGCCGTAGAGCCGACCCCGCCGAAGGCCACGATCAATGCAAGCAGAATACTCGCAAGCGTACTCATTGGTGAACGCTCCTTTCCGAAGATTGTTTTCCACCACTTATGACGCAATTTCGTTGCTTCAGATACGGGTATCGTTATAGATTTTGCTTGTTGTAGAAAAACTTGGCGCCCCTTCGCATGAGCCGCTGAATCTCTCTCAGGAACGTTCCTCAGCGCCTCAAGCTTTTCCAAGGTCGAGACATAGGGAGCGATCATTCCTATCTTGGAATGTCTGCTTGTCATGTAATCAGAGAGCGCTCTATCGAACCTTTCATCATTTTCTGGCATGTCCTAAACTCCATCAGGCTTCTGCGGGTGTAAACATCCTTCGTAGCGCGTTCAGTGCACGATGTTGTAAAGATTTCACGGCTCCCACGGGTTTGCCTAAGATCTCCGAAATTTCATCGTTACTTAAACCTTCGAAATACTTAAGAACCACTACCTGCCTCTGATCAGGAGTTAGTTTCCACAAAACTTGGCGCACCTTAGCTTGCTCAAGGGAATGATCTATCTCTTTCACCGGATCTTCACTGAGGTCGTGACTGGTTATGTTCTCCCAATCAAGGTTCAACTCAATGGGCGGGCGGCGGCGAAAGTGATCCACGATCAAGTTGTGAGCGATCCGATAGAGATAGGCTTTCAGGTGTTCGTTGGGCCCGCCACCCGCCCCTATTGAGCGCAAAAAACGGTGAAAAGTCTCGGCCACAATATCCTCCGCCGCTTCTCGGTCACCTAACAGCCGATAGGCGTAACAGAAGAGAGCCCGGCTGAATGCATCATAGATTGCCGCCAGTACTTTCTCATCAAGTCGACGAGCACCATCAAGCCAATTACCTTCGGGTTGTGGCATCACTTCTCCAAATATGACGTGTTTAATGTCACTTAGATACGGCCAAAACTCACTCTTCTACCGCCTACCCTCATTACGAAATGTACATTCGCAACTTACGGAATGATCGTTGAATGCGTCCACTTCCTGTGTTGTTGCATAGGCTCGGAACATTGGCTCAGGTGCAGTCTGAGATTGACGTTTCAATACCAGCAGAATGCCCTCAGTTCTTCCTAGTAAAATTTACCTAAGAGACCGCCTCAGGCTTTGAGATTCCACACACAGATTTATAGCCTTGGACTCCGGAAAAAACTTCCTCTCTTGTTGTGCCTTTTATCACTTAAAGAAAGAGGCGAAAACGGACGCACAGTGAGTAACCGCGAGGGGTCCGAGACTACGGATGCTGTCCCTGACTTGAGATTGTGACCAACTGGGCCAGAGGCGAACGATGGATCATCTTTGGTTCCAGCTCGAATCCTTTTTTTAGCAATCCTTTTCATATGTGAACTTCCTTAGTGCACATTCGAGAGCGAATTCATGTTTTACACTTCCTATGGGATTTCCGTGAGATTGTCAGGCTTCACGAGAGACGTGAATTAAAAAGGTGTCGATAAGTGGTAAGACAGCAGCTTCCCAAGCTACCATTCGTGGGTTCGAATCCCATCGCCCGCTCTTTATTATCAAGTATCAAATTTCATGTTTTGAGGATAAGCGAGTAGCTTAGAACGTTGGAAGGCTCCAAGCTATTTCTATATTGCTCGAGTGTCTAGCAAAGAGCTGTCAGATGTCCTAGAATGGGAAGTCCCCTGAAAAGATCAAAAAAACCTAACTGATTCAATCGACCAAAACTTTAAAACATAGAGAATCTACGTGGACTGATTTTATTTGTCAGCAACAAGATGAACGGTGACTTGAGGAGGTATCGTGACGGTTAAATTAAATTTCCCGAAACGATAACCATGCTCCTCGGTTATTTTGACTAGATCATAGGTTTTGAGCATGGTCTTGATCATGGCTGTTTGCATCTTAGATAGTGTTGAGCCTTCACTCTCCAGAAGCTCGGTTAGCTTCTCCTTTCCACTACCCGTGTCCTCAAAAAGAAGGATGGCTTTCGGGGGCACAGAAATCGTGACACTGATATCTATAATACAATAACCGCTGTTTTGAAGGATGGTTTTGATATTGTTTGTCTCCTCAATAACAGTAGCCATTCCTTCTTGAAGCTTACCCTTCCCAACGTCAATTATATCGGCAGCGGTGTCTTTGGCTTTGATAGCAGATTCCGCCGCGGCGTCTTTCGCCTTGATGACAGATTCCGACCCCGCATCTAACACTTTAGCGGCCGTTTCCTTGGCCTTGTCGACAGTCTCTTTCGCTTTATCGGAGAATTTATCAAATGCCACGCCGCGCCTCCGCTCAATTCCTTTTTTTGCCGGAATGCAACGAATATGTTTGCCAGATATCGCTGGAGATCAGATCCTAAAAAGCCGGAATGAAATCATCCGGGATGCGTGCAATCGATTGCTCAACCCAATCAAGCCTTGAGTTCGCCTTAGCGAGGATTTGTTTCAACTCAGGATCTTCAGTTTTAGACATGGCGAGAAAAAGCAATTCACGAACTGCATCGATCTCAAGGATGAGTTCCCATCGCCTGCTTGCCAACTCGTTCCTGAGCCCTTTCAGCATTTCTATCTGGGCTTCGGAAGATTTTTCACGAAGTTCACGTCTAAAGCTCAACAATTTATCCTCACCCATAATTCGTCTCCCTTGGGTACAGAAAAGCCAAGCAAAAGGAAATCCCGAGCCAGATCTAACCCTATAGCATCATCCTACGATACCAAACTAAGTTTAAAGCACAATCTTACCGATCTAATAATTGTATCTAAATCCTTAAATAACCCATTAACATTCTCTTTTCAATCGATCGCAGGACGAGTGCGTACTATAAAAAAATACCATATGCCGACTCGTTCGTTCTCTTACCTACCATACCACTTACATAGCCAACGTCAAGGAACCTCCGATTTTTGTAAGCTAATTGCAAGTTTTCACCAACGACTGCCATGATAGGATAGATATGCAAATCGCCAACGGGATTGGGTTTGGAAGACGACACCACCCACATACCCTCATAAGTATCGAGCGTCGGGACCCTCGGATGCCTCCCGAGAAACGCTCCAAATTCCTCTCGAGTCTTCCACTACCTGGCTAAGTCTGGCCATTTGCTCTCCTCCTCCCCGGAGCCCTTGGTTACACCGAGGGCTCTGTTGGTTTAATAAGCTGACGGCTAACTCTTGGCCGTTTAAAGATTTAGCTAGAGAGCATGCACCTATGCTATACTGCCAGCGTCTTTCACTCATCAATTGGAGATAAAACGATGCGTCATTTCCTATCCCTCGTCGATACATCATCGCAGGAATTAAATGAGCTGCTCAACCTGGCCGTCCGCCTGAAAATTGAATGGCAAAGGGGAGGGAATGAACCATTGCTCGCTGGAAAGGTGCTCGCAATGGTTTTCCAAAAGCCTAGCCTTCGCACCAGAGTCTCCTTTGATATGGCAATGAGACATCTCGCTGGAGATGCACTCTATCTCTCCCCGAATGAGATCGGCCTTGGAAAGCGCGAATCCATCGCCGACATCAGTAGAGTATTATCCGGTTACGTCGATGGAATCATGGCTCGGGTATTCGAGCACAAGCATATCTTAGAACTGGCACACCACGCGTCCGTTCCGGTTATCAATGGTCTCAGTGACTACAACCACCCCTGTCAAGCGTTGGCAGATGTATTGACGATACTTGAGAGCTTCGACCACCTCGTGGATCTGAATGTTGCTTTCATCGGTGATGGCAACAACGTGGCGACTTCACTTCTTTTCGCGTGTGCACGTTTAGGAATGAACTTCACCATCGCCTCACCAGAGGGCTACGATCTTCCACAGGATGTGCTGGGGTGTGCGAAAGAGATGGCTAGCGAGACCGGTATCTCGATTAAAACTGAACGAGATCCCAAAGAGGCGGTCAAGGGCGCTCATGTGATTTACACCGATACGTGGGTAAGCATGGGACAGGAGGAGGAGACCAAACAACGAGAGTCGGTTTTCAAACCTTACCAGGTAAACAGCGAATTGGTCTCGCGGGCGGATACAACAGCGATTGTTCTGCATTGCTTGCCTGCTCATCGTGGACAAGAGATCACAGACGATGTGGCCGATGGACCACAATCGAGGATCTTCCTGCAAGCCGAGAATCGAATGCACGCTCAGAAGGCGGTGCTTGTCACACTTATGGGATGAAAGGGCTTTCAGACTGATTTCAAATGCGAAGAACGACATGAGACGGCGAGCAAAAATCATCGCGACCATAGGACCGGCCACCAAATCCGTTGACCAATTGCGCGAATTGGTAGCGGCTGGAATGGATGTCGCCCGACTCAACTTCTCCCACGGCGATCACCAAGAATATGCCAACGTGATACACCACATTCGAGAGGTGGCAAAGGAAACTGGTCGGTCCATTGCCATTCTGCAAGATCTTCAGGGATCGAAGTTGCGCACCGGAGAGCTTGCTCAAGAAGATCCGGTCATTCTCAAAGATGGTGAGCGTTTCATCCTCACCACAACTCCCATCCTTGGGACCGCTGATCGTGTACACGTTAATTACCCCGCTCTCCCTCGTGATGTCAAACCCGGTGACCAAATTCTGATCGATGACGGCGCGATGGAGCTTTCGGTAACTTCGATCTCAGCGCCAGATGTAGAAACAGAGGTCGTCCATGGAGGACCTTTGGGAAGTCATAAGGGAATCCATTTGCCAGGAGTTCAACTTTCAGCACCACCCTTGACGTCGAAGGACCTGGAGGACATCTCCTTCGGCCTGGATCAAGGCGTTGATATGGTGGCGCTATCCTTCGTGCGGCGAGCCGAGGATTTGGTCGAACTACACAAGAGCATGATCGCGAAGGATGCTAAAGCCCAAGGAGTACCGATCATCGCTAAGCTTGAGACACCTGAAGCTATCGAGCAACTCGACGCGATCTTCGAAGAATGTGATGGGGTGATGGTTGCCAGAGGAGATTTGGGTGTTACGATGTCTCCTGAACGCGTCCCCTCTCTTCAGAAACGCATCATCCAGTGCGCGAACGAAAAACTAAAATGTGTGATCACCGCGACCCAGATGCTCGAGACCATGATCGACGATCCACATCCGACTCGCGCTGAGGCTTCAGATGTCGCCAACGCTGTCTTTGACGGTAGCGACGCGCTTATGCTGTCTGGAGAAACCGCAATCGGTAAATACCCGACCCAGGCTGTTCAAACCATGTCTCGTATCATCATCGATGCTGAGGAACACGCCCCTGAATGGGGATATAGGCCTTTGGATGAGGTTGCCACCACTGAGGACGATGCTGTAGCAACTACACATGCTGCTCGCGCTTTAGCGTATGATCGAGGCGTTGCCGCTATCGCAGTATTCACCCGATCTGGAAGAACCGCGCGATTGATGTCAAAATCGCGGCCACAAGCTCCCATTCTCGCGTTCACTCCTGAACAGATCACTTACCAACGGATGGCGTTATTTTGGGGAGTTATCCCCTACCAAGTGCCAATGGCTCACTCGGTAGAAGAGATGATCGACCGCGTTCGACAGGCATGTCTCGCCTCTGGTATCGTTCGTTCCGGTGAACAGGTCGTTTTGGTAGCAAGCCTACCGATAGGCGCTATGGGACCGCCAAACTTCACCCTTCTCCATACCATCGAATAGTTTATCCAAATTCTCCTCCCTGCCCCTCGTTATGTCGTTCCAATGCGTTTTGCGTCCAGGATTCCTATACTTGTGCCATTTGATCAGAATCGTCATAGGGATTCCTCGCTGCGCTCGGAATGACATCATGCAGTGGAAGATCACACCCTCCTAAATAAAGAGGGCTTGCTGAAGGTTTTAGATCAAGAATGAGCAGAAATACCTGAGGCTTGGTCTATATAAGGTTTTCCGTGAGCAAAATTATTGCATTCCGCAACAGACTCTTCTCACTCGGTTTGGGATGATGTAAGACATCAATAAGTCCATGATTGGAAACCTGTAGCATGGCATTAAATTCCTGAAGCGTTAGATATCCTGCAACCCCATTCCTGAGACTGAACCATCGGCCGGGTTCAATCTGTTCAGGTCGTTTAGGGACATGTGCAGTAAGCCACTCAGCTAAGGCGATCCGCCGTTTTGGCGTGAGCATGATCAAAGTTTTATCTAAATCCATCTTATTGCCTTATGCGGACAGCTCACTTGTATGTTGGTAACACTGTTTACGCCCGACTCGTTAGGAGTATGCTAGCACAAGCCACAAAAGGTCGCCACTATGCGATACTCGGGGGCATTTCATAGAACCTAGAAAACCGAAGCAAAGTAAAGGCGGGGTAACCCCGCCTCTACATCAAAGCTAAGATTCATCCAATAAAAGTTTGAAATTTGATCTCCGCTATGGACTTATGTAATTGTGACAAGACTTCTTCGATTGTCAGTCTTGACCCCCCGATGAATGTCTCACAAATAATCTTGGATTGATTCGAGCAGTCGTCTTACAACCTCGTCTCGAGCCCCTGGCAGGAACTCTCGTTTTCGCTCCCGAATGGTGGCCTGCTCAAATCCAGTGACGATGGTCGGTGATCCAGGTACCCCGATGTACCCTTCATCCGCCTCGATGTCTTCACACGACCACACTCCAATTTTTGTTTGCTTGAAGGCTTTATCTTTAATCTCATAATCCATGAATCTAGGTTCATTCGAGGCCGTTTTTACCGAAATTACGGCAGGCGTGGGGACTTCCAGCATTTCATGCCCGCCTCTTACCTCTCGCCGACCCCTTACTACCCGTTGTTCAAGATCCATTTCGATATCGGTCACGAGTGTGATTTGCGGTATACCCAACCATTCGGCTAACCCTGGTGGAACCTGACCTGTAGCACCATCCGAGGACTCCTCACCACAAATGATTAGATCTGGGTGACCAAGCTTCTCGATGCCCTTTGCTAGCGTGTAGGTCGTCGCCAACGTGTCCGCTCCAGCAAATCGTCGATCACTGAGAAGAAAAGCTTCGTCCGCACCCATCGCCAGGCCAATTCGGAGATACGGCTCGAAGAAAGCAGGTCCCATCGAAAGGATAATCACTCGTGCATTGTAAAGATCCTTAAGTCTAAGGGCCATCTCCAAGGCGTTCATGTCCGGAGGGTTAAACTCAGATCGCACCTGACTGCGCTCAAGCCGTCGGGTTTCCGGATCGACCCGGATTTCCTCCGGTTTAGGGACAACTTTCATGCATACAACGATCTTGAAATCAGTCATTTGCCGTTGCTCGATCCATTTGAATAGCCTCAATCAACGCTGGAACGAACTGAAGGGCGTCATCCACAATGCAAAAATCCGTATATTCAAAGATCGGTGCGTTTGGATCTGAGTTGATCGCCACCACAATGTCGGCATCTTGAATGCCAACCACAAAGTGGAATGCCCCACTGATGCCGCAAGCGAAAGCAACCTTCGGGCGACAAACAACACCCGTCTGTCCTACCTGTCGTTCACGTTCGATGTGTCCCTCATCCACTGGAGGCCGTGTTGCACCGACTTCGCCGTTCATCAGATGAGCAAATTCTTGGAGCATGTCGAACTTGCCTTCAATCCCACGACCACCACAGACAAGGACCGGTGTTTGAGTAAGGTCAACACCTTCCCCCACCACACGCTGAATCAATTTCGTGTGAATCATCCCTTCAGCGAGCTCGAATTCCATCTCATGGACATGTCCTTCTCTGTTTGGATCCTCCTCACCCATGGGGAACACCCCTGGTCGCACGGTGGACATCTGCGGTCGATGGTGGGGTGACTCAAGCAACGCCAACACGCCTCCCCCAAAACCCGTGACCTCAGACGTAAGCATGCCGTTTTCCGGATTGAGTCGTAGATCGGTGCAATCGGCGTTGAGCCCCGTTCGAAGCCTTACTGCCAGTCGTCCCGCTAAATCTCTTCCGTTTGGAGTCGCACCACAGAGGAAGACGCTGGGTCGGCCTTTCAACATCGCTTGTTCTACAACGTGCGCGTATGCATCTACTGTGAAGTACTCCAAGAGCGGATGTACTGCTAGCCAAACTTCATCAGCACCATAAGCAACCATTCTCTCCGCTTGGTCACTAACTTGATGGCCAAGAAGCAAACCAACAAGCGACCAGCCGGCCTCATCTGCAAGTTGTCTCCCTTTGGACAGAATCTCCAGCGATACCCTTTCCACTTCGCCTTCCATTTGTTCTAGGAAGACCCAGATGGCTTTCTGTTCATCTTCGACGCCGTACAGCGAAGCGACCAACGGTTGCCTCCGGGGATAAAGCTTATTCCTGTAAAAGATTGGTGCCACCCTTAGTCCGCAAGAGTACGAGGGATGCCATTTGTCAAGACGTCATCCTGCAACAGCAACTCTTCGACAAACTCAAGATCGGTCTCAGGATGGATGTTACATAAACCTTTGTTTTATATCTAAGAGATCAATCCCACCCAATCTCGCAAGAAAGTAATTCCATAGAATTCGATTCCACAAGAAAAGGAAGATCTATTTTTGAAGAACTTGCGCAGCGATTTCAACAATATCTAACACCTCTAATCCTTCGATCCCCATTGATTTGACACCATCCTCCAAACACGTGATGCAGAAGGGACACGCCGTGGCAATGACATTAGCTCCTGTCGCTGCAGCTTCCTGTACACGGAGGTCGGAGAAGCGTTCGCCTGGAGCTGTCTCCATCCACATCCTCCCTCCTCCTCCCCCACAACACAAGGCATCCATCCCGGAGTTCTCCATCTCAACGAGTGTCACGCCAGGGATGCTTTCCAGGATCTTACGGGGCGCCTCGTAACCCTGGTTTCTCCGCCCCAGGTAGCAGGGATCGTGATAGGTCACCTTGCGGTCAAAGGTTTTTTGAAACTTCAATCCACCCGTTTCGATGACCGAAGCCAGATATTCGGTGTAATGCAGCGGTTCAAAGTCTCTGTTTACCTCTGGATAGTGATTCAAAAATACGTCATAGCAATGCGGGGATATCGCGACCAGCTTCCCCACCCCTCTATCTCGAAAGATCTTAGCTCCAGCCTCAGCGATCTCTTTGAAATAGGGCAGATGACCAAGTCTGAGGATCGTTTCGCCACAACACGGCTCATCTTCTCCAAGCACACCGAAGGGGATTTGAAACGCCCTCAAGATTTGTATCAATGAATGCGCAAGATTCTGCGCACGTCGATCATAGGAAGCGGTACAACCAATATAGAGCAAAATATCATGGTGATCTGGATCATACGTTGGCAGATCGAGCGTTAATGCCCATTGAGTCCGCTGGGATGGTGGTTGAAACCAGGGATTATTATTCCAATAAACGGACCAAAGGAGAGAAGGCAATCCTTCCAGGATAGCCCGACGTTTCCACATCATATAGCGTAGAGCTTGGATGATTTCAACGACCGGCACACCGCGTGGGCAGTATGGTTCACATTGGGAACAGGTCGTACACAACCACAAATCCTCCTGCTCGTTCAATGTGCCCAATTGAACCTGCCGGATGAGCTTTCTTACCGAAAAGGTCTCTCCACGTACAAGACCCCAAGGGCAGGATGCGGTACACACACCACATTGAAAACAAGGCGCAGCTTCGCCGTCGGTCAGCGCCAGTAATTCTTCCCAAAGTTCATCATCGAGGACGAAATAATCAGCGTTTTCCATTAAAATCCAAATGAATTTCCTAAAATCTTTCGGCGTTCAGGCTTGTTATACCTCAATCTGAAGCGGGTTCGTTCTCAGAGGTCTTTTGGTGTACATTGAGCGCGTACCTCTGGAGAACTTCATCCATCTCTCGTATCTTCTCTGCGAACTCCTTGCCCTCTGCTGCGGAAACCCATTCCAATTGCAGCCTCTCCGAGTCGATTCCCTTTCGTGCATATTTCCTCTGCCAGTGATTGAAACGTTTGAAGGTAAGACGATTGGCATAATTGTAGTGACAGTCAGATCCCGTTTCAGTCAATCGACAACCCGTAACCAAGACTGCCCCAGCGCCATTCTCGAAGGCACGATCGATGAAATCTTCTTCAAACCGCGCGGAGCACATGGTTCGAACGATACGTGCTGAGGTCGGATATTGACGCTTTTCGATGCCGGCTAGATCAGCTCCCGCATATGAGCACCAATTGCAGGTGAAGACAATGCATTTACTTTCAGGCTGATCCTTTAACGCCGCGTCGATTTGAGCCAAGATTTGGCTCTTGGTGAAGTAGGGCATCTCGATTGCATCGAAGTTGCACTCCGCAGCACATGTCCCACATCCCATGCAAGCGGCCTCGAGAATTCGAACCTTCCCTTCTTTGACTGGTCCGAGCTGCTCTATCGCGCCATAAGGACACACTTTTACACACCGCATGCAACCGGTACACAACTCCTCATGTACTCGAGCGGTAAGAGGCTCCTTCTCAATCACGCCGCGAGACAACAGAGCGCCGGCTTTTCCCGCCGCGGCTAACGCTTGAGCCATAGACTCACGTACATCCTTCGCGCCTTGAACCGTGCCGGCTAAGTAAATCCCTTGAGATGCTGTCTCTGCCGGCCCCAATTTAGGATGCAACTCCATTAAGAAGCCATCCTCGCTGCGGGATAGTTTTAATTGCTCAACAAGATCGTTCTCACATGGGCTCAATCCCACCACCAACACCAATAGGTCGGTCGGGATACGTATTTTCGCTCCGAGAAGGCTATCGAAAACCTCAACGTATTCATTCCTGAATGCGATCGCCTCTTGTGGTGTCGAGTTGGAGTCATAACGAAAGAACTGCACACCGGCGCGCATCGCTTCCTCATAAAGCTCTTCAGCCTGACGGCTATACGTGCGGATATCCTTATACAAGACACGAACTTTCTTACCCATCTGACGAAGCCGCAGAGCTTGTGCGATCATCGATGTACAGCAGTAGCGAGAGCAGCCCATTCGACCTTGGCGCGAACCAACGCACGCGACAAAGGTAACCCGATCCGCATCTAATCCACCCTGCTCGATCAATCGCTCTAATTCTACATTCGTGATTACTCGTGGATCTTCGCCGTATCCGAATTCAGTCGGTTGATAGGGTTTGGATCCCATAGCGAGCAGGACCGCTCCTACCTCAAACTCGGTTCCGTTCGTGAGTCTGACATGGAAATCTCCGACCACACCTGCAATGGACTCAACTTGCACACCAAGGTGAAGTTGCACATCGCTTTCGACGACCTCACGCATCTTCACTTCCAAAAGGTCACGGGCTTTGATCCCAGCTGGGGAGATGTCACCCAATTCCTTCAACAAACCACCGAGCGAGTTTGAACGCTCGATCAAGTGGGTTTCAAACCCCTGACGGACCAGGGAACTTGCAGCGGTCATCCCGGCGATGCCACCTCCCACGACCACGGCGCTCTGCATTAGGGGCAATTCGGTGATCTCTAATGGAACCAGTAACCGAGCCTTCTCCACCGCCATCGCGACCATTTCCATCGCTTTTATAGTCGCCGCTTCCTTATCGAACTTGTGGACCCATGAATCCATGTTGCGGATGTTCGACATCTCCAGCAAGAAGGGATTTAACCCAGACCGCGCCAACACACCGCGGAAAATGGACTCGTGCGTCTTTGGTGAGCATGCTGCGATTACCACGCGAGTGATGCCCTCAGCCTTTATCGCTTCCTCAATCTCACGTTGAGTATTCCCGGCGCATGAAAACATCTGATCTGAGGCGAACACAACATCTGGCATGTTGAGAGCAGATTCAACAACCCGCTTTACATCAATCACACCAGCGATATTGCTTCCACAATGGCATACAAAGACCCCAACGCGGGGTTCTTCGATGTCCTTCATAGGTTCGATTTGAAGAGGTTCTGGCCAATAACGATGGGATAAATGACCTAACGCTAACGAGGCCGCACCACTTCCCTCAGCCACACTATCAGGGATGTCTTTAGGGCCTGTCACACATCCTGCGGCATAAATACCTGGTCGGCTGGTAACGACCAATCCACCCTCGACCTCAAGCGCTCGAATGAACCCATCCTCGTCTAGCTCAATCCCCAACCGG
>DUEW01000142.1 GCA_011174845.1 Anaerolineae bacterium | reverse complement strand
TCAAGCTTGTGTATACGCCTCCTCATAGATCGATATCATCTTGTCAACCTGGCTGGCCCATGAGAAGCCATTGAGAGCATATTCAGCGGCGAAAGGACCTTTCATCGCCTTGGCATCACCTTTCACCTCGTTGACAATTTTCTCCGCTAACTGATCATGGTCTCCAACATCTACCAAAGCGCCCACCCTTTCATCTATAAAGTCGGGCAAGCCGCCTTCATTGGTGGCGACGACTGGTATGCCACAGGCCAACGCTTCAACTGCAACCAATCCGAAGGGTTCTACCCGTGAGGGAACGACACTTACGTCTGCCAGATTGAAAATCTTCGCCACCTCCGGCTGTGTCTGGTGACCCAGGAAGTAAACCCCGCGTAATCCCAATCGTTCAGCATGCTCTTCCAAGTTTTTGCGTAACTCACCATCTCCTACGATAAGCGTGAATACCTCACCAAGTTCGCGCTCGTAGCTAACCGCTGCATCGAGCAAAACATCGACTCCCTTAAAATGCGTTAATTTCCCCACAAAGCTGATTACATACTCCGGATCGGGTGGCAGGCCGTGTTGTGTAAGCACCTCGCTCTGATCTACCGACATCACATGGAAAATATCTTGATCAAAGCCATTCCAAACCAAGTGGACCTGTTCCTCTCTTACTCCATATAACTCAATCGTATCGCGAGCAACTTGTTGTGATACTGCAATGATCGCCCCCGCGCTGAGCGCACCTTCGAGCGCAACTGGTCTCCAAGCATCGTACTTGCGAAAACCCATCAAGTCGGTGCCATGTGCAGTTACAACATAAGGTAAGCCGGTTAGCTTGGCAACATACGAAGTGACCCACAAGTGTTGAGCGTGAATGACATCAGGTTTCCATTCGCTGACCGCGAAATCCATTGCTGACCGAAAAGCCTCAATATAGGTTTCGCGTTGAGCGTTATCCAAATCGGCAAAGGTTGTTGTGCTGAGGGGATGTGTCGTAAAGCAAGGGAAATTAAATGGTAGACGCTCAGGACTTGTGTGCCCCTCATCCGGCGAAAAGAGGATCGTACGCACCTCAAAAGGGAATCCCGTTTGTTCATCGTGGCCGGGTGTGATTGTAAGTGCCTCATGCCCCTTGTTGGCGAGCTCACGAGCGACGTTTTGTGTATAAATACCGCTTCCTGAACCCTCGAGTGGGAAATGATTTGGTATCAGAACCCGCATCTACTGTCCAATCTAGTGGTTTGGCTTGACGATGTCGGCAAAGGCGCTGTGAATTAGGAGACGAGAAACAATGACCTTGTGTACACATTAGGGTCGTTAAAATATTATACTATCTCCATGTCGCCATTCATTGCCCTCATATGTGAACGCATCTTGTTGTGATGAGTCCTCAACAAATTCATTGACCGTGCAGTCCTACCGCTCATTCTTCACACGACTTTTCATCTCGCCTAGCGAACCCCGCCTGCGTGCTGGCTGGCGTCTTCTGCTTCACGCGCTCCTCATAGAAGGTATCGCAATCATCGTGTTCCTCCTGTACATGGCTGTGATCAATTTTCTTTCTCTTGAGATAGGCGATGAAACCATAAATGTCGCTGGCCTCCAATTGCTAATCATCGCCCTAGCCACGTGGATCGCACGTCGCTACCTCGATCGAAGGTCCTTCCGCTCGTTGGGATTCAAATGGGATACCCTCTCCCTCCGTGACCTTGCTTTCGGCTTTTTCGTACCCGCTCTCCTGATGGGTTCTATCTTCGCCCTCGAATGGTGGGTCGGCTGGCTGCGTATCGAAAGGGTTATGTGGAAGGAGCCATCCCCCAGCACCCTGATAAGTGTGCTCAATGTCCTTGTCGCTTTCATCGCGGTTGGTTTTTACGAAGAATTGCTCTTCAGAGGCTATCGACTTCAGAACTTGATCGAAGGGCTCAACCTTCCATGGGCTCTGGTCATCTCCTCCGCGCTATTTGCTCTTGCCCATCTCCCAAACCCTCACAGCTCTTGGGCATCCACCCTGGGATTGTTCGCAGCCGGTTTCTTCATGGCGTATGGTTGGATACGCACGGGACGACTATGGCTCTCCATCGGGTTGCACATCGGATGGAATTTTTTCGAAGGTCCGATCTTCGGATTCCCTGTGAGTGGTTTGAACTTTTCTCAAATGATCCATCAGTCCAATGTCGGACCCGTCCTGATCACCGGAGGCGTGTTCGGACCAGAAGCTGGTCTTGTGATCCTGCCGGCGATGGCGGTCGGTGCGCTCATGATTTGGGTTTACACCGGGGGAAATCAGGCTCGACATAGAGGCAGTTCACCGTTCGTGCCGCGAGAACCGGCGGCAGGCCGGTGCGAGACGGCATGAATTGCCCTTATATGACGTAGGGGCGGTTCGCGAACCGCCCCTACGTCGCGGATTGTGCTTTATTTCTTGTAGGGGCGGGGTGATCCCGCCCCTACAGCGTTGTAGTTCCTACTTCACCGCTTGTAGGGTTGATTACCCCAACAATTCAATCCACTCAGCTTATCCGTGACTTCGGAACATCCTAACATCTATTCAGAGCCCCATCCGTACCACTTGACAAAAGAGAACATTTGTTCTATACTGCCATAGCATTCGAACATTTGTTCGTACAGGAGGTTTGCCATGTCCGCAACTTCGCCTCACATCCACCCCGCTCCAAGGTTCAGCCTGGGAACTGCCGCACGATGGCTGATCGACCGCTTGCCAAACTCGCTGCAACGCGGTTCGATCTTCGGGATCATCATCCTCGGCGCCTTGGTCGCATTCGAGGTCTTCAATTACAGCACCACCGAATTCGCGTTAACAGATTTGCTCGGTGACCTGCAATTTGCGAGTATACGATGGTCTACCATCTTAGCTCTAGCCTTCTGTAGCATGGACTTTGCCGGCATCGCCCGACTGTTCACTGCAGACAAGGACAGAAAGGAAACCTTCGCCATTTGGTACCTTTTGGGCGCATGGTTCTTGGCTGCCACAATGAACGCAATGTTGACCTGGTGGGCCGTTTCATTGGCGTTGATCAGTCATCAAGGGCTGGGTAACGAGTTGCTTGGAAGGGAGTCGCTCCTCAACAGCGTACCGATCTTTGTGGCCATCCTTGTCTGGCTGATTAGGGTGCTCATCATCGGCACCTTTACGATGAAAGGAGAACGGCTCTTCACACGAGGATCCGCTCGACCCCTGTTTCAATTTAATCAACCACACATCTCAACCCCAAATGTGAAGTCGCGCGTTCCGCGTCGTTCCAATGGCCCAACAAAGTCCATCCGACCGGCGCCGAAACCCACAGCACGTCGCGATCCCGCTTACGACCCGCCACCGCTGTCCGCCAAATCAAACACACGATCCTGAACCATCATGGCACGAAGGTGGGTCTACGACAACGAATTCAACATGGGCGGCCGTCCGACCGCAACCTCTCATAAAATCCCCCTCCGGACGGCCGCCGCATTCACACCTGCTCGATGGGTTCCCGCCCTTCTGACGCTCCTCTTCATTCCCGTCTCTGTAAGGTCGTGGGGGGCATTACACTCGAGTTTGGCTCATCTGTCCCATCAAAGCCCGCTCGCCGCGAACATCTCCCGATCTCCCTCTTACGGGGAGTCCCAACAAAAATCCTCCGAGTTTTCAGCCGCGGGCACCCTATCTCCCGTCTTCACCCCTCAAGTCCAAAGTTGGTCGACGGAAATTTCTCGTTGGGCCGTCGAATTCGATCTTGACCCGAATTTAATCGCACTCGTGATGCAGATCGAATCTTGCGGTCACCCGAGCGTCCGTTCCTCCGCGGGCGCGCTGGGGTTATTCCAGGTGATGCCGTTCCATTTCGCTGAAGGAGAGGATCCCTTCGATCCACAAACCAACGCCAAGCGGGGCCTTTCCTACCTGGCACGCTCGTTCGATCTATCCCATGGTCAGGTCGATTTGGCCCTCGCCGGCTACAACGGCGGTCATGGTGTGATCGATCGGGATCCCAGCACCTGGGCGTCCGAAACCCGCAGATATGTGCAATGGGGAATGGGGATTCTCGGGGATATTTACCAGGGTGAGTTCAAAAGCACCCACCTTGACGCTTGGTTAGCAGCCGGCGGCGCAAACCTCTGTCAACGAGCTTCTGACGCATTGAAAGATTAAACGCTATAGATGAACTTCGAAATTTAAACTCTCAGTATCACGGTAAAGAGTCGCAACTTTAATTATGTGTGTCTTTTCTCCAAGGATGCTTGCTGTTTATACCGATGAAAGCCCCATCGCGATCCCGACCATTAGAACTTACCACCCTTCTGATCCATAGAACTCTGATCTCGGAACACCAGAGATGATCGCTCCCCCTTTTTCATCGCCAAGTGACTCTCGGAATATACCGTCTCGGCAGCAACCATGATGAGGTGACTATTCCTCATCACCATCATCCACCAATACTTGCTCTTTGGGACTTCCCACAAATCGCGGCAACCAGACCGAAAAATCAGTGCCTCGCCCCACTTCGGATATGACCTCAATCCGTCCACCATGAATACGGGTGATCCAATAGGCGATCGACAATCCTAAACCCGCACCTCCGATTCCAGCCAGTCTGCGTGAACCATCGAGACGACGAAAACGCTCGAAGATATGAGGGATATCTTCCTGTGGAATTCCAGGTCCGGTGTCAGAGACGACCAGTCGCGTCCAGTCCTCCTCGCAAGCTAAGCTCAGGGTCACCGTTCCGCCTGAAGGTGTATGTTCAAGTGCATTTGCTACCAAGTTTAGGAAAACCTGTTTCAGCCGGTCACGATCACCAAGAACGCGCGCTTGATCCTCCTGTCCCAGGCACACCTTAACTTGATCCTTCGCCATGATTTTAGCTTGCTGAAATACCTCCAGTATGAGCGTGTCCAATTCGACGATCTCATGTGCCAGGGGGAGTTTGCCCGTCTCCGCCTGAGCGAGGACAAGCAGGTCCCGTACCAGACGCGTCATGCGGTCGACTTCGGAAGTTATGGCATCCAGCGACATTGGATCCGCTTCTCCCATATGCCGGATCAAGTCGATATTGCCACGGATCGCTGTTAATGGAGTTCTGAGTTCGTGGGAGACATCCGCCAAGAACCTACGTTGGTTCTCAAATAGAGCTTCTAAGCGCTCGAGCGTCTCATTGAAAGCTAGAGTCAGCCTTCCCACCTCCCCTGTGGGAGGGCCAAAAAGCGGAATGCGACGCGTGAGATCATCCGTGCGAGTGATCTGTGAAGCGGTTTCCGTTACATGGTCGAGGGGTCGTAACGCGGAGCGTGCAGTCATATATCCAACCACTCCAGCTACAGCGATGGCCAATATCCCCACGCTGAAGAGGACGACAATCAACATCCTGCGTGCTTGATCGACCGAGCCCAACGGGGAGGCTAATTGAAGGTAGCCTATCACCTGTTCCTCGGGAAGGAGGACCACCGGTACCGATAGGACGCGCAGGCGGGTCGATCCAACGTTGTTATTGGAGAAGGTTCGATCCTCAACATTGAGCGTGACGGGATCAAAGGGTTGATCGATACCCGGCAGATTGGTCGACAATTGAGTCAGCTCTCCTCCCGTCCCCAATACCCAAACCTGTACGTAAACGTTGCCTGTCAGATCCAATCTCGGCAGGGTAATACCGCTTATGTCACGACGACTGGCAAGCAAGATGCCGTCGGCGGCTTCTTTTAGTGTCTCCTCGATCTGCCCGGTAAGGCTGTAGGAAAGCAATACGTATACGGTCGCACCGAAAAGAAACAACACCCCGCTGAGAACAGCTGCGTACCAGAGGGTCAACCGAGCACGCAGGGTCACATGGTCTCCCTCAACACATAACCCACACCACGCACGGTATGTAATAAACGAGGTTCTCCACCCCCTTCAAGCTTCTGACGCAAGTATCGTACGTAGACCTCGATGATGTTGCTCTCCCCACCGAAATCGTATCCCCATACTCGATCGTAAATCACATCCCGTGTGAGCACCTGACGGGGATGACGGAGAAATAATTCAAGCAACTCGTATTCCTTTGCCGTGAACTCTATTAGTCGTTCTCTACGGAATGCCTGATGGGTACCAGTATCCAAGCTCAGATCGGCGAAGGTCAGTATCTTAGATCCGTCTTGACCGCTTCTTCGCAACAAAGCGCGCACGCGAGCGAGCAACTCATTGAGAGCGAACGGTTTCACCAAGTAATCGTCCGCACCAGCGTCTAGCCCACGCACACGATCCTCAACTGATTCTTTCGCGGTCAGCATTATAATCGGTACGTCACCAACGTCTCGCAAACGGCGACATACCTCAAGACCATCTAACCCGTGCTCAACCTCCGGGAGCATCCAGTCCAGGATAACCAGGTCCGGTGACGTATCGTAGGCGAAAGATAAACCCTGTGATCCGTCCACAGCCGTCTCGATCTGGTAGCCTTCGTAGGTCAGACCTCGTTTCAAGAAATCGAGGATACGCTCTTCATCCTCAATGATTAAGATTTTCTTACGCATGACGATCTCACCACGGTCACTATACTATAAGCTGGCGAGTAATCATCGGAGCCGCCTTGCATAGGCGGCTCCAAAGTCAACAACGGGCCTCTCAGGCTAGCTCAATGGTCGCACCGGCGGCCTCTAGTTTGCTCTTCGCATCCTGAGCGGCTTCCTTGCCCACCTGTTCGAGCACCTTGGCGCCTGCAGTTTCGGCCAATTCCTTTGCATCCTTTAAACCAAGCTGAGTGATCTGACGCACGGCTTTAATGACGTCGATCTTCTTCGGTCCGACATCTTTTAGGATGACGTCGAACTCCGTCTTCTCTTCGACTTCTTCACCCGCAGTCGGCCCTGCTCCCACCGCAGCGGCAACGGCTACTGGCGCGGCTGCCGAAACACCCCACTCTTCCTCAAGCATCTTGGTCAACTCGGCTGCTTCGAGGACGGTAAGTTTGCTTAATTCTTTCGCTAACTTCTTAAGGTCTGCCATCGTAATCGTTCTCCTTTTAGTACTTTAGGTTTGATATCTTCTGAAATTTGATCCTTGATACGCTCTTCGACGCACGTATGTTATGGTAAAGCTTAAGCGGGAGTGACCTCGGTTTCCGAATATGCCTTGAATACACTTATCAATTGACGCACCGAGCCTATCAGCACTCCAGCCACTTGACGGGCAGGAGCTTGAAGCACGCTCAACATCTGCGCCTGAACCACTGGTAGAGGCGGTAAATCAGCCAGATGCATCACCTGATTCTCGTCGTAGATCAAACCATCGATCACTGCACCTTTTACGCGGATGAATTCAACCTCTCGAGCGAGATCGACGATCGCTTTCGCTACCCCGATCACATCCTCTGAGGTGAAACCGATAGCAGTTGGGCCCATCAGGGCACCCTCTGGCAAAGGTACGCCAACCTCATTAAAAGCACGCTCGGCCAGGTTATTCTTGATGATGTGAAAGCTACCACCGGCCTCCCGAATTCTATGACGCAAGCTCTCGAGTTCTTTTACACTTAACCCGGAGTATGCCGTCATGATCAACGCCGAGTTATCGCTCAGCAGCTCTTTATACTGAGTCATTAACGCCTTCTTACGTTCCTGTGAGATGGCCAACTTCTCTCACCTCCTTTCAATAAAAAAGTCTTTGCTTGATGCAGAGTGCCACAGCAAAGACTCGCACAGGTTGTTGGCTCTTGATGAGCACAAACCGCTGGTCTCTGCCTCGGCAGGGGATTAAGCCCTTTTAAATAAGTGGCGCCTGCTGTCTCTGGCAAAGCTTGTCCCTAATAACCCGCTTCGGTCAGGGACGAAGTTGTCGATAAATTCCCTCCCTTACATCGCTTGTGCTGCGATCGGATCGACCCGAATCCCAGGCCCCATCGTGCTGGTCACAGTCACTCTACGGATGAAAGTTCCTTTCGATGATGCCGGCTTGGCCTTATTGATCACTTCCATTAAGGCCGCCATGTTCTCATACAGACTCTGTGGATCGAAGGAAGCCTTACCAATAGGCACATGCAAATTAGCGGTTTTGTCGACGCGGAATTCCACCCGCCCGGCTTTCAACTCCTTGATCACCCGCGGCAGGTCTTCTTCTTGCACAACCGTGCCAGCTTTTGGATTCGGCATTAAACCACGAGGGCCAAGGATTTTGCCCAATCTACCGACTTTACTCATCATATTCGGCGTCGCCACCGAAGCATCAAAATCCACCCACCCACCTTGGATGCGCTCAATGACCTCATCCTCCGCGATGTAATCCGCCCCGGCCTCCTTGGCACTTCGAGCGGCATCACCTTCCGCGAAGGCTAGAACGCGAACGGTCTTTCCGAGTCCATGGGGCAGCATGACGGTTTCACGTACCTGTTGGTCAGCGTGCCGCGGGTCCACTCCAAGACGGATATGCACCTCAATGGTCCCATCAAAACGGGTGAAGGATGTTTCCTTTGCCAGGCGCAGTGCTTCTTCCGGAGGGTAAAGTTTGTCGCGGTCGATCTTTTCAACCGCCTGCCTATACTTTTTTCCGTGTTTTGGCATCTTCTCTCCTCGTGGTGCTAACGGACGGAACCAGGTCCATCCTCCCACAATTTCCTAGCCCTCAACAACGATTCCCATATTACGTGCGGTGCCTTCGATTTGCCGCATGGCACCTTCGATATCAATAGCGTTGAGATCCTTCATTTTAATCTCTGCGATCTCTTGGATCTGATCCCGAGTAACCGTGCCAACTTTCTCACGATTAGGTTCGGCTGATCCCTTTTCAATCCCGGCCGCTTTACGCAACAACTCCGCCGTCGGAGGAGTCTTTAAAACAAAATTGAAAGAACCGTCGGTATAGATGCTGACCTCGGCAGGGATAATCTCACCGAACTTACTTGAGGTACGAGCGTTGTACTCCTTACAGAACGCCATTAAATTAATGCCATGTGGGGCCAACGCTGGACCTATCGGCGGTGCGGGGTTGGCTTTGCCCGCCTCTATTTGCAGCTTTATTACCACTTTTAACTTCTTCGCCACTGATGATCTCCTTTTGTGGTATTAGCGAGTGGTTTAACCACTCTCCCACGAGCGTATATCGCTCCCAATTAGGCCTTTTCCACTTGCAGGAAATCGAGCTCCACCGGGGTCTCCCTACCGAAGAAAGACACCATCACTCGCACCTTGGCGCGTTCCATATCGATATCGGACACGGTACCGATGAAATCGTTGAAAGGACCATCGATGATCCGTACTTTTTGTCCTAGTTTAAAGGTAACCTTGATGCGGGGGGCCTCGGCCTCCATCCGCTTCACGATTTGGGACACCTCTTCCGGTCGCAATGGTGTGGGTTCGTTGCCCATACCAACGAAACCTGTCACGCCCGGTGTGTTTCGTACCACGTACCAAGAATCCTCACCCATGATCATCTGCACAAGGATGTAACCGGGGAATACACGACGCTCCACCGTCCGGCGTTTACCATTTTTGATCTCGATCTCTTCCTCAGTGGGGACGACAACGTCAAATATTTTTGTCTTCATCCCCATGGTCTCGATTCGTTGTTCCAGGTTGTGACGAACTTTATTCTCATACCCCGAGTAACAATGAACCACGTACCACAGGCGATCGTCATCAAGTACTTCTTCTCGCGCAGGGGCTGTTGACAACTCTTGGCTCAGCTCCACCTCTTCCTCGGCGGAGGGCTCCTCGAGTGAGACGCTCTCTTCAATGGACACCACGTCCTCGACCTCTTCTTCAACAGGGATGGAATCAGCCTCGCTAAAGGTTTCGATCTCCTCTACCAACACTTCAGCTTGTGGCTCCTCGGTCAGGTCTGTTTCCTGCTCGATGGCTTCGCCAATTACAGGGGCAGTTTCAGCTTCCTCCGTGGAGGTCTCTTGCTCAACTGTTACCTCTTCAATCAGAGGTTCTTCGTCCGAGATCTCGTCTACGGAATCGGGCTCTTCAGAAGCGGCCATCGCCTCTTCATCTGGTGCAGGAGCGTCTTCAATCGTATCCGAAGTCGTTGCCAACTCTACCCGCGGTTCTTCCCCCGGATCTGTATCTTCCACCGGGGAATCCGGATCCGCGGAGGCAAACACCTCCTCAGGGGCAGCAGGTTCGCTCTCCACTTCCAACTCCTGCTGTGAGATATGATTCTGGTCCTCGTTATCCTTCTCGCTCATTCGACAAATCCATCCAATTGTCTTACATAGAAACGATGATCGCTCATTTGTATCTCTGTCCGATCAAACACCTCTCGGATCCTCGGGGGTTACGATTAACCAAGGCTCACGATGAAGCCAAAGAATTTAGAAAAGAGATAGTCCAACACTCCTAACAACGAACTCATGACGAAGATTACTAGTAATACAAGAAGGGTGAGTTGAGTGGCCTCCTGACGTGTCGGCCAGTTCACCTTACGTAACTCCGCCACAGTCTCCCGCAACAAACGGGTGATGATGTTCGGCCGTCTTTTTGCTTTGGCTTTTGATTTAGCCACTCATGTACTCCTTCAGATTAAGCGACGCCGGCCTCAGACGGCGTCGCACTCCGATCAGGCAGGCCAGGTAGGACTCGAACCCACAACCCCCGGTTTTGGAGACCGGTGCTCTGCCAAATTGAGCTACTGGCCTTCAGCAGGGCCGCTCATCGACCCTCACTTGGTTTCGCGGTGTAACGTGTGATGACGACACCGCGGGCAGTACTTCCTCAACTCGATCCGTCCAGGATCATTGCGACGGTTTTTCTCAGTTGTGTAATTTCTCTCCTGGCACTCCGTACACTCCAGGGTGACCACCGGTCGTGCATCCTTCTTAGCCATCAATCAGCACCACATGACCGTATCTTTTAAGACACAGTTCCCTTCATCTACTCTAGGATATCGGTGATCACGCCGGCGCCCACCGTCAAGCCACCCTCTCGGATGGCGAACTTCGATCCCTTCTCCAGCGCCACCTTCGTGATCAGCTCCACTTCCAGATTCACACTGTCCCCGGGCATCACCATCTCCACACCCTCCGGCAACGATGTCGTTCCCGTCACATCCATCGTCCGGATGTAGAACTGCGGCCGATACCCACTGAAGAACGCCTTGTGCCTTCCCCCCTCCTCCTTCGTCAACACATACACCTCGCTCATGAACTTCGTGTGCGGTGTGATCGATCCCACTTCTGCTACCACCATCCCTCGCTCTACCTCATCCCGATCGATCCCTCTCAGCAGCAACCCCACATTGTCCCCCGCCTGCCCCTGGTCCAACGTCTTGTGGAACATCTCCACCCCAGTCACCACCGAGTTCATGCTCTTGTCTCTCAACCCCACTATATCCACCGACGTCCCCGTATTGATCATCCCTCGCTCGATCCGCCCCGTCACCACCGTCCCTCTTCCCTTGATCGAGAACACGTCCTCCACCGACATCATGAACGGCTTGTCCATCTCGCGCGGCGGCTCCGGGATGTACTCGTCGATCACCAGCAGC
>DUEW01000141.1 GCA_011174845.1 Anaerolineae bacterium | reverse complement strand
TGGATAAACGATGGCCACTACGAACTGCGCGATGCCTCTCATTTATGGGGGGCAATCACTGGTGAAGCCGAGGCGACCATTAAAGAAGAGCTGGGTGATGACAAGGTCGAAATTTTACAAATCGGCCCTGCCGGAGAAGCCGGTGTTCGTTTCGCCGGTATCTTCAGCATGTCCAACCGAGCGAACGGGCGCACGGGGATGGGCGCCGTAATGGGTTCCAAGAAGTTAAAAGCCGTTGCCGTGCGCGGCAAGAAACGACCAAAGGTTGCCGACAAGGCTGGTCTCAACAGACTCGCCAAATGGGGCGTGGCCAATCTGGATGATTCCGACATCGCGGGGTTGGCGAAGTACGGCACCGCCGAGACGACCGGCTCGAACCAGACCTCTGGCACCTTGCCCACTTACAACTTCAACAGTGGCGTGTTCGATCATTGGGAGTTCATCGACGGCACCACCATGTACGATACCGTCTTAAGAGGTGCGGCTGAGGGTAAACAGGACCGCATAGGGCGTGATACCTGCTACGCCTGCACAGTACGCTGTAAGCGCGTGGTCGAGATTACCGAGGGTCCCTACCAGGTCGATCCGCACTACGGTGGGCCGGAATACGAAACGACCTCAACTTTTGGTAGTTACTGCGCCATCGACGATCTGCCTGCGATCTGCAAAGCCAACGAGATATGCAACAAGTTTGGCATGGATACCATTTCATGTGGGGCCACCATTTCCTGGGCGTTCGAGGCCTTCAACGAAGGTAAACTGACCTTGGAGGATACGGATGGACTCGATCTAACCTGGGGCAATGCCGAGTCGATGGTCAAGTTGACGGAGAAAATTGCCAAACGCGAGGGTTTCGGGGACATCCTTGCCGAAGGTTCCGAGCGCGCAGCCAAGAAGATCGGGCGCGGCACGGAAGCGTACCTGATCACCTTTAAAGGGCAGGAGGCCCCGGCTCACATGCCTCGGGTCAAACGCTCTCTGGCGATCATCTATGCCACGAACCCCTTCGGAGCAGATCACCAATCCCACGAGCACGACCCAGCCATCGAAGGTGATTTCGAGGGATACACCGAGCGACTGGCTATGTTAGGCTTCAGCGAGGAACAAGAACCCCGCTCGTTGAGCGATGAGAAAATCCGCTTCACGGTCGCTTCGCAGCACATGTACAGTGCCCTCGACAGTCTGAACCTGTGCCAGTTCGTCTATGGCCCGGCGTGGCAATTGTATGGACCAGCCGATATCGTTGAACTCGTCAAAGTCGTGACTGGTTGGAAAGATGTGAGCTTAGGTGAATTACAAAAGGTGGGTGAGCGGCGTCTTAATATGCTGCGGACTTTCAATGCCCGCGAGGGGCTCGACCGCAAGGATGATGTGCTGCCCCAAAAATTATTCAAACCGCTCAAGGGGGGTGTGAGCGATGGTTGGAAGCTTGAGCGTGACGAGATCGAGTCCGCGCTAGATAAATATTTCGAGTTTCGTGGCTGGGATGTCAAAACAGGCAATCCCACACGGGCTAAGCTGGAGGAGCTGGATTTGGGTTGGGTGGCTGACCAATTGGGTATGGATGGTTAGAGCTGTTTCAGATCTGAAGACGCTTTAACAACCATCATCCTTAGCTCCACGACAATCATTAAGCGGTCTATCCATGAAGCGAAGGATAGACCGCTTTGTAATTAAATGAAACACAATCTGGATATCAACAGCGCACTCTTCTTAAATCAGGATCATACATCGGTCGGAGAGATGCTTTGGCAGGATAGCGCACACCCGCGATGTCAATTTCATAGGAGCCGCTCTTGAGGTAATCAACGGTTACGGTTTCTCCCTCATTTTCTACGGGACCGACAGCGACCGATGCGCCCAATGTGTGTCCGTAGCCACCAGCCATAATGTAGCCGACGGGTTTGCCATCGCGGTAAATGATTTCACCGAAATACATCATAGGTTCAGGATCTTCCAGCAGGAACTGCAGCATGCGATATTTAAGCCCGGCCTCTTTACGTCGCAAGAGTGCCTCTCTGCCAATGAAGTCTACAGGCTTATCAAAATCCACGAAGTAGCTCAAACCCACCTCCAATGGCGAGTCTGTATTATCGATATCGTTTCCGTAATCCCGGTACGCTTTTTCAAGCCGTAAGCTATCCAGTGCTTTCAGCCCCATGTGTTTCAGCCCGACATCCGCTCCTGCTTCCACAAGCGTATCGAAGACATGAAGGGAAAACTCAGTGGGGATATAAAGCTCCCACCCCAATTCGCCAACATACGTTATACGGATGGCCTTTACCAGAGCGTAGCCAATATCGATTTCCTGCATAGTGAGGAATGGAAATGCCTCATTGGACATGTCCGCGTGCGTGATGCGGCTCAATAAGTCACGCGATTTGGGCCCCTGGATGTTCAGCACACTGTACGCTGAAGTAATGTTGGTCACAAAAACGTGTGCCTCCGCAGGGATATGGCGTCTCAGCCAGGCTTGAACCGCGGTAATCGTGCCATCTCCGGTGAGAACGAGGAATTGATCTTCAGCTAAGCGGGTTACTGTTAAATCTGCCTCGATGGTACCTGTCTCGTTCAACCATTGGGTATAGACACAGCGGCCTATGGGCACGGCAATATTATTGGCACAGATGCGGTTGAGATGCTTTTCCGCATCTCTTCCCTGAACCAAGATCTTGCCCATCACTGAGTAATCCAGCATGGTCACGTTTTCGCGGGCGGCCTGGTGTTCGGCTGCCGCGTATTCAAACCAATTTTGCCGTCCCCAGGAATACTCGACTTTAGGTTCGACCCCCTTGGGCGCGAACCAATCCGGGTATTCCCACCCGGCATAGATACCAAAGTAGGCTCCAGCCTCAGCCAAGCGGTCATGGAACGCGGATTTGCGTGCATTACGGGCTGATTTGAAATACTTATTCGGATACGCTTCTTCGAACATAAATCCCAGCACTTCGATTGACCGATCTTTCAAGTATGTAGGTGTGTTCTGGAAGGGCAGCATGCGGGCGATGTCGATCCCGGTCACATCGATGTTCGGTACACCGTCCACGATCCACTGGGCCATAACTTTCCCAGCCCCGCCACCCATAAGAATGCCAAGGGAGTTGAAACCCACGGCAACGTAGAAGTTATCCAACTCCGGTGCCAGCCCCATCATGGGTTCCAAATCCGGTGTGAAGCTCTCCGGGCCGCAGAAGAATTTGTGTATCCCGGCAGTCTCTAAAGCCGGAATTCGCTTCATCGCTTCTTCGACATAAGGTATCATGCGGTCCCGATTGGGGTTGATTT
>DUEW01000140.1 GCA_011174845.1 Anaerolineae bacterium | reverse complement strand
CCCCAACCGGTCAGCCAAATCAGCCAACCCCACCGGTGGTGCGACAGCGTTTGCGAGCACCACCATGTCGTAGTTTTCTTCTACCTTAACGGCAAGGTCAGTGTCTTCGTATTTGACACAAATCGCGCCATTGCCATTAGGTGAGATCCGTGAAGGACGTCCCCGCATGAATCTTGCGCCAGCCTGCTCCGTGCGATTCCAGAAACCGTCAAAACCCTTCCCATAGGCTCGGATATCCATAAAGAGCACTGAGACATCTTCTATCCCGTGGTCAAGAGCTTGATAAGCATGCTTGATCGAGTACATACAGCAGAAACGCGAACAATAACGGAAGGCACGTTGGTCACGTGAACCCACGCAAAGAACGAACAGGATGTTCTTTGGGTGTTCGCCGTTCGAGGGTCTGATGATTTCACCGCCTGTCGGTCCAGCAGAATTGATCAGCCGCTCAAACTCAAGTGCGGTCATCACATCCGGATGATCCCCATAACCGAACTCATGCAACCGTCTTGGATCGAAGCTATCGTAGCCAACCGCAACAACAATCGAACTAACTTCTCGGGTAAGGATCACCTCTCGAGGCATGAGGAAATCAATCGCACCAGATAGGCATACCTGGTTACATCGGTCACATGGGAGATAGTTAGGCGGATCGTTTAAGCAATGTGCGATGTCGATGACGTAATCCCCTGGGACAGATTGAGGGATAGGAGTATAGATTGCCTTGCGAGAAGCCATGCCTGAGTCGAACTCATTTGGCAAAACAACAGGACAGGCTTCCGTACAATCATTACATCGTGTACATGCGTCGGTCACATAACGGCTTCGCTGACGAATTCGTACCTGGAAATTCCCTGCTTCGCCCTTAATACCGTCCACCTCTGCCATGGATAGGATTTCGATGTTAGGATGGAGATCGACCTCTGACATCTTCGGTGCTTCGATACAGATGGAGCAGTCGAGCGTGGGGAAATTCTTGTCCAGGACCGCCATGATCCCACCGATCGTGGGTTCTCGCTCAACGAGGATGACGCGAGCGCCAGCATTCGCCATGTCGAGCGCGGCTTGAATTCCCGCAATTCCCCCACCGATAACGAGGACAGAGTCGCTCACAAATCCCCCTCCGTCTGGTGCGCGTACTCAAATCCTGTATTAAAAGCTTTCATGTTCAATTCGACCACGCTTGAACGGACAGAAGACTCGATCGCTTTTTCAACTGCTTCACGTTTTATGACGCCCGCGGTCGCGGTGAAAAAACCCAACATGACAACATTAGCCACGATCCGTCGCCCCAGGTCTTCGGCTAGCTTGGTCGCTGGAATCCCAAGACAAGTATCCTGTGAGGATGGCTGGACCAAGTCCTCATCGATAATCACAAGAGCATCCGGTTTGGCTTCTGGACGAAACCGCGTATAAGCTTCCTGCGAAAGTGTGACGAGAATGTCCGCTTCTTGGACGAACGGGTAATCAATCGGGCGGTCTGCAACGACCAGGTTGGTGCTCGAAGCGCCTCCTCTCGCCTCCGGTCCGTATGCCTGTGTCATAACCGCTTCCAGGTCATCGTACAAGGAAAAAGCTTTGCCTAATATCAGCCCCGCTAGTCCGATCCCCTGGCCACCAAAGCCCGCAAGACGAATTTCCTTCCTCATTTAATATCCTCTAATCTCACTGGTTTATATGGCGGTAGATCCCGATCAACAAAACGACCCACATAAATCGGTTGATCGGCTCGCAAATCGATACCGAGCTCATCGAGAGGAATTCCATCGGCAATAACGCATCGCTCCTTATAAAGCAACATCTCGTCCAAACCTTCCGCGATGTAGTTGAGTTTCCCAAAACCAACCGGACAAGGCGCTAAGACCTCGACGAACGAGAAACCCGGTTTTCCAAACATATAAAGGATGTCACGCTTGAGATGGCGCACGTGAATCGTGGTCCAGCGAGCCACGAAATTTGCTCCTGAGGCGGCCAGCAAGTACGGAAAGTTGAAAGGAAATTCAGGGCTGCCGTAAGGTGTGGTTGAAGTCCGAGCACCGAATGGCGTCGTGGGACCCAATTGGCCTCCAGTCATACCGTAATTGAAGTTGTTGACACAGATGACGGAGATGTCCACGTTCCGCCTTGCAGCATGGATAAGATGATTGCCACCGATCGCGGCCAAATCTCCATCCCCGCTAAATACCGTAATGGCAAGATTTGGATTGGCGAGCTTCAAACCGATAGCAAATGGGATCGCACGCCCATGGGTGGTGTGATACGAATCGATTTTCATATACCCAGCCACTCTGCCAGAACACCCAATACCTGAAACTACCACATGGTTATCAAGGGGTATCCCTGAATCAAGGATGGCCTGAGCGTAGCATCGCATTGCGATCCCAATCCCACACCCAGGGCACCAGATGTGGGGGATTCTATCCGCACGCAGGATGGCATCCAGAGGATGGCTGTCAACGACGATGGGTGTCGCCACGGTTGGCTACCTCCCGAATTGCCTCAAGGATGCGATCAGGTGGCATCATGGCTCCGCCAGCATGATAAACACCTGTTACAGGTCGTCTTACATGCCGCTCGACCTCAAGAGCCATCTGTCCTAAATTCATCTCTGCTACGATGAACGCGTCAACCTGATCAGCGATCTCACGGAATTGTTTGATAGGGAATGGCCAGAGGGACACCAACCTCAAGAATCCGACTGGTACGCCCTCTCGCCTAGCATCCTTCACCGCTCGTCGTGCTGAACGAGCCGTGCTGCCATAGGCAATTACGACGATCCGTGCGTCTTCCATGAAATGATCTTCTGTACGCACGATTTTCTCTGCGTTGTGACTGATTTTTTCCACCAGTCGAGTGACTAGGCGATGGTGGATTTCCGCGTCCATTTCAGGGTAGCCTTGTTCATCGTGTGTCAAACCGGTAAAGTGAACTCGATATCCCTCCCCAGCATGCGCTAGCGGCGGAACCAAATCAGGATCCTCGGCCAGAAAAGGTTTAAAAGAATCTTTCCTTTTCGGATCGGGTCGCTTTCGCTCCCATTTGGGAATCTGATCCTCCGGAGGTACCACCACCCGCTCGACCATGTGTCCTACGACCTCATCGGCCATAAGGAGCACTGGAACGCGATAGCGGTCAGCGACATTGAAGGCGTGAACAGTAAGGTCAAACATCTCTTGGGGGGACCATGGGGAGAATGCTGCCAACGCAAAATCTCCATGCGTGCCCCAGCGGGCTTGCATGACATCGGATTGACCGGGCAAGGTTGGGAGCCCGGTCGAAGGCGAACCCCGCTGCACGTTGACGACGACACAGGGAAGCTCCATCATTACTGCTAAGCCAATGTTCTCCATCATTAGGCTGAAGCCCGGCCCTGACGTCGCAGTCATTGCACGTGCTCCCGCTGCAGAAGCACCAAGGATGGCAGCCATGCTGCCCATTTCATCTTCCATTTGGATAAAGACACCGCCCACCTCAGGGAAGCGGCGGGCTAATCGCTCAGCAATTTCAGTTGAGGGTGTAATGGGATAGCCCCCGAAGAAGCGGCATCCAGCTGCAATAGCCCCCTCAGCGCACGCCTCGTCACCTTGGTAAAAATGCTTGCCAACAAGTACACCAGTGGAGGTCATTCATCGACCTCCATGGTGAAAATGGCAAATTCGGGGCAGACCACTGTACAAAACTCACAATGGACACACGCGCGGTCCTTGCCTGGCGCGATTTCGGGAAGGTGATAACCTTTAGCGTTCGTTTGGCTGGAAACCTGAAGAACATCTTGGGGACACAACTCGATACAGATTTTACATCCCTTGCATCGTTCTGGAATGATGTATACCTGTCCTCGTGGTACGCGTACCTCTACCAAATCAATAGGTGTTCGTGCAAACACTCTCATCATATCCCCAACAAACCCAGTTTCATACTTCGTCCGATGAGCAGCAAAATCCTACTTGATACGAGAACGTGGATCAAGTGGGACAACGTACACCATCATCATCAAAATAGCAAATCACCCTATGAGCAGCACATTTGGCTCATGTGCAGAGTAGAGTCAAACCTGCGTTGAGGCAAGTACCAACCGTCCACGAAAATGAGGCTTATCGTCAGAATATCCTTACAAGTAGTAGATCTCAGCCTGTGCATCTGCGTACCCTGAAGGGAGCGGCTACAGCAAAACGCTCCTCCCAATGTTCATCTGTAGCCGCAGGCTTTAGCCTGCGCATCTGCGCACCCTAAAGAGTGTGTCTACAGCAAAAAACTCCTCCCAATATTCATCTGTAGCCGCAGGCTTTAGCCTGCGCATCCGCCACCCTGAAGGGTGCGGCTACATCTGTTTACGGGGACCTCACTTCAGGACGCAGATCATTCAGGGGCTCACGGTCGAAGATGCTGGATGATCTTCCTTGCCTGTGCGATCCTATGTCTTTACAATGTCATCCTGAGT